>NZ_JBIWNX010000008.1:0-290731 GCF_044767415.1 Nocardioides sp. NPDC101246
ACTCTTTTGGGGCCGCGCGCCCCGGTGTGGGGTGGGGGGGGCCGCCCCCCCCCCCCCGCCGTGGGGGGGGGGGGGGGGGGTGGTGGGGGGGGGGGGGGCCCCCCCCCCCCCCGCCCCCCCCCCCACAACTGCATTCTCGGCCGCCACAACGACCGACTCGGCCGGACGTACTCAGTCGACGGAGTCGAAGGTCTCCGGGCGGCGCTCGAGGCCGAATCGGTCGGTGGGCCAGAAGACGACGGCGACGCGGCCGACGACGTCGGAGACGGGTACGAACGCGTTCGAGCAGGCCTCGTCGCCCGACTTCTGACGTTCGGGGCTGCACAGATGGAAGGACGAGTCGGCGGAGTTGGCGCGGTTGTCACCCATCACGAAGAGCCGGCCCTCGGGGACGACGGCCTTCCAGCCCCGGCAGCCGCCCTGGACGTACGTGCCGTTGTCCTGTGCCATCGGACCGTCACAGGTGTCGGTGGGAGCGATGAAGGAGGACGCGTCCACGGGCGTGCCGTTGACGACGACGCGACCCGACTCGCAGCACTCCACGGTGTCGCCCGCGACTCCGATGACCCGCTTCACCAGGTGGTCGCCGGTCGGGTAGAGCCCGATCTTGGCGAGCACGGCCCTGAGGCCGGTCGGCGCAGGCGCGATCTGGTTGGCGGAGAGCCAGCCGCCGGGATCGGTGAAGACGACGACGTCGCCGCGCTCGGGCGTACCGCCCATCCAGTAGGACGGCTTCTCCACCAGCACGCGGTCGTTGACCTCCAGACCGGGCTCCATCGACTCCGAGGGGATGTAGAACGCCTGGGCGAGGAACGTCTTGATGAGGACGGCGAGCAGGATCGCCGTCACCGCGATGATCGCGATCTCGGCGAGCGATCCCAGAACTCCCCGCTCCCGTCGGCCTGACCCTGCCGACGCCTCCCGCTCTGCCCCCATGGTGAGACCCTATCCAGAGGACGGGTCGGGCCCGGACGCTATCCAGAATTCACCGGCGCCGATCCACGAACACGCGTGGAGCCCGCCGATAGGGTCGGAGCGTGTCCGACCTCGACCAACGGCTCAACGCTCTCGAAGCGGATCTCAAGACGCGGGGAAGCGTGCTGGTCGCCTTCTCCGGAGGCGCCGACAGCGCCTTCCTCCTGGCGGCCGCGACGAGAGCTCTGGGCAGCGACGACGTCGCCGCTGCGACCGGCTATTCGCACAGTCTCCCGATCGCGGAGAGGGACCCGGCCGCCGAGTTCGCCAGAAGCCTCGGCGTACGTCTCATCACCCCGCAGACCCACGAGATGGAGCGCGAGGGCTACCGGGCCAACGGCACCGACCGGTGCTTCTTCTGCAAGGCGGAGCTGCTCGACACCCTCGTGCCGCTGGCCCGTGAGCAGGGCCTGGCCCACGTGGCCACCGGCACCAACGCCGACGACGGGATCGAGGGACTCAACGGTCTGCGGCCCGGTATCCGCGCGGCCGCCGAGCGCGGCGCGATCACGCCGCTCAAGGACGCCGGGCTGACCAAGGCGCAGATCCGCGAGGCCTCGCGCCGCTGGGGGCTGCCGACCTGGGACAAGCCGGCCGCCGCCTGCCTCTCCAGCCGGATCGCCTACGGCCTCGAGGTCACCCCGAGGCGCCTCGCGCGCGTCGAGAGAGCAGAGCAGGGCGTACGCCGCGTCCTGGCCGCCCGCGGCCACGACGCTGCCAGGGTGGACCTGCGCGTGCGTGACTACGGGGAGAAGGCGACGGTGGAGCTGTCCGCTACCCTCCTGCCTCTCGACCCCCATCACGCCGACGAGGTGCTCAGGACCGTGACAGAAGCAGGATTCCCCGCCGCGGAGATCGACCCACGGGGCTTCCGCTCCGGATCGATGAACCAGAAGGCGGCGAAGTGAGCGAGCGTCAGCGAGTGAACCACGAGTACAACACGTCGTTGCCTTCGTACTCTGGCGCTTGCGCTACGGAGGCAACGGCGTGAGGGAGTTCTGGGACACGATCACCGCGACCCAGACCGTTCCCGAGGCACCCTGGCTGATCGGCGCCGGGCTCGTCGCCCTGGTGCTGGTCGTGTGGCGTGGCACCTGGCGCACCGTACGCCTCGGCGTCACCGTCGTCCACGAGGCCGGGCACGCGGTCGTGGCGGTCCTGGTGGGAAGGCGCCTGGCCGGGATCAAGCTCCACTCCGACACCTCGGGCGTGACCCTCTCGCGCGGCAAGCCGTCCGGTCCGGGGATGGTGGCGATGCTCGCCGCCGGCTACCTCGCCCCGGCGCTCCTCGGCCTGTTCAGCGCGACCATGCTCGCCGCGGGTCATGCCCTGGGACTGCTGTGGCTCCTGGTGGCGGCGATGCTCGTGCTGCTGGTGTGGGTACGCAACGGCTACGGCCTCGTCGTCGTGCTGGTGCTCGGCGCAGCGCTGGGTGCGATCAGCTGGTACGCCGACGGCCGCATTCAGACGATCGTCGCCACGCTGGTCACCTGGCTGCTCCTGCTCGCCTCACCGAGGCCGCTCCTGGAGCTCCTCGGCCGCGGCGAACGAGGTCGCCGCGGCTCCGATCCCGATCAGCTCGCCGGTCTGACCGGCATCCCGTCGGTGCTCTGGATCCTGGTCCTGCTGGCGGTGAACGTCGCCGGCCTGGTGGTAGGCGTGCAGACCCTGATCCCCGACCTGAGCTGGATCTAGAGCTCGAACTCGTCGGCGATCTGGCGCAGCGCGGGGGAGACCTTCTTGGCCAGCTCGCGCGTGGGCGGGCGGCCCTGGGCGTAGCCGTCGCGGATGTCGTCGAGGAGCTTGATGACGTTCTCGACGATCAGCTCCATCTCCTCGGGCTTGCGGCGCTTGGCGGCCCGCTGGCGTCCGGAGACGGACGGGGAGCGCTCGAGCACGGTCACCGACAGTGCCTGCTCACCGCGGCGCCCCTGGGCGATGCCGAACTCCACCCGGGTGCCGGCCTTCAAGGTCTTGGCAGCGCCCTCGGGGAGCGCGTCGGCGTGGACGTACACGTCCGGACCGTCGTCCTGCGACAGAAACCCGAAGCCCTTGGTGGCGTCGAACCACTTGACCTTGCCAGTAGGCACGGCAGCTTGCCCCTTCCTCGCGCATCAGCGCTTCAAACGTACGTCGCCCGGCGACTGTGACGGCCGACGCGGGAGAGCCTAGTCCTCAGCGCCCAGGGACGCGTGAGGTATTCCCCGCTCCGGCATCGACGGCATCCACGGACGGGTCGCCGTCTCGTCCCTCGGGCAGGTGGGGCCTATACTCCGCCTACCCCTCCATAGATTTGCAAATGATTTCGTACACCATTGGTAATCGAGACCAGTTATGACGTAAGTTTACGTCGCCAAAGACTGCAGACAGGTACGCCCGGGTGCCAGCAGACTTCGCGGCGGGGGACTGGGGTGTGCGCCACAGAGGGTGCACACCTCTCGGGAATGATGTGACATGGCCACGAGAGGGAGTAATGGCCGAGCCATACGCAAGCACAACCCACCGTCCGGAACGTAAGCCCTGGCAGGGAATTCGAGCGCGCCTCATCTTCGTGCTGCTCATCCCGACCATCGCGGCGATGGTGTTCGGCGGGTTGAGCATTTCGAGCGCCCTCTCAGCCCAGGCGGAAGCACGCCAGGCCGAGACTGTCGCCCAGGCACTGCCTGACACCTACCAACTCGCGATCAACATCCTGTTCGAGCGTGACGGTGCGCTCGCGGGCGTTCCCGAGGTCGTCATGCGGCCGCTCCAGCAGAAGACCGACGAGTCGATCGAGGCTTGGAGCGCCAAGGCGAAGGAGATCGACGCCGGCGACGACAAGGACCTCGAGAACAGCATCGTCGAGATCCAGCAGGCGCTGAACGGCATCGACGACCTGCGTTCGCAGATCCAGGAGAAGGACACCCAGGTCGAGGCCCAGCTGGCCTACACGACCGTGATGAACAACCTCTTCGGCATCTCGGCGCAGATGCCGACCCTCGAGAACGACGAGGTCTTCTCCAAGATCTCCGCGATCAGCAACGTGCGTCCGGCGTCCGAAGCCATGGGTGTCGAGCGCATGATCATGATGAAGGCGCTGAGCACGAAGGCGATCAAGGAGTCGCAGGGGGCGACCAACCCGGACGTCCTCAGCGACGAGGAGTTCGCCGAGCTCGCCCGCGCCGAGGCGAAGTGGCGTCTGTCCACCGCGGACTACTACGCGAAGACGTCCGACGAGATCCGCGGGCAGCTCGACGAGCTGACCAACGGCACCACCGACCAGGGTTCGGTCGGGGCGCCCGCCCACAAGGTCGTCAACCAGGTGATCTCCAGCGGCAGCATGGACCGGGTCAAGATGACCCCGGACCAGTACACCCAGGCCAGCACGGAGTTCATCCGTGGTCTGCAGAAGATGATCGTCCAGACCGCTCAGGAGATCAGCGACGACGTCGAGCAGATCAAGAGCGACGCGACCCGCGAGGCCATCGTCATCGGTCTCCTCGTTCTCGGTGTTCTGATCTTCGCCCTCGCCGTCGGCCTGGTCGCGGCCCGTTCGATCCTGTCGCCGCTGAGCCAGCTGCGTCGTCTGGCCTACAACCTGGCCAACCACGACCTGCCCGAGCGAGTCGCGTACATGAACCAGGCCGAAGGCCCGGTGGATACCCATGTGGAGCCTCTGGACATCGCGCGTCGAGACGAGATCGGTGACGTCGCGGACGCGTTCGACGCGGTCCACGTCGAGGCGATCCGGCTGGCGGGCGAGCAGGCCGAGCTGCGAACGAACGTCGACAAGATGTTCATGAACCTCTCCCGTCGTTCGCAGAGCCTCGTCGAGCGTCAGCTCCAGCTCATCGACCAGCTCGAGGCCAACGAGCAGGACCCCGACGACCTCGCGAACCTGTTCCGCCTCGACCACCTCGCCACCCGAATGCGCCGCAACGACGAGTCCCTCCTGGTCCTCGCCGGCGGCGAGATCGGCCACGCGGCTCGTGGTCCGGTCCCGGTCCTCGACGTGCTCCGTGCCGCCGCCTCCGAGATCGAGCAGTTCGCCCGGGTCGACATCGACTCCGACGAGAACGCCGAGTTCGAGGGCGCGATCGCGGGTGACCTCGTGCACCTGCTCGCGGAGCTGATCGAGAACGCCACCAACTTCTCCCCGCCCGACACCGCGGTCACGATCCGCACCTTCCGCGCCGGCCCCGCCGCGCCGCTGCTGGTCGAGATCGAGGACCTCGGTATCGGCATGACGCCGGAGGAGCTCGACGCGGCCAACATGAAGCTGCGCCGTGCGACCGGCCTCGACGCCGACGTCGCCCGGATGATGGGTCTGGTCGTGGTCGCGCGCCTGGCGGCGCGTCACGGTCTCTACATCGAGCTCGTTCCCAACCGCCCCCGCGGTGTGGTCGCGCGTGTCGAGATGCCGGTCACCACGATCGTCGGCGCTCACGCGGAGGCTCCGTCCGGCCAGCAGCAGGGCTTCGACGCCTACGCCTTCCAGCAGGGCGGCTACGGCCAGCAGACCGGCGCCTACCCGACCACCGGCGAGCTCCCTTACGAGATGCAGTACGGGATGCCCGCCTACGACGCCCAGCCGTACGCCGGTGCCAACCCCTACGACGTGCCGGTCGGTGCTCTTCCGGCGCCCGAGGCGCCCGCGGCCTCCGCCGCAGCGCCCCCGGCCCTGCCGAGCCGTACGCCTGGTGCGTCCAACCACCCCAACCTCTCCGGTGGCGGTGCGTCGGCCTTCTCGCAGCAGCCTGCCAACGGTCTCTCCGGCCAGCACAACGGCTTCGGTCAGAGCGGGCCGCAGACGGGCCAGCAGCCCTCGTTCGGCGGTGTCCCGCCGATGCCGGGCGATCCGGGCTTCGAGGGTCCGGGCGCGCGTACGGGCAGCTTCCCGGCGCAGCCGCAGCAGTTCAGCGGTGGCCAGCCGCAGTACGGGGGAGACCCGTTCGGCGGCGACCCGTTCGGCGCCAACCAGCCGCCGGCCCCGCAGCAGAGCCCCAGCGGCCAGCAGCAGAACTTCCTCTCCAACATGCTGCCGGTTCGCAAGGCCGAGGACCTGGCCGCGCGCTTCCCCGACGGTCGTTTCGACCCGAGCACCGAGACCGGCGAGCTGCCGCGTCGCGACCCGGGTATCCAGGGCGGCAGCCCGTTCGGCACCGACACCGGCGCGTTCCGCACCTTCGAGCGCCCCAACGAGCGCACCGTGCCGCGTACGCCGCCGCCGGGCTTCGGTCCCGACGACGACCCGTTCGGTCCTGCCGGTGACGCGATCGCGCCGAGCCCGATGGGCCCGATGGCTCCGGAGCCGACCAACTCGCCGAACCCGCTCGACTCGACCACCGAGGTGCCGATCCTCGACGACGAGGGCAGCTCGATCTTCGACGACCTGCAGTCGGAGTGGTTCACCCGTCGTCGCCCGCTCGGTGCGCGCCGGGCGATGGAGTCCAAGGGCGACCCGCTCAGCGACCCGATCGCCCCTGCCGCCAAGGCCGGCCCGGGACCCAGCTTCGACGAGCCCCGTCCGGCGGCCGCCCCCGCGAGCGACCCGGTCGACGAGCCGGCGGTCGCTCAGGAAGACGAGCCGACCACGCCGATGAGCTGGTCCTCGCCGGGCGACGAGGGCTGGCGCCGTGCCCAGGAGCTGGAGCACCTGCAGGAGCAGGAGCCGGCGACGATCACCCAGGGTGGCCTCCCCGTCCGTGTCCCGGGTCAGAACCTGATCCCAGGCGCGGCACCTGCGGTCACACCACCGTCATCAGGTCCGCGTAACATGGACGCGCGCCGCACCCGTGGCATGTCCAGCTTCCAGAAGGGCGTCAGCCGCGCCCGCAACAACCCCGCTGATGCGGATAGCAACCCCGAAGGTGAGGAGCAGCAGTGACAACGGCCCCCGCAGGACTGGACTGGCTTGTCGACAGCCTGACCCAGCGCACCCCTGACATCGCTCACGCGATCCTGGTGTCGGCTGATGGCATGCCGATGGCCAGCTCCGTCGACTTCCCCCCCGGACCGGGCCGACCAGCTCTCGGCGATCGCCTCCGGTCTCACCAGTCTTACCCAGGGAGCAGCTCGGTGCTTCGCGGCGGGTAATGTCCAGCAGATGGTCATCGAGATGGACGGTGGCTATCTGGTCCTCATGGCGGTTGGTGAGGGTTCCAGCCTTGCTGCCCTCGCCGCCCCCGACTGCGATCTGGGACAGGTTGGCTACCAGATGCAGCTGTTGATCTCGCGTGTTG
Organism: Nocardioides sp. NPDC101246; assembly: GCF_044767415.1. Classification (NCBI taxonomy): domain Bacteria; kingdom Bacillati; phylum Actinomycetota; class Actinomycetes; order Propionibacteriales; family Nocardioidaceae; genus Nocardioides; species Nocardioides sp. NPDC101246. Next base: position 7,197 of record NZ_JBIWNX010000008.1, read on the forward strand.
CCACCGCCCTCACCCCCGATACCAGAACTGGCGCCTGACCGCGCCCGACCTTAGGACCGAGATCGTGAGCAACCACGCATCCGAACCGCCGCCGCTGGTCAGGCCGTATGCCCTGACCCGTGGCCGCACGCAACCCAAGCGCGTCTTCCCGATGGAAGCCCTGGTGATCACCGACCGCTACGTGATCGACGGCTACGTCCGGTCGCCGGAGGAGCGGACGATCGCGGAGCTCTGCCGCGAGAGCCGTTCCGTCGCTGAGGTTGCGGCTCTCATCCGGGTGCCCCTGGGTGTCGCCCGAGTCCTGATCGGTGACCTTGCGGAGCGCGGCGTGGTGCAGGTGCACGCCAGCAAGGTCCCGGACGCCCCGGACACCGCTCTCCTCGAGCGCGTGCTGTCCGGCCTGAGGAAGCTTTGACAGGAGTAATGCAGTGACCACCGACTCCAAGCAGGCGACGATGTCTGCGAAGATCGTCATCGCCGGCGGGTTCGGCGTGGGTAAGACGACCTTCGTGGGCTCCGTCTCGGAGATCGTCCCCCTGACGACCGAGGCCGTGATGACGCAGGCGACCGCCGGCGTCGACGACCTCTCCGCCGTGCCCAACAAGAAGACGACCACGGTCGCGATGGACTTCGGTCGAGTCTCCCTCGACTCCGACCTGATCCTCTACCTCTTCGGCACGCCCGGTCAGAACCGGTTCTGGTTCATGTGGGACGACCTGACCCAGGGCGCCATCGGCGCTGTGGTGCTCATCGACACCCGTCGCCTCGCCGACTCCTTCGGCGCGATCGACTACTTCGAGTCCCGCAACGTACCGTTCGTCGTGGCCCACAACGTCTTCGGCGCCAACCAGGCCTACAAGCCGGAGCAGATCCGCGAGGCCCTGGCTCTGCGTCCGGACATCCCGATCGTCACCTGTGACGCTCGCGACCGCCAGTCGACCAAGGCGACGCTGATCTCGCTCGTCGAGTACGTCCTCTCCATGGTCTCCACGCGCGCTCTTCAGTAGCCAAGCGTCCCCAACACCCGCCGCAGCCCCGCTCCGGCGGGTGTTGGCGTTTCAAGGGGTGCCGTGACTGTGCAGTAGAGGCGTACGTCTGGGAGGATCACGCGTTGTGCGGAAGTTCAGGTTGTGGTGGCGCAAGGTGACCCCGAAGTGGCACCTGAGGCGCATGTGGGTGAAGATGTGGTCCGTGATCACGACCCCGTACGCCGATGCGACGGCCGTCGCTGCCGTCGACGAGGCCCGCGCCGCGCTCCTGTCCGACGTGCCAGCCGGTGACGTCGGAGAACATCTCGGCCATGTGGTCGAGAAGGGTGCTGGCCCGGGCGTCGTGACCCACCTGTTCGCCTGCAGCCGCAAGGGCTACGTCGGCTGGCACTGGTCGGTCACGGTCGTCTACGTCCCCGTCCTCGGCGACAAGACCGAGCTCACCGTCAACGAGGTCGTCCTCGTCCCCGGTGACGCCGCCATCGTCGCGCCGGCCTGGGTGCCCTACCGCGAACGGATCAAGCCGGGCGACCTCTCGCCCGGTGATCTGCTCCCGGTCGATGACGACGACGCGCGCCTGGTCCCGACGTACGCCTTCGGCGACGACCCGCTCGACGCCGACGAGAAGGCTCAGGTGCGTGAGGTCGCCAAGGACCTCGGCCTCGGCCGTGTCCGGACCCTGTCCACCTCCGGCTTCGACGCCGCCGCCGAGCGGTGGTACGCCGGTGACGGCGGCCCCGACGCGCCGCTCGCGCAGGCAGCCCCCGACCAGTGCCACAGCTGCGGCTTCCTGGTCCGGCTGACCGGTCACCTGGCCACGAGCTTCGGTGTCTGCGCCAACGGCGACGCCAACGACGACGGCAAGGTGGTCAGCCTCAACCACGGGTGCGGTGCGCACTCGGAGGTGCGGCTGGCGAAGAAGCACGAGCCGCAGCCGTTGCCGGACCCGGTCTTCGACACGATCAGCGTCGACTTCGAGGCCCTCTAGTCGAGCACCCCTCAGGCGAGGCCCTCGGCGCGTAGCCGGCGGGCCTTGCGGCGGCGGGTCAGCTCGATGCCGATCGCACCGATGCCGAAGGCGGCCAGGCAGGTCCAGATCCACCAGGTCCAGCCGCGGTCGTTGAGCAGGCCCCAGAAGGGGAGCAGGGCCACGAACCCGACCAGCCAGCCGAGGGTGGCGAGCTCGAAGGCGCGGATGCCGTCCTGGTCGACGAGCTCGATCTTCGGCTCCGGGACGGCCAGGGCCGGCTCCTCGACAGGCGGCTCGTCGTAGCCGTAGTCCTGGGGGTAGCCATGCCCGTCGTCGGACTGAGCCTCGGCGTAGTAGTCGCCGTCGTACCCGTCGTACTGCTGCTCCGGGTAGGTGCCGGAATAGTCGTCGTCGCGGTACTGGTCGCTCATGGGACCTCATCCTATGGGTCGCCACCAGCCGGTAGGGTGGTGAGGAACGCTGACGACTTTGGAGGTCCCTGATGGCTTCGCTCCGCTGCCCCTGTGGCACCAACTTCCGTACGGAGACCGACGACGAGCTGGTCGAGAAGGTGCAGGAGCACCTCGCGGAGGCTCACCCCGGCCGCACCTACAGCCGCGACGACATCCTGATGCTCGCCGCGATGTCCTGACTCTGTGACGGCGCCCTCACCAGGGCGCCGTCTCTTTCCGGAATAGTTAGCTCCGGTAAGCAGTTATGCTTACCGACATGCCTACCGCACATCCCGCTTCCGCGCCCGACGCGGCCTCCGACATCCCCGAGGTCGCGTCGGTACTGCGCACCTCTGTCATGCGGATGCGCCGCCGCCTGGCCAACGAGCGCCACCCCGACAACGACCTCTCGCTGGGGTCGATGGCGGTGCTCGGGGCGCTGTACGCCAACGACGAGATGACTCTCGGCGCCCTCGCCGCGCGCGAGCGCGTGCAGCCGCCGAGCATGACCAGGATGGTCAACTTCCTCGAGGAGGGCGGCTACGTCGTCCGCCGCCAGGGCGAGACCGACCGCCGCCAGGTGCTCGTCTCGATCACCGACGAGGGCCGCCGGACCGTACGCAAGGACCGGCTCAGCCGGGATGCCTGGCTCGCCCAGCAGCTCGTCGACCTCGATGCGGACGAGCTCGCCGCCCTCCGCACAGCCGCTTCGATCATGGAGAGAATAGCCACCAGTTGAGTCCCACGTTCCGTTCCCTGCGCAGCCACAACTACCGCCTCTACCTAGCCGGCAGTGTCGTCTCCAATGTCGGCACCTGGATGCAACGCATCGCCCAGGACTGGTTGGTCCTGAGTCTTGGTGGCGGGGGAGCGGCACTCGGTATCACCACCGGCCTGCAGTTCCTGCCCATCCTTCTGCTCAGCCCCTACGCCGGGGTCATCGCCGACCGCTTCCCGAAGCGCCGCCTGCTGCAGGTCGCCCAGGGCTGGATGGCGCTGATGTCGCTGCTTCTCGGTGTGCTGGCGGTGAGCGGGCACGCCGAGGTGTGGATGGTCTACGTGATCGCGTTCCTCTTCGGCACCGGTGCCGCCTTCGACGGTCCGGGCAGGCAGTCGTTCGTCTCGGAGATGGTCCACCCCGACGACCTCACCAACGCCGTCGGCCTGAACTCGGCCTCGTTCAACCTCGCCCGTCTGATCGGGCCGGCGCTGGCCGGGCTGCTCATCGGCTCGCTGGGGAGCGGCCCCGAGGCGACCGGCTGGGTGATCCTCGTCAACGCCGTCTCCTACCTCGCCGTGATCGGCCAGCTGCAGCGGATGAACACCGCCGAGCTGCACTCGCCCGACCCCGTCGCCCGGCGGAGCGGAATGCTGCGCGAGGGCATCGGCTACATCCGCACACAGCCCAAGATGCTGATGGTCCTCGTGATCATCTTCTTCGTCGGTACCTTCGGGGCGAACTTCCCGATCACCTCGGCACTGATGGCGACCGAGGAGTTCGGCAAGGGCGCCAGCGAGTACGGACTGCTCGGCACTGTCCTGGCCATCGGCTCGCTCTCCGGCGCCCTGCTCGGCGCCCGCCGCACCCGGATCCCGCTCAAGCTGATCGTGCTGGCGGCGACCGGGTTCGGCCTCACCGTCATCGTGTCCGGGATGATGCCGACGTACGCCCTCTTCGCCCTGGTCTCGCCGGTGCTCGGCTTCTTCACGATCACGACCCTCAACGCCTGCAACGCCACCATGCAGACCGAGGCGGCCCCGGAGTTCCGCGGCCGGGTGATGGCGATCTACATGACCGTCCTGATGGGCGGCACCCCGCTGGGTGCCCCGCTCATCGGCTTCGTCGGCGAGCACTTCGGTGCCCGCACGACCCTGTACGCCAGTGGCGCCATGGTGCTGTTGGGTACGCTTGCGGGGGTGCTGCTCCTCGCCGCACTCAGAGGTGGTATCCGGGCCGTTTTGACCCCCTCTCAAGCCGCCGGGTAGCCTCTGAAGCGTGTCTGGGACAACCAGGCCGTCGCGCGTGCTCGGAACAAGTTCGAGAAATGGGTCTCGGACCCGGGTTCGGCGCCCTCAAGTGGGAATTCGGTTCGAAAGATCCGTCTTCGTGCTGTTGAGGTAAGGGCGACACGCCCGACCTCGGGGGCGAGGCGGGACCAGTTGGTATCGCACCACCTGGACGCACAAACATTGGATCCTTCGCGGCAGAGCGCCGCGTAGTGAGAGCAGAAAAGAAGGGGAACCACCGAGGTGCCCACCATCAACCAGCTGGTCCGTAAGGGCCGCGAGGACAAGGCGACGAAGTCGAAGACGCCTGCCCTCAAGGGATCGCCGCAGCGCCGTGGCGTCTGCACGCGCGTCTACACCACCACCCCGAAGAAGCCGAACTCCGCCCTCCGGAAGGTCGCCCGTGTGCGCCTCTCCTCCGGCGTCGAGGTCACCGCTTACATCCCGGGTGTGGGTCACAACCTTCAGGAGCACTCCATCGTGCTCGTCCGCGGCGGTCGTGTGAAGGACCTCCCCGGTGTGCGTTACAAGATCATCCGCGGCACGCTCGACACCCAGGGTGTCAAGAACCGCAAGCAGGCCCGTTCGCGCTACGGCGCGAAGAAGGAGAAGTGACATGCCTCGTAAGGGTCCCGCTCCCAAGCGTGCGCTCGTCGTCGACCCCGTCTACGGCTCGCAGCTCGTAACCCAGCTCGTCAGCAAGGTCCTCCAGGACGGCAAGAAGCAGGTTGCGCAGCGCATCGTCTACTCCGCGCTCGAGGGTTGCCGTGAGAAGACCGGCACCGACCCCGTGGTCACGCTCAAGCGCGCCATGGACAACGTGAAGCCGGCCATCGAGGTCAAGTCCCGCCGTGTCGGTGGCGCGACCTACCAGGTTCCGATCGAGGTCAAGGGCACGCGTGGCACCACGCTCGCGCTGCGCTGGCTCGTCGGTTACGCCCAGGACCGTCGTGAGAAGACGATGGCCGAGCGCCTCATGAACGAGATCCTCGACGCGAGCAACGGCCTCGGTGCCGCTGTGAAGAAGCGTGAGGACACCCACAAGATGGCCGAGTCCAACAAGGCCTTCGCGCACTACCGCTGGTGACGTACGGCGGGGTGCCTGCCGCACAATGTGGGCACCCCGCCCATCCAGACCGAAGACAATCTCTTTAAGGAACGCTGAAGACAGTGGCCGTCGACATCACCACGGACCTCAATGTGGTCCGCAACATCGGCATCATGGCGCACATCGATGCCGGTAAGACCACCACCACCGAGCGCATCCTGTTCTACACCGGTATCTCCTACAAGATCGGTGAGGTCCACGACGGCGCTGCCACGATGGACTGGATGGAGCAGGAGCAGGAGCGCGGCATCACGATCACGTCCGCCGCGACGACCTGCTGGTGGAAGGACCACCAGATCAACATCATCGACACCCCCGGGCACGTCGACTTCACCGTTGAGGTCGAGCGCTCGCTGCGCGTCCTCGACGGCGCCGTCGCCGTCTTCGACGGTGTCGCCGGTGTCGAGCCGCAGTCGCAGACCGTGTGGCGTCAGGCGAACAAGTACGCCGTCCCACGGATGTGCTTCGTCAACAAGCTCGACCGCACCGGTGCCGACTTCTACATGGTCGTCGACTCCATCGTCGACAAGCTGCACGCCACCCCGCTGGTGCTGCAGCTGCCGATCGGTGCCGAGTCCGACTTCATCGGCGTCGTCGACCTGGTCGAGATGCACGCCAAGGTCTGGCGCGGCGAGACCGAGATGGGCGAGGACTACGTGATCGAGGAGATCCCGGCCGACCTCGCCGACAAGGCTGCGGAGTACCGCGAGAAGCTGGTCGAGACCCTCGCCGAGGCCGACGACGACATCATGGAGGTCTACCTCGAGGAGGGCGACGTCTTCGACGTGCCCACCCTGAAGGCCGCCATCCGTCGCGCGACCCTGGCCGACAAGCTCAACCCGATCCTCACCGGCACCGCGTTCAAGAACAAGGGCGTCCAGCCCCTGCTCGACGCGGTCGTCGACTACCTGCCCTCGCCGCTCGACGTCGAGTCGATCATCGGCCACGACGTCAAGGACGAGGAGATCGAGGTCTCCCGGAAGCCTTCCGACGACGAGCCGTTCTCCGGCCTGGTCTTCAAGATCGCCTCCGACCCGCACCTGGGCAAGCTGTTCTACCTGCGCGTCTACTCCGGCAAGGTCGAGGCGGGTGCGACCGTGGTCAACCCGATCAACGGCCGCAAGGAGCGCATCGGCAAGATCTACCAGATGCACGCGAACAAGCGTGAGGAGATCAACTCGGTGGGCGCCGGCCAGATCGTCGCGGTCATGGGTCTGAAGGACTCGAAGACGGGCCACACCCTCTGCGACCCGACCCACCCGGTCGTGCTCGAGTCGATGAGCTTCCCGGCCCCGGTGATCGAGGTCGCCATCGAGCCGAAGACCAAGAGCGACCAGCAGAAGCTCGGCACCGCGATCCAGCGGCTCACCGAGGAGGACCCGACCTTCACGGTCAAGTCCGACGAGCAGACCGGCCAGACGATCATCGCCGGTATGGGCGAGCTCCACCTGGAGGTCTTCGTCGACCGGATGAAGCGCGAGTTCAAGGTCGAGGCCACCGTCGGCAAGCCGCAGGTCGCCTACCGCGAGACGCTTCGCAAGAAGGTCCAGAACCACAGCTACACCCACAAGAAGCAGACCGGTGGTTCGGGTCAGTTCGCGAAGGTCGTCATCTCCGTCGAGCCCAACATCGACGAGGAGACCGGCCTCGGTGCGGGCTACGAGTTCGCCAACAACGTCACCGGTGGTCGCGTGCCGAAGGAGTACATCCCTTCGGTCGACCAGGGTGCTCAGGACGCCATGGAGTTCGGCATCCTCGCCGGCTTCCCCATGGTCGATGTGAAGGTCTCGCTCGAGGACGGCGCCTACCACGACGTCGACTCCTCCGAGCTCGCCTTCAAGATCGCCGGAAACCAGGCCTTCAAGGAGGCCGCGCGGATGGCGAAGGCCGTTCTGCTGGAGCCGATGTTCGCGGTAGAGGTGACGACCCCCGACACCTACCTCGGCACCGTCATCGGCGACATCAACTCCCGCCGCGGCCAGGTGTCCTCGCAGGAGGAGCGCCACGGCGACATGGTCGTCCAGGCTCTCGTCCCGCTCTCAGAGATGTTCGGGTACGTCGGTGACCTGCGGTCCAAGACCAGCGGTCAGGCGTCGTACTCGATGGAGTTCGACTCGTACGCCGAGGTTCCCACGAACGTCGCCGACGAGATCATCAAGAAGGCCCGTGGCGAGTGACCTTCGGGTCGCCCGTCGAGGGACTTCGGCAGCAACACATTTCAGTACGAGTCAGTAAGAAAATCACACCAGGAGGAGCCCACAGTGGCTAAGGCGAAGTTCGAGCGGACGAAGCCGCACGTCAACATCGGCACCATCGGTCACATCGACCACGGTAAGACCACCCTTACCGCGGCGATCTCGAAGGTGCTGCACGCGAAGTACCCGGACCTGAACCCGGAGTTCGCGTTCGAGGACATCGACAAGGCCCCCGAGGAGCGCCAGCGCGGGATCACGATCTCGATCGCGCACATCGAGTACCAGACCGAGTCGCGTCACTACGCTCACGTCGACTGCCCGGGTCACGCGGACTACATCAAGAACATGATCACCGGTGCCGCGCAGATGGACGGCGCGATCCTCGTGGTCGCCGCCACCGACGGCCCGATGCCGCAGACCAAGGAGCACGTGCTCCTGGCCCGCCAGGTCGGCGTGCCCTCGATCGTCGTCGCGCTCAACAAGTGCGACATGGTCGACGACGAGGAGCTCATCGAGCTCGTCGAGATGGAGGTGCGCGAGCTCCTCAGCGAGTACGAGTTCCCGGGTGACGACATCCCGGTCGTGCGCGTTGCCGCCTACCCCGCCCTGCAGGGCGAGGAGAAGTGGATGGACTCCGTCGCCGAGCTCATGCAGGCCGTCGACGACTACATCCCGACCCCGGCTCGTGAGACCGAGAAGCCGTTCCTGATGCCCGTCGAGGACGTCTTCACGATCACCGGTCGTGGCACCGTCATCACCGGTCGTATCGAGCGCGGCATCGTCAAGGTCGGCGAGGAGGTCGAGATCGTCGGCATCCGCGAGGGTTCGCAGAAGACCACCGTCACCGGTGTCGAGATGTTCCGCAAGCTGCTCGACGAGGGCCAGGCCGGTGAGAACGTCGGTCTGCTCCTCCGTGGCACCAAGCGCGAGGACGTCGAGCGCGGCATGGTTGTCATCAAGCCGGGCACCACGACCCCCCACACCAACTTCGAGGGCTCTGTCTACATCCTCTCGAAGGAGGAGGGTGGCCGTCACACCCCGTTCTTCAACAACTACCGTCCGCAGTTCTACTTCCGGACCACGGACGTGACCGGCGTTGTGACCCTCCCCGAGGGCACCGAGATGGTCATGCCGGGTGACAACACCGAGATGTCGGTCGAGCTCATCCAGCCCATCGCGATGGACGAGGGTCTGAAGTTCGCTATCCGTGAGGGCGGTCGCACCGTCGGCGCGGGTCGCGTCACGAAGATCACCAAGTGATCGTCTGATCCAACGTGGAAGGTCCCCGGAGCCGCAAGGCGAAGGGGGCCTTTCGCGTTGGATCAGATGCTCCTTGCTGCTTGGGAAAGCGCTGACTCGGCGCAAACGGACCGGAGCGAAGCGAGGACCGGATTGCGCCGCGTCGGCGCGCCACAAGACCAAGGCAAGAAGGATGACAGACCCAAACCACCCAGTCCGCCCCGCAAGACCCCACCAAAAGCTCCTAGATGACGGCCGCACAGTAAGAGAGGTCCTCACCTACACCCGCCGAGGCAGCCGCCTGGACGCCAAGCAGCAGAAGGCCTGGGACGCGTACGCCGCTGAGTGGGTGATCCCGGACGAGGCGGTGGACGAGCCAGGGTTCTCGTTGGAGACCTGGTTCGGTCGCAAGGCGCCCCTGATCGTGGACATCGGCGGCGGCGTGGGAGAGGCGACCGCGGTGTTGGCGGCCAACCGTCCCGAGGCCGACATCCTCGCGCTGGAGGTGTGGCGGCCCGGCGTCGCGGAGAGCCTCGCCCGCGTGGGTGCCGCGGGCGCGACGAACGTGCGGTTCTGCAGCGTCGACGCGCTCTGGACGCTCGAGAACATCGTCGCCCCGGGGTCGGTCAGCGAGATCTGGACGTTCTTCCCCGACCCCTGGCACAAGACCCGCCACCACAAGCGGCGCCTGGTGACGCCCGCGAACGCGCGGATGATCGCGGAGCGGCTCGCGCCCGGCGGGACCTGGCGGCTGGCGACCGACTGGGTCGAGTACGCCGAGCAGATGGTCGAGGTCCTCGACGCCGAGCCACTGCTGAGTGGTGGCGTCGTCGAGCGTTGGGACGAGCGCCCGGTGACGAAGTTCGAGCGCAAGGGACTGGCCAAGGATCGGGTCATCACCGACCTGCTCTACCGACGTTGATCCGAACTACCCGTGTCGTGACTGATCTGTAGGCGCGGAACCGCCAAGATCAGCGGCATGAAGTTGTACGCCGACAGGCCCCCGCGTCTCGCCTTCCAGCTGTTCGCCGACCTGCTGACGGTGGCGTGGATCGCCGGATGGGTTCTCGTCGGCAGGTTCGTCCACGAGATGGTCTCGGCGCTCGCCGTTCCCGGCGAGAAGATGGACGACGCCGGCACCTCCCTCTCCGCGAAGCTGCTCGAGGCGGCCGGAAAGGTCGATGACCTTCCGCTGGTCAAGGACGGCATCGCGGTCCCGTTCGAGGGGGCCGCGAAGGCCGCCGACCAGCTCCGCGCGGCGGGGGAGGCGCAGGTAGAGGCCGTCTCCACCATCGCGATCTGGCTGGCCGTCGGGGTCGTTGTCGTCCCGGTGCTGATGTGGCTGATGGTCTACGTGCCGCTGCGGTGGCGGTTCATCCGCAACGCGACCTCGACCCAGCGGTTCCTGGAGGCCGGCACCGCGGCCGATCTGGTGGCGCTGCGGGCGATGGCGACCCAGCCGCTGCACAAGCTGGTCAGGATCAGCGACGACCCGGTCAGGGCCTGGCGCGACGGCGACGCGGACGTGGTCGCGAGGCTGGCCGAGCTGGAGCTGGAGGCGGTCGGGCTGAGCGCCAAGCGGCTGAAGCCGGCGACGAAGGGGTAGTCCGGTAGCGAACTGCCTATTACTGGCCAGTATTTGGGCAGTTCGATCCCGGACTACCCCGGGGCGTCCTCCACACGCTTCACAGACCCGTTCCCCGCAGGTAAAGCCACTGACGCCGGGGAGACCGAGGCCACTGCCACCCTCCACCTCATGAACCCCACTCGCGGCGTATGCCGTATCTCCGCTGTCATCGCCCTGCTGTCTGTCGGTGCCACGGCCGGGACGATGCTCACCGCGTCCAGCACGCGGACCGTCGCCCTTGCCGCGGACGAGGGCGACGCGTTCCGGGTCGGTGGTCCCGGCCACGGCGGCGCCACGGCCGCCGAGCGCGCCTACCGCGACCTGCTCGACCACGGCCCGAAGGCCAAGATCCTCACCGCCGCTCACCGCGCCCAGTGGCGCAAGGCGCCGGAGAACTCGATGCCGTCGATCGTGCATGCCTTCGACGACGGTGCCGAGATCGTCGAGCTCGACATCCAGCTGACCAAGGATCGGGTGCCGGTGCTGATGCACGACACCACCGTGGACCGCACCACGAACGGCTCCGGACGGGTGGACTCGCTCACCCTGGCCGAGATCAAGCGACTGCGCCTGAAGAAGGGACTCGGCGGGGCGCAGGCTGCGCTGACCGACGAACAGGTCCCGACGCTGGCCGAGGCGCTGGCGGTGATCAAGGACCGCGGCCTGGTCAACCTCGACAAGGGCTGGCCGTTCCGCGAGGAGATCTGGCAGGTGCTCGTCGAGACCGACACCGTGCGCAACGGCATCTACAAGTCCGATGCGCCCGTCGCCGAGGTGCGGGCCTTCCGCGAGAGCCACCCGGGTGCGGTCTACATGCACATCGTCAACGACGCGAACATGGCCGCCGTCGACCAGTTCGGTGAGGACCAGCCGGTCGCCTACGAGGTCAACTTCGACTCCGTGGCGGACGCGGTCGCCCGATCATGGTTCCTGGACAAGGTCGCGGCACAGGCGAGGGTCTGGCACAACACGATGTGGTACGGCCTTCCCGAGCGGATGACCGACGAGGCGTCCCTGATCGACCCGCGGCGTGGCTGGGAGACGCTGGTGAGGTCCTACCGCACGACGATCTTCCAGACCGATGACACGGTCGCGCTCGAGCGCTGGCTGCGTACGGGGGTGGGGGACCCGGTCCCGCGTGGTGGCGTCCGGGTGGAGGCCGAGGACTTCCGGCCGGGTCAGGACGTCGGCTACCACGACAACGACGCCGGCAACCGCAGCAACCTGCAGCTGCGTCCCGGTGAGGACGTCGACATCCAGGACACCGACGGTGCGGTCAGCCTCGGGTGGCTGCGTGGCGGTGAGTGGCTGACGTACGAGGTCGACGTGCGCACGGCGGGACGCTATGAGCTGGCCCTGCGGGCATCCTCGCCCTATGACCCGGCCGGCGCCTACACGGTCTCCTTCGACGGCGACGCGGAGAGCGGGCCGGTGGCGGTGGAGAACACGACCAGCCACAACAAGTACGCCCTCCAGCCCAGCCGCGAGGTCGCCGAGCTGAGCGCGGGCAAGCACATCGTGAGGATCTCGCTGCCCGCCGACGCCTACCAGAACTGGAACCTGGACTACCTCCAGCTGACCCCGGTCCGCTGAGGGTGGCCTGATTCAGGAGCGCGCGGTGAGGCGGGTCCGGAGCTCACCGTCCCGGGCCAGCCTCGCCGCGTCGCGATCGCGTCGGGTGGCGAGCACGGCGGCCAGGTAGGCCTCGGGTGGTGTGCCCGGAGGCGGGCCAGGGGCGACGTACCTCTGCACGTGGGTGGCGAGACGCTCGGCGAGAGCGTGGCGGCGGACCGGGTCGGTGTAGGTGCCGACCTCGCCGGAGAGGAACCGTCGCACCGCCAGGCTGAGGCCGACGGGGATGGCGGCGACATCCGCGCGGGAGGCCCAGGCGGCGAGCCCTGGGGGCATCAGGATCGGTGCCGGCGGACGGAGCGGCACCCGTACGCGGATGACGTACGTCCCGGCCGCGATGTCGCCGAGCCGCTTGCCGCGGGGGTGGATCATCGCGCTGAGGAAGGCGACGGCGCCGCTGGTGGCGTAGATCTCGACGACGCCGATCAGGGCGCGTACGAACGCGTGGTGGAAGCTGATCGCCCCGCCGTCGTCACGCACCGCGCGCAGGCCGAGCGCGAACTTGCCGAGCGAGCGGCCGCGGGTGAGCGTCTCGAGGACCGTGGGGAAGACCACCAGGACCGAGGCGGTGGCCGCGATGTAGGCGGCCCAGGCCAGGGCCTCGTCGGTCGCGGGAGCGGCGGTCATGAAGACGAACAGCGTCACGATCAGCAGTGCCATCACCACGACCACGTCGATGAGGCCCGACAGGAGCCGCATCCCCAGCCCGGCAGCCGGCAGGTCGAGAGCGACCGCGTCCCCGGTGATCAGGTCGTCGTCGGTGAGCAGCTCCCGCTCTTGGGGGCGTTGCTCCTGCGGGCGTCGCTCGGGCGATTGCGGCGCGGAGGTCATGGCCGTCAGCGTACGCTGCGGGCGTGGATCTCGATGCGTATCTGGCCGCTACCGCCGCCGACCGGACCAGGCTCGAGCAGCTGCTGGCCGAGCGCCGGCTGAGCGGCGCACAGGCCGACGAGCTGGTCGAGCTCTATCAGCGGGTGAGCACCCAGCTCTCGGTCGTACGCAGCAACGCCCCCGACCCCACGGTCGTCCAGCATCTCTCGGTGCTGCTGGCCGCGGCCCGCAACCGCACCACCGGCACCCGGACGAGCACCTGGTCCGGCTTCCTGCGGTTCTTCACCCACCGGTTCCCGGCCGCGCTCTACCGGCTGCGCTGGTGGTGGCTGGGGATGATGGTGGCCAACGTGATGGTCACCGCGGTCATGATCTGGTGGCTGCTGCGCCACCCGGAGGTCGAGCAGTCGTTGCTCGGACCGGAGCAGGTCAAGCAGCTGGTCGAGCACGACATCGAGGGCTACTACAGCGAGCACGCGGCCTCGTCGTTCGCCACCCAGGTCTGGGTCAACAACGTCTGGGTCTCGTTCATCTGCATCGCCCTGGGTGTGCTCGGGCTGCCGGTGATCTACTCGATGTTCCAGAACATCTCCAACCTGGCGATCCTCGGCACCCTGATGCACCGCAACGACCGCGGCGGTCTCTTCTGGGGCCTGATCCTTCCCCACGGACTGCTCGAGCTGACCGCCGTCTTCGTCGCCGGCGCCGTCGGCCTGCGGATCTTCTGGTCCTGGATCGACCCCGGCTCGCTGACCCGTGGGCAGTCGATGGCCCGCGAGGGCCGCACCGCCGCCGGCATCGCCCTCGGCCTCATCGTCGTGCTCCTGATCTCCGGCATCATCGAAGCATTCGTCACCCCCTCGCCCCTGCCCACCTGGGCCCGCGTCGGCATCGGCGTCCTCGCCGAGCTCGCCTTCTTCGCGTACGTCTTCATCGTCGGCCGTGCCGCGGCCTCCCAGGGCGAGACCGGAGACATCGACGACCGTCTGCTCGAGGACCGCGTCGCCACCCAAGCGTGAATGTTCCCAGTCGGGAACATCTGAGCGGACGCTGGAGACATGGCAACGATGTCCCCGGGCGAGATCGGAGAGCTGATCCGCAGTGTGCGCAAGACCCATGGTCTCACGCAGGCCGAGCTCGCCGAGGAGATCGCCGGACGCAAGACCCTGGCTCTCTTCGGTCGTGCCGCACCGAGGGATTTCATCGACGTGTTCAACCTGGCTCGACGGTTCGGAAAGCCGAAACTGCTTGAGTTGGCGACCGAGCGGGACCTAGGGTTCGACCGCAGAGTTTTTCGGTCAGATGGCTCGCTTGGTGAATCAGATCAACGCCAGGCAGTTCCCGCTCGATGAAGACTCCGTGCCCGACTTGGTGATGTCCTTCAACGGGTGGTCTGACGAGCTCCGAGGTGAATGAGGGATCTGGTTGACATGGTGGCGGAGGTCGAGGGCGAACAGACCCAGGGCGTACGCGGTGGAGCTTCCGCACGGTGCGACTGACGACGATCAGCGCGAGCAGGTTCGGGCGATCCTGAACCTGCTTCGCCCGTATGGGCCTCGGTTCCAGACCGACCTGCCGGCCGTCGATGACGCACCACCCGCGGTCATCGATGCGCGAGCGATCCTGCTAGCAGCCGAGGGAACGAAGGGCGACTCGGAGTATGCGACGACCAGTCTTATCGACTCGGACGACGACCGCCTCTGGGAGAGCTTCGTCCAGGCCGCGCCGTACGCTTTTTCCGCTGAACTCTGGCAAGAGGGCGACTACCTGGTTTCTCTTGCCGATGAAGGTCAGAGCGTAGTCGTCTACCTCGTTCCCGACTCGGATCTGCAGACTGTCGTCGCTGAGCGTTTCGATCTTCGGTCCCTCGGCTGATCAGAGCTGGCCGGTGGCCTTGAGCTGTAGGTAGTGGTCGGCGAGGGCCGGCGGGAGGGACTCGGCGTCGGCGTCGACGACGTCGACGCCCAGGGTGCGGAGCATGGCGGCGGTGTGGTCGCGGCGGCGGAGGGTCTGCTCGGCGGCGGCTGCGGCGTAGACGTCCTCGATGGTGTCGCGTGAGGAGGAGGTGGCCTCGAGCTCGGGGTCGCGGACGGAGGCGATGACGACGCGGTGGTGCTGGGTCAGGACCGGGAGTACGGGGAGGAGCGACTCCTCGATCGCGTGCGGGTCGAGGGGAGTCAGGAGGACGACGAGCGCGCGGTGACGGCCGAGGCCGGCGACCGCGCCGGCGAGGTTGGACCAGTCGGCCTCGGCGATGACGGGCTCGAGGTCGGCCATCGCCTCCTGCAGCCGCTGGGTGACGTCGCGCTGGCCGGCGAGGCGGACGCGGGAGCGTACGCGCAGGTCGCCGGCGATGAAGTCGATCCGGTCGCCGGCGCGGGAGGCGATGGCGGCGAGCAGCAGCCCGGCATCCATCGCGGAGTCGAGCCGCGGCACACCGCCGCCGGCGCCCTCGATCCGGCCGGCCGAGGTGCGAGAGGTGTCGAGCACCAGCACGACGCGACGGTCCCGCTCCGGCTGCCAGGTGCGGACCACGACGGTGCGGGAGCGGGCGGTGGTGCGCCAGTCGATGGAGCGTACGTCGTCACCGCGGACGTACTCCCGCAGCGAGTCGAACTCCGTGCCCTGCCCGCGCACCCGGACCGCGGCCCGGCCGTCGAGCTCGCGCAGGCGCTGAAGCCGCGACGGCAGGTGTTTGCGCGACTCGAAGGCGGGCAGCACCCGCACCGAACCCTCCAGCGGGATGGTGCGCTGCCGAGCGCCGAGACCGAGCGGACCGAAGGCACGGACGGTCACGCCCAACGCACGCAGGTCTCCGCGGCGGCGCGGTTGCAGCGGCGTACGCAGCCGGGTGGTGTCGCCTCGGTCCAGCCGGATCCGGTGGCGGTTCCGAGTGGCACCGGCGGTGGGTTGCCAGGCGTCGCGGACCAGCGCTCGGAAGCGCCGGGTGGGGGAGCGAACCAGAAGCTCCGACGTCGCCGACTCGCCCAGCCGGAACCCGCCCAGAGGTACCCGGCTGATCTCGAGGGTCGCCGGCTTCGGGGCCAGGAGCACGTCGAGAAGCGCCAGCACCACTACGAGCAGCATCCAGAGTGCAGCAGTGCTCCCGGATGGACGCAGGACGACCGGGACGATGCCGGCCACCATGAGCAGCGGGACGCGCCAGGTGATGATCATCGGCACGACCTCGGGCGGGCGCGACAGGTGACGTCTCGGCCGCCAGAACTGACGTCTCGATCGACCGAACTGACGTCTCGATCGACCGAACTGACGTCTCGATCGACCGAACTGACGTCTCGATCGACCGAACTGACGTCTCCGCGCTTCGCGCGGTTACTCCCTCGCTCGGCGCGAGCGGACGAGCAAGCTCGCCGCTCGACCTCGCTCCGGTCGTCTCGGCTGGGGGTGGTCATCGGGGGACGGGGACGGCGCCGATGGCGGAGGAGAGGACCTGGGAGACCTGGACGCCCTCGAGCTCGGCCTCGGGGCGCAGGGCCAGGCGGTGGGCGAGAGTGGCGTGCGCGAGGGACTTCACGTCGTCGGGGGACACGAAGTCGCGGCCCGCGAGCCAGGCCCAGGCGCGTGCGGAGCGGAGCAGGGCGGTGGCGCCTCGCGGCGACACCCCGGCCGAGAGCGACGGGGACTCGCGGGTCGCCCGGGCGATGTCGACGATGTAGCCGGTGACCTCCGGAGACACCTGGACGGAGCCGACGTGCTGCCGGGCGGCCTCGATGTCGGCGCCGGAGGCGACGGCGGTGACCCCGGCACCGGCGACGTCGCGCGGGTCGAAGCCGGAGGCGTGCCGGTTGAGGATCTGCACCTCGTCGGAGCGCGAGGGCACCGGCAGGACGACCTTCAGCAGGAACCGGTCCAGCTGGGCCTCCGGGAGCGGGTAGACACCCTCGTACTCGATCGGGTTCTGGGTCGCGGCCACCAGGAACGGGCGCGGCAGTGCGCGGGTGACCCCGTCGACCGAGACCTGGCCCTCCTCCATCGCCTCGAGCAGCGCCGACTGCGTCTTCGGCGGGGTTCGGTTGATCTCGTCGGCCAGGAGCAGGTTGGTGAAGACCGGCCCCTCCCGGAAGGTGAGCTCGCCGTGGGACGACTCCACCACCATCGACCCGGTGATGTCGCCAGGCATCAGGTCGGGGGTGAACTGCACCCGGCGGGTCTCCACCGAGAGTGCCGCCGACAGCGACCGCACCAGCAGGGTCTTGGCGGTGCCGGGTACGCCCTCCATGAGCACGTGGCCGCCGCAGACCAGCGCGACCAGCAGCCCGGAGACCGCGGCATCCTGCCCGACGACCGCCTTGGCGACCTCGGCCCGGACCGCGGTGAGTCGCTCGCGTGCGCCGTCGGGCGACACGTTGGCGATGGTCTCGGATTGGGTCATGGGTGTCGTACCTCTTCCTCAAGGGCCGCCAGCGCGTTGGCCAGCGTGATCAGGTCTTGGTCGTTCTCGGTCGGAGCGTCGGTGAGCAGCGCGGAGACCTCGAGATCGGGGCGTCCGGTGTGCTGGGCGACGGCGCGTACGACGGCCTCGGCCGAGGTGTCGCGGCCCAGCCGCAGCCGCCGGGAGAGGCGGGTGCGGGCAGCCTGCCGCAGCGTCGCCGCGGCGTGCGTGCGGTCGCCGGAACGGCGGTAGAGCCGGCCCAGGCTGCGCGTCGTCTCCCCGGCACGGACGTGGACCGGCAGCGGCTCGACCGCCAGCGGACCCAGCCGCCGACCGCGGGCGATGGCGAAGGCGATGAAGGCGACCAGCAGGAGCCACAGGGCCGGCTTGATCCATCGCGGCAGCAACGAGCTGGGGGAGTGGGCCTCGTCGGGGGCGAGGTCGTCGAAGGACGGGACGTACCAGACCAGATGGTCGCTTCGGCCCAGCAGCCGCAGCGCCACCGCGGCGTTGTCCGCCCGCAGGATCTGGTCGTTGGTCAGCACCTGCGGCGCACCCCAGACCGTGAGCCCCTCCGTGGGCGCGAGCACCGCGCCGGCCTCGTGCGGGAAGCAGGAGCCGGTGTCGTACGCGGTGACCGCGTCGGCCTGGATGCCGAGCCCCTCCCAGCGCGGGTCGTCGCACCCCGCCTCGACGGCGTCGGACGTCTGGCTGACCGCGTAGGGGATGCCGAGCATCGCCGACACGTAGGGGGCGGGCTCGGCAAGGATCAGATCGGCGGCGTCGTCGGTGCGCTCACGCAGCCGGGAGGCGGTCTGCTCGCCGAGCGCGTCGGTGCCGGTCACGAAGACGGTCGTGTCCCGCCGGATCTCGGTGCTCTCCAGACTCTTCGACGAGCGGACGATCTCCACCTCGACCCCGTGGTCCTCGAGCACCTGGACCAGCGCCCGGGTGCCGTCGGGGTCGGGGCTCTCGGGGTCGTAGGCGGCAAAGGCCTCGCCGCCCTTCGGCGTCGCGACGTACGCCAGCACGACCGCGATCATGAAGGCCAGCGCGACGATCAGGATCGGCCGGTTCCGCCGGAACCAGCTCAGCCGTCCGGCGGTCGGGTCCGCCGGGCTCGTCGGGGTCTGCGTGGTCATCGCGCCACCGCCAGCTCCTGCTCGAGAGCGAGTACGCCCTCGGCCTGCTCACGCGTGGCGGGGTGGTCGCCGTAGAGGACCTCGTTGAACAGCTCCGCGGCCTGCCCGGCGCGGCCCTCGAGCGACATCTCCCGCTCCAGGCTCGCCGCGACCTCGGCGGCGGTCAGCCCGGGATCCTCGGCCAGCCGGCCGCGCTCGACCTGCCGCCTGGCCAGCGCCCGGAACCCGTCGACCACCGCCGCGCCATGATCCCCCGAGGCGTACGCAGCCTCGGCACGCGCCCGGAGCGCGGCCGCGGAGAGCGACTCGTCGGTGAGGACGTCCCCGTTGCGGTCGCGGGCGACCCGAGGACTGCGCCGGGCACGCGAGACCAGCAGGCCGATGCCGACCAGGAGCGCCGCGAAGACCACCATCGCGGCGACGGTCTGGGCCCAGGGCAGGTCGCCTGCGGAGGGGATGCCGTCGGACAGGGTGCGCTCGATCCAGCGCAGGATCCGCTCGATGAGGTCGAGGTCGTGGTACTCCGGGTCGGCGAGCTCGCGCCGGAGCCAGGAGCGACCCTCCTCGGGCGTCGGTGTCAGAGGAGGCGTCTGTTGGAGGAGGATCATCTGCTCAGCAGCCCGGCCTGCTCCATCAGCTCGACCTCGTAGGACTCCTTGCGGATGCGCTGGTCGAGGTACTGCAGGTTGGTCACCGCGCCGCTGAACGGCGACACGATCGCCGCCGAGATCACGGTCGAGAGGGCGCTGCCGACGAGGGTCGTGAAGAGGTAGAGATCGGGCTGCGCGATGCCCACGATGCCGGCGACCATGCTGATCGGGAAGCCGACGACCTGGGCGGCGAAGCCGACGATGATCGCGGTCAGCAGCGCGATCCCGAAGAGTCGCCAGAACTGCCCCGCGGAGAGCCGCCAGGCCCGGCCGAAGGCACCGAAGACGCCAGTGTTCTCCAGCATCAGCGCCGGCACCGCGAGCAGATAGAGCCGCACTGCCAAGAAGATGGACGCCACGATGAGCAGCAGAAGCATCAAGATGCCCACCAGGACGGCCGGGACCGGGTTGTCGATGACGACCGCGAGCACGACCACGGGAACCACCGCGACCGTCGTGGCTACGACCGAGGCCAACCCGGTCAGCAGCGCGAGCGCGATCAGCCGCCAGCGGTTGCCGTGGGTCGCTGTCCAGGCCTGAGCGAGGGTGAGCTTGCGGCCGATCGCGGCGGCGTGGGCGACGTGGGAGATCATCCCGGAGACCAGGATCGCCCCGATCCACTGCATGACCGAGCCGAGGAAGAAGGAGCCGAAGGCGATCAGCAACCCGATGATCTCGGAGGTGCCGGGCACATAGCCGGGGTCTTCGAGGCCGGCGCCGAAGCCGGACAGGCTGTCCCCGGTGAAGGTCAACGCCGTGGTCACCCCCAGGGGTAGGGCCATCGCGACCGCCGCCACCAGGACGGAGGCGCCCACGGTGGCGCCGGGGTTGAAGCGTACGAGCCGGAAGGCGCCGTCGAGCATGTCGCCGAGGCCGAGCGGCCGCAGCGGGATCGCTCCCGGCTTGTGGGCCGGCGGCAGCGGCTGCGCCCACGCCGGTTGCGCCGGGTGCGGCTGCAACGGGTGAGGCTGCACCGGCTGGCCCGGCGGGGGCGGGGTCGACGGGTTCGTCGGGCCCTGTTGAGGTTGCTCACCCGGTGGGGGTGGCCACACTCCTGACATCTGGATGCTCCTCGTCGCGACGACCGGCGAACTCGCCCGGTTGGGGGCATCCTCTCAGAGCGATCCAGACGACATCGTTGATTTGGAGCCACCTGCGTACGCGTGACAAGATTCTCTGGTTGCTCCAGTGAACTGTTCGCTGGGGTGTGCACACCTTGACTACTGAATCGCGTCACCTGAGCAGGCTGATCAGCCTGTCGGATGTGGTCTGTGGTCGTCGTGTGCCCATCCCGAAGGCGTGGTTCCAGTGAAGCTGATGGTGAAAGTCCCGTCGAGAAGTCCGGCGTCTGCTTGTGAAAAATAAGCGACACGCCCGACCGCGGGGGTCGGAGCCAGAGGTGAGCAACCGGGCCGACTCAGCCGGAGGAAGCCTGTAGCACGCGGCACGCTGACCAAGAAGGACGAGAGAGACAGATGGCGGGACAGAAGATCCGCATCAGGCTCAAGGCCTATGACCACGAGGTGATCGACACCTCGGCGCGAAAGATCGTGGACACGGTCACCCGTACGGGTGCCAAGGTCGCCGGCCCGGTGCCGCTGCCGACCGAGAAGAACGTGTACTGCGTCATCCGCTCGCCCCACAAGTACAAGGACTCGCGCGAGCACTTCGAGATGCGCACCCACAAGCGCCTCATCGACATCATCGACCCGACCCCGAAGACTGTTGACTCCCTCATGCGGCTCGATCTGCCTGCTGGTGTCGACATCGAGATCAAGCTCTGAGGTTGACGACATGACGATCGAACGCAACGTGAAGGGTCTCCTGGGCACCAAGCTCGGCATGACCCAGCTGTGGGACGAGAACAACGTCGTCGTCCCCGTGACCGTCATCGCGGCGAACACCAACGTCGTGACCCAGGTCCGCACCCCCGAGGCCGACGGCTACAACGCCGTGCAGATCGGCTACGGCGAGATCGACGGCCGCAAGGTGAACAAGCCGGGCGCCGGCCAGTTCGAGAAGGCCGGCACCACGCCGCGCCGCCACCTGGCCGAGATCCGCACCGCCGACGCCGCGTCGTACTCCGCCGGCCAGGAGCTCCCCGTCGACACCTTCGCCATCGGCGAGGAGATCGACGTGACGGGCACCTCGAAGGGTAAGGGTTTCGCGGGCACCATGAAGCGTCACGGCTTCTCCGGTGTCGGTGCCTCCCACGGTGCCCACCGCAACCACCGCAAGCCGGGATCGATCGGCGCGTGCGCCACCCCGGGTCGCGTGTTCAAGGGCGTCCGCATGGCCGGTCACATGGGTACTGACACCGTCACCACCCAGAACCTGACCGTGCACGCCGTCGACACCGAGAAGGGCCTCATCCTGGTCAAGGGCGCCATTCCTGGCCCCAAGGGTGGCCTCGTGGTCCTCCGCTCGGCTGCTAAGAAGCTGGAGGCCTGATCATGGCTATCAAGACTGTCAAGGTCGACTTCCCGGCTGAGATCTTCGATGTTGAGCTCAACATCCCGCTGATCCACCAGGTCGTCGTCGCGCAGCAGGCCGCTGCGCGCCAGGGCACGCACGCCACCAAGACCCGCGGCGAGGTCCGCGGCGGTGGCCGCAAGCCCTACAAGCAGAAGGGCACCGGTCGCGCCCGCCAGGGTTCGACCCGCGCGCCGCAGTTCGCCGGCGGTGGCACCGTCCACGGCCCGCAGCCGCGTGACTACAGCCAGCGCACCCCCAAGAAGATGAAGGCCGCCGCCCTCCGCGGTGCCCTCTCCGACCGGGCTCGTGCCGGCCAGATCCACGTGGCCGAGTTCGCCTTCGAGGCGCCCTCGACCAAGACCGCGCTGACCGCCCTCAAGGCGATCTCGGACGTCAAGCGTTACCTCGTCGTCCTGGACCGCTCCGAGTCCGTCGCCGCGCTGAGCCTGCGCAACGCCCCTGAGGTGCACCTGCTCTGGGCCGACCAGCTCAACACCTACGACGTCCTCGTCTCCGACGACGTTGTCTTCTCCAAGCCGGCCTTCGAGGGCTTCATCTCGGGCAAGCCGGCCGTCGCCGCCAAGGAGACCGTCACCATCGGTGAGGTCGAGAAGGACGCGATCAAGGAGGCTGCCGTCGAGCCCGCCAAGGAGATCGACCTCCCCGAGGGCGCTGTCGCGCCGCTCGAGGACGGCTCGGCTCCCGAGGGCTTCGACATCAAGGGCAACGTCAAGGGCAAGGACAAGAAGTTCCACGCCCCGGGCGGCCGTTGGTACGAGTCCACCAAGGCGGAGTTCTACTTCAAGTCCGCCGAGGACGCTATCGCGGCTGGTTTCGTTGAGGCCGGCAAGAAGAAGGAGGCCGACAAGTGAGCACGCTGCACTACGACCCCCGCGACATCCTGATCGCGCCGGTGGTCTCCGAGAAGAGCTACGGCCTCCTCGACCAGAACAAGTACACCTTCATCGTTCGCCCTGACGCGAACAAGACCGAGATCAAGATCGCGGTCGAGAAGGTGTTCGACGTCAAGGTGACCTCGGTCAACACGATCAACCGCAAGGGCAAGGCTCGTCGTACGCGTTACGGCCTGGGCAAGCGCCCCGACACCAAGCGCGCGATCGTCTCCCTGGCCGAGGGCGACCGCATCGACATCTTCGGCGCGTGAGAAGGACTGACTGAACATGGCTATTCGTAAGTACAAGCCGACCACCCCGGGCCGTCGTGGCTCGTCGGTGGCCGACTTCGCCGAGATCACTCGGACCACGCCGGAGAAGTCGCTGACCAAGCCCCTTCCCAAGAAGGGTGGCCGCAACAACCAGGGTCGCATCACGACCCGCCACATCGGTGGCGGTCACAAGCGTGCGTACCGGATCATCGACTTCCGTCGCTACGACAAGGACGGCGTGCCGGCCAAGGTCGCTCACATCGAGTACGACCCGAACCGCACCGCCCGTATCGCCCTGCTGCACTACTTCGACGGCGAGAAGCGCTACATCCTCGCGCCCGTCGGCGTCAGCCAGGGCACCGTCGTCGAGTCCGGCCCGACCGCCGACATCAAGCCCGGCAACAACCTGCCGCTGCGCAACATCCCGGTTGGTACCACCATCCACAATGTTGAGCTGCGTCCTGGTGGCGGCGCGAAGATCGCCCGCTCCGCCGGTATGAGCGCCCAGCTGGTCGCTCGTGAGGGCTCCAAGGCCACGCTCCGTATGCCTTCGGGTGAGATGCGCTTCGTCGACGTGCGCTGCCGCGCCACCGTCGGCCAGGTCGGCAACGCCGAGCAGTCCAACATCAACTGGGGTAAGGCCGGCCGCATGCGGTGGAAGGGCGTTCGCCCGACCGTCCGCGGTGTCGTCATGAACCCGGTCGACCACCCGCACGGTGGTGGTGAGGGTAAGACCTCTGGTGGCCGTCACCCGGTCAGCCCCTGGGGTAAGCCCGAGGGCCGTACGCGTAAGCGCAAGGCCTCTGACTCGCAGATCATCCGCCGCCGTAAGAGCGGGAAGGGTAGGAAGTAAGCAATGCCTCGCAGCCTGAAGAAGGGCCCCTTCATCGACGACCACCTTCAGAAGAAGGTGGACGCCGAGAACGAGAAGGGCACCCACAACGTGATCAAGACCTGGTCGCGCCGCTCGATGATCGTGCCCGAGATGATCGGTCACACCATCGCGGTGCACGACGGTCGCAAGCACGTCCCGGTCTTCGTCTCCGACTCGATGGTCGGTCACAAGCTGGGCGAGTTCGCCCCGACCCGCACGTTCAAGGGTCACATCAAGGACGACCGGAAGGGACGCCGTCGATGACCACCACCGAACGGCAGCGCATCAGCGCCCGCCGCGACTCCCTGCTCGGCGACCAGCCGGGTGCCTTCGCGAGTGCCCGCTTCGTGCGGATCACCCCGCTGAAGGCACGCCGCGTCGTCGACCTGGTCCGCGGTCTGCCCGTCGACGAGGCTCTGTCCCTGCTGCAGTTCGCGCCGCAGGCAGCCTCCGAGACTGTTTACAAGGTTCTCGAGAGCGCCATCGCCAACGCGGTGTCGACCGAGGGTCTGGACCGTGACGACCTCGTCGTCTCGGTCGCCATGGTCGACGAGGGTCCGACCATGAAGCGCTGGCGCCCCCGCGCCCAGGGTCGTGCGACCCGCATCAACAAGCGGACCTCGCACATCACCCTGGTCGTGCAGCCGGCCGACGTCGTCGAGAAGGGCGGTAAGAAGTAATGGGTCAGAAGATCAACCCGAACGGCTTCCGCCTGGGCATCTCGACCGACCACAAGTCGCGTTGGTACGCCGACAAGCAGTACAAGGAGTACGTCGGCGAGGACGTCAAGATCCGCAAGCTGCTCAGCAAGGGCATGGAGCGGGCCGGCATCGCCAAGGTCGAGATCGAGCGCACCCGTGACCGCGTCCGTGTGGACATCCACACCGCGCGTCCCGGCATCGTCATCGGTCGCCGCGGCGCCGAGGCCGACCGCCTCCGCACCGAGCTGGAGAAGCTCACCGGCAAGCAGGTTCAGCTGAACATCCTCGAGGTCAAGAACCCCGAGGTCGACGCTCAGCTGGTCGCCCAGGGTGTCGCCGAGCAGCTCAGCGGTCGCGTGCAGTTCCGTCGCGCGATGCGCAAGGCCATGCAGACCACCATGCGCTCCGGTGCCAAGGGCATCCGGATCCAGTGCTCGGGTCGTCTGAACGGTGCCGAGATGTCGCGTACCGAGTTCTACCGCGAGGGCCGCGTTCCGCTGCACACGCTGCGTGCCGACATCGACTACGGCTTCTACGAGGCCCGCACGACCTTCGGCCGCATCGGCGTGAAGGTCTGGATCTACAAGGGCGAGGTCTCCGGATCGCGCGCCGAGCGTCAGGCCGCCCAGGCCGCCCGTGCGGGCGTCCCGGGTCGCGGTGGCAACGACCGTCGCGGTGGCCGCGGCGACCGTCCGTCGCGTGGCTCCCGTGGTGACCGCCCGAACCGCGCTGACCGCGCGGCGAAGACTGAGGCGCCGGCTGCCGCTGAGGCACCCGCCGCCGAGACCACGTCCCAGGAGGGCTGACCCATGCTGATGCCCCGTCGCGTCAAGCACCGCAAGCAGCACCACCCCAACCGCCGCGGCGTGGCCAAGGGTGGCACCAAGCTGGCCTTCGGTGACTACGGCATCCAGGCGATCGACGGTCACTACGTGACCAACCGCCAGATCGAGGCAGCGCGTATCGCGATGACTCGTCACATCAAGCGAGGCGGCAAGGTGTGGATCAACATCTACCCCGACGTCCCGCTGACCAAGAAGCCGGCCGAGACCCGCATGGGTTCCGGTAAGGGTTCCCCCGAGTGGTGGGTCGCCAACGTCAAGCCGGGCCGAGTGATGTTCGAGCTCTCCGGTGTCGACGAGGAGACCGCTCGCGAGGCCATGCGCCGCGCGATCCACAAGCTGCCCATGAAGTGCCGTTTCATCACGCGAGAGGCTGGTGAGTTCTGATGGCTAACTCCCTGCAGGCGTTCGAGCTGGACGAGCTCACCGACGTCGACCTCGAGGCGAAGCTGCGCGAGGCGAAGGAGGAGCTGTTCAACCTCCGGTTCCAGGCGGCCACCGGCCAGCTGGAGAGCCACGGTCGGCTCCGCACCGTCAAGAAGGACATCGCCCGGATCTACACCGTGGTGCGTGAGCGCGAGCTCGGCATCCGCGTGGCCCCGGGCACCGAGACCACCGAGGAGGCCTGAGATGGCTGACACCACTGAGACCACTGAGCGCAACACGCGCAAGGTGCGCGAGGGCCTCGTCGTCAGCGACAAGATGGACAAGACCATCGTCGTCGAGGTCGAGGACCGCGTGAAGCACCCGCTCTACGGCAAGGTCATGCGCCGTAGCAGCAAGCTCAAGGCTCACGACGAGCAGAACACCGCCGGCATCGGCGACCGCGTCCTGGTCATGGAGACCCGGCCGCTGTCCGCGACCAAGCGGTGGCGCCTCGTCGAGGTCGTCGAGCGCGCCAAGTGATCCTCGTCGCATAAGCGACGGATCCGGCTGGCGGCAAACGTCGCCAAATTGACCAAAGGGTGCAGGTCCAGCGACCATTGTTCGCTGGGCCTGTGCCCATCAAATCCCATTACGTTCGGCAAGGCTCACCCGCCCTTGAGCGGGGAGAGAACCAGCTCGACAAGGAGAAGTAATGATCCAGCAGGAGTCGCGACTCAAGGTCGCCGACAACACTGGTGCGAAGGAGATCCTTTGCATTCGTGTGCTCGGTGGTTCCGGTCGTCGCTACGCCGGCATCGGCGACACCATCGTCGCCACCGTCAAGGACGCTATCCCCGGTGGCAACGTGAAGAAGGGTGACGTCGTCAAGGCCGTCATCGTGCGCACCGTCAAGGAGCGCCGCCGCGCTGACGGCTCGTACATCCGCTTCGACGAGAACGCCGCCGTCATTCTCAAGAACGACGGCGAGCCGCGAGGCACCCGCATCTTCGGCCCGGTCGGCCGTGAGCTGCGCGACAAGAAGTTCATGAAGATCATCTCGCTCGCGCCGGAGGTGCTGTGATGGGTCGCTCGCACATCAAGAAGGGCGACACCGTCAAGGTGATCGCTGGTAAGGACAAGGGCGGCTCCGGCAAGGTGATCGCTGTCCTCACCCAGGAGGACCGTGTGATCGTCGAGGGCATCAACCTCGTCAAGAAGCACACCAAGGTCCAGGACCAGGGCGGTCGCGCCGGCACCACCGGCGGCATCGTGAACACCGAGGCCCCGATCCACGTTTCCAACGTCCAGCTGCTCGAGGGTGGCGAGCCGGTTCGCGTCGGCTACCGCCGTGAGACGGTCCAGAAGCGTCGCCCCGACGGGTCGACGTACGCCGCCGAGCGCAGCGTTCGCATCTCGCGCAAGACCGGTAAGGACATCTGATCATGACCGACACCGCTGTGGCCCCGCGCCTCAAGACGAAGTACCGCGAGGAGATCGCCCCGGCCCTGCAGGCCGAGTTCGAGATCCCGAACGTCATGCAGATCCCCGGTCTGACCAAGATCGTCGTCAACATGGGTGTGGGCGAGGCTGCTCGCGACTCCAAGCTGATCGAGGGCGCTGTCAACGACCTGACCGCGATCACCGGCCAGAAGCCGCTGATCAACAAGGCGAAGAAGTCCATCGCGCAGTTCAAGCTGCGTGAGGGCATGCCGATCGGTGCGCACGTCACGCTGCGCGGCGACCGCATGTGGGAGTTCCTCGACCGGCTGCTCTCGCTCGCTCTGCCCCGGATCAGGGACTTCCGTGGTCTCAACGGCAAGCAGTTCGACGGCAACGGCAACTACACCTTCGGTCTCACCGAGCAGGTCATGTTCCACGAGATCAACCAGGACAAGATCGACCGCTCGCGGGGCATGGACATCACCCTCGTGACGACTGCCACCAACGACGACCAGGGTCGCGCGCTGCTCAAGGCGCTCGGCTTCCCGTTCAAGGAGAACTGAGATGGCGAAGACCGCTCTCAAGGTGAAGGCCGCCCGCAAGCCGAAGTTTGCGGTTCGCGGTTACACCCGCTGCCAGCGCTGCGGCCGCCCGAAGGCTGTGTTCCGCAAGTTCGGCCTGTGCCGTATCTGCCTGCGCGAGATGGCCCACCGCGGCGAGCTGCCCGGCGTCACCAAGTCCTCCTGGTGAGCGATCACCGTTCCAACCACTGACGTTGAAGGTCCTCATGACTGTGTGTCGTGAGGAAACCACTACGAGAAAGGGCCGTTCGGCCAATGACGATGACTGACCCGATCGCAGACATGCTCACTCGTCTGCGTAACGCCAACCAGGCGTACCACGATGCGGTTTCGATGCCGTACAGCAAGCTGAAGCAGGGCGTCGCTGAGATCCTCCAGCAGGAGGGCTACATCACCAAGTACGAGGTGCTGGAGCCCACCGAGGGCCAGGTCGGCAAGACCCTGTCGATCACCCTCAAGTACGGCCGCAACCGTGAGCGCTCGATCGCCGGCGTACGCCGCATCAGCAAGCCCGGTCTGCGTGTCTACGCGAAGCACACCGGTCTCCCGAAGGTGCTCGGCGGCCTCGGCGTCGCGATCATCTCGACGAGCCAGGGTCTGCTGACCGACCGCCAGGCGAACAAGAAGGGCGTAGGTGGGGAAGTCCTCGCCTACGTCTGGTAATCAGGGAAGGGAGAGAGAAGAAATGTCGCGTATTGGCAAGCTCCCCGTCCCGGTTCCGGCCGGCGTGGACGTCACCATCGACGGCCAGGTCGTGAGCGTCAAGGGCCCCAAGGGCACCCTGTCGCACACCGTGGTCGACCCGATCACCGTCGAGAAGGGTGACGGCGTCCTCGACGTCAAGCGCCCCGACGACAGCCGGGACAACAAGGCCCTCCACGGCCTGTCCCGCACGCTGATCAACAACATGGTCCTGGGTGTCACCGAGGGCTACGAGAAGAAGCTCGAGATCGTCGGCGTGGGTTACCGCGTGCTGTCGAAGGGCCCGACCAAGCTGGAGTTCCAGCTGGGTTACTCCCACTCGATCGTCTTCGACGCGCCCGAGGGCATCACCTTCACCACCGACGGTCCGACCAAGCTCGGTGTCGTCGGCATCGACAAGCAGCTCGTCGGTGAGGTTGCGGCCAACATTCGCAAGCTGCGCAAGCCGGAGCCCTACAAGGGCAAGGGCGTTCGTTACGCCGGCGAGAACATCCGCCGCAAGGTCGGAAAGGCTGGTAAGTGATGGCCATCTCGCTGTCGAACAACAAGCACACCGCTTCCCGTGTCCGCTCGCGCCTGCGTCGTCAGGCCCGCGGTCGCAAGAAGATCGAGGGTACGCCGGAGCGCCCGCGCCTCGTCGTGACCCGGTCGGCCAAGCACATCACCGCCCAGGTCGTCGACGACCTGGCCGGCAAGACGCTTGCCTCGGCTTCGACCATCGAGGGCGACCTGCGGTCGGCCTCCGGTGACAAGACCGCCAAGGCCAAGCAGGTCGGCGAGCTGGTTGCGTCGCGTGCCAAGGCCGCTGGGGTGGAGACCGTCGTCTTCGACCGTGCCGGCAACAAGTACCACGGCCGTGTCGCCGCGCTCGCCGATGGCGCGCGCGAGGCCGGTCTGACCTTCTGATCGCAACGATCGAACGAGAGAAGAGGAAAGTCTGATGAGCGGAGCCCAGCGCGGACAGCGTGGTGGCGAGCGCCGAGGTCGCGACGACCGTCGCAACCAGAGCGCCGACAAGACCGCCTACATCGAGAAGGTCGTCGCGATCAACCGAGTTGCCAAGGTCGTGAAGGGTGGTCGTCGCTTCAGCTTCACCGCCCTTGTGATCGTCGGTGACGGTGAAGGTCTGGTCGGCGTCGGCTACGGTAAGGCGAAGGAAGTTCCCGCGGCGATCGCCAAGGGTGTCGAGGAAGCGAAGAAGCACTTCTTCCGCGTTCCCCGCATCCAGGGCACGATCCCGCACCCGGTGCAGGGTGAGAAGGCCGCTGGTGTGGTTCTTCTCCGTCCGGCCGCCCCTGGTACCGGTGTCATCGCCGGTGGTCCGGTGCGCGCCGTCCTGGAGTGCGCCGGCATCCACGACGTACTGAGCAAGTCGCTCGGTTCGTCCAACCAGATCAACATCGTCCACGCGACGGTGGAGGCGCTTCGGATGCTCGAGACGCCTGAGGCTGTTGCCGCCCGCCGTGGTCTTCCCGTCGAGGACGTTGCCCCGGACGCGCTGCTCAAGGCGCAGGCCGAGGTTGCGGCTCCCGCCGCGGAGGTGTCGGCCTGATGGCGCAGCTGAAGGTCCAGCAGAAGAAGGGCCTCGTCGGTCTGAAGCAGAACCAGCGAGACACCCTGCGTACGCTCGGTCTCAAGCGGATCGGCGACGTGGTCGTCAAGGAGGACCGCCCGGAGATCCGCGGCATGGTCCAGACCGTCCGTCACCTGGTGACGGTCGAGGAGGTCGACTGATATGGCACTCAAGGTGCACAACCTGGCGCCGGCTCCCGGTGCCAAGAAGGCCAAGACCCGCGTGGGTCGTGGTGAGGCGTCCAAGGGTAAGACGGCCGGCCGTGGTACCAAGGGCACGAAGGCCCGTTACCAGGTCCCCGCTTACTTCGAGGGTGGCCAGACCCCGATGCACATGCGACTCCCCAAGCTGAAGGGTTTCAAGAACCCCTTCAAGGTGGAGTTCCAGGTCGTCAACCTCGACAAGCTCAACGAGCTTTTCCCCGAGGGTGGCGTCGTCACCCCCGAGACCCTGATCGAGAAGGGTGCCGTCCGCAAGGGCCACCCGGTCAAGGTCCTGGGCCAGGGTGACCTGACCGTCAAGGTCGAGATCAGCGCCAACGCCTTCTCCGGCACTGCCAAGGAGAAGATCGAGGCCGCTGGCGGAACTGTCACGGTTCTCTGACAGTTCTACTAACGTAGAGCCTGTCACGTGGGAGCGCGGCCGGGTCGCCCCTTCGGGGTCCCGCCCGCGCTCCCGCTGTTTCAGCCCTACGTGCAAGAACTGCCGTGGGGGCTGTTAGGCTGCCACGGGTTTTCGCATCGGCGCAGGCCCTGCGACCCCTGATTGTCGAAAGAGGAACCATTCGTGCT
Source organism: Nocardioides sp. NPDC101246 (assembly GCF_044767415.1). Taxonomy (NCBI): domain Bacteria; kingdom Bacillati; phylum Actinomycetota; class Actinomycetes; order Propionibacteriales; family Nocardioidaceae; genus Nocardioides; species Nocardioides sp. NPDC101246. The sequence goes on from NZ_JBIWNX010000008.1 coordinate 37,942, forward strand.
TGGCGCGTTCGCATCAGCGTTCCGTACCCCGGACCTGCGCAAGAAGCTGCTCTTCGTTCTCTTCATCGTCGTGATCTTCAGGGCTGGGTCCCAGATCCCGGCTCCTGGCGTTCACGTCGCGAACGTCCAGCAGTGTCTTGACGCGGCTCAGACCGGTGACAGCGCCGGCCTCTACAACCTGGTCAATCTCTTCTCCGGTGGCGCACTGCTGCAGTTGACGATCTTCGCGCTCGGCATCATGCCGTACATCACCGCGAGCATCATCCTGCAGCTTCTCGTCGTGGTGATCCCTCGCCTCGAGGCCCTCAAGAAGGAGGGCCAGGCCGGGCAGACGAAGATCACCCAGTACACCCGCTACCTGACCCTCGGCCTCGCGGTCCTGCAGGCCACCGGCATCGTCGCGCTGGCCCGCTCCGGCGATCTGCTCCAGGGCTGCACCCAGCCGCTGCTGCACGACGACGGCACCGCCACCTTCCTGGTCATGGTCATCACCATGACCGCCGGCACCGCGGTCATCATGTGGCTCGGTGAGCTCATCACCGAGCGCGGTATCGGCAACGGTATGTCGATCCTCATCTTCACCCAGGTCGTCGCCACCTTCCCGGCCACCATGTGGGCCGTCAAGAACGACAAGGGCTGGTGGACCTTCGCGATCGTGATCGTCATCGGTCTGGCGATCATGGCGGCGGTCATCTTCATCGAGCAGGCCCAGCGCCGGATCCCGGTCCAGTACGCGCGCCGCATGGTCGGTCGCAAGATGTTCGGCGGATCCTCGACCTACATCCCGCTCAAGGTGAACCAGGCCGGCGTCATCCCGGTCATCTTCGCCTCGTCGCTGCTCTACCTGCCGGCGATGGCGGCTCAGTTCAACCAGAACGCGCAGAACCCGCCGGCGTGGGTCGACTGGATCAACAACTACTTCGTCCGGGGTGACCACCCGGTCTACATGGCGACGTACTTCGCGTTGATCATCTTCTTCACCTACTTCTACGTGTCGATCACCTTCAACCCGCCGGAGGTCGCCGACAACATGAAGAAGTACGGCGGCTTCATCCCGGGCATCCGGGCCGGGAAGCCGACCGAGGACTACCTGTCCTACGTTCTGTCCCGTATCACACTGCCGGGCTCGCTCTACCTCGGTCTGGTTGCGCTCATCCCGCTGATCGCGCTGGCCCTCATCGGTGCCAACCAGAACTTCCCGTTCGGCGGCACCTCGATCCTCATCATGGTCGGCGTCGCCCTCGACACGGTGAAGCAGATCGAGAGCCAGCTCCAGCAGCGCAACTATGAAGGGTTCCTCCGATGAGACTGATCATCATGGGCCCGCCGGGGGCCGGTAAGGGCACCCAGGCGAAGTTCATCGCCGAGCACTTCGAGATCCCGGCGATCTCGACCGGTGACATCTTCCGCGCCAACGTCTCCCAGGGCACGCCCCTGGGTGTCGAGGCAGCGTCCTACATGGACAAGGGAGAGTACGTCCCGGACTCGGTCACGAACCTGATGGTCCGCAACCGCATCGATGAGCCCGACGCGTCCCACGGATTCCTGCTCGACGGCTACCCGCGCACGCTCGCGCAGGTCGAGGAGCTCGACGGGATGATCAAGTTCACCGGCCACGCGCTGGACGCGGTGGTCGTGCTGACGGTCGACAAGGACGAGATCGTGCAGCGGCTGCTGCAGCGCGCCGAGCTCGAGGGTCGCGCCGACGACACCGAGGACGTCATCCGTCGCCGCCAGGAGGTCTACCTCGAGGAGACCGCGCCGCTGATCGAGGTCTACAAGGGCCGCGGCCTGGTCCACGAGATCGACGGCATGGGTGACGTCGACGACGTCACCAAGCGGATCTTCGATGAGCTCGACATCGTCCCTGAGTCCTGAGACGAACATCTTGTACGCAACGGGGGAGCAGTGGGCTTCTTGAACAAGGTCCAGATCAAGACCCCTGAGCAGATCGAGAAGATGCGTAGGGCCGGCCTCGTGGTCGGCGAGACGCTCGAGGTGCTCCGGGCCGCCGCGCGGCCCGGAGTCACCCTTCTCGAGCTCGACGCCATCGCCGAGGACTCGATCCGGTCCCGGGGTGGCGTCCCGTCGTTCAAGGGCTACCACGGTTTCCCGGGCTCGATCTGCGCCTCGGTCGACGAGGTCGTGGTCCACGGCATCCCGGGTTCCCGGGTGCTCCAGGACGGCGACATCATCTCGATCGACTGCGGTGCCATCGTCGAGGGCTGGCACGGCGACGCCGCGATCACGGTGGCCATGGGTTCGGTGTCCGAGGAGGTCTCCGAGCTGATGCGCGTCACCGAGGAGTCCATGTGGCGCGGCATCGCCGCCGCCCGTCTGGGCGGACGGGTCACCGACATCTCACACGCCATCGAGACTTACGTCGACTCCCAGGGCGACTACGGCATCCTCGAGGACTTCAGCGGCCACGGCATCGGCACCGAGATGCACATGGAGCCGTCGGTGTTCAACTACGGAAAGCCCGGCAAGGGCCCCAAGCTGCAGCGCGGCATCGCGCTCGCCGTCGAGCCGATGCTCACCCTCGGTGGCCCCGAGGTCACCACCCTGGACGACGACTGGACCGTCGTGACCGACGACGGCTCCTGGGCGGCCCACTTCGAGCACACCTTCGCGCTCACCTCCGACGGCGCCTGGGTGCTCACCGCGCTCGACGGCGGCGAGGAGATGCTCGGCAAGCTCGGGGTGCCCTGGGGCGGTCACTGAGCCACGGCATGACCGAGATCGTGCGCTTCGCGGCAGTGGCCGAGGTCGACGCCGATCTCGGGCTGCTCACCGCCGCGGAGCGGGCGCGTCACGAGCGGCTGGTCGCTGATGCCGACAAGCAGGCGTATGCCGCCGCGCACGTCCTCGTCCGTGAGTGCGCCGCGGAGCTGCTGGGCACCGCGCGCGAGGAGATCGTGATCGAGCAGCGCTGCGCTCGTTGCGGCAGCCTCGAGCACGGAGAGCCGTCGGTAGCCGGTGCGGCAGCGATCCGAGTGAGCCTCAGCCACACCCGCGGCCAGGTCGCCGCGGTCGCAGCCGGCCGACGCTGCGGCATCGACGTGGAGAAGGTCTCGCGCGGACCCGACCGGGCACTCTCGCCGCGCGAGGCGGCCTGGGTCGAGGGGCAGGAGGACGCTGCGTACGCGTTCACGCGGTTGTGGGTGCGCAAGGAGGCGTTGGTCAAGGCCGGCCACGGGAGCATGGCGGCCGCGCAGCGCCTCGACGTCCTCGGCGGCGACGCCCCGGCGGACCAGGTCGGGGAGATCCGGCTCACCCAGTGGGAGGGCTCCGGGCTCCTCGGCGCGGTGGCGATCTGTGCCGACATGTGGACCGGGAAATGCTAGGAACTTGATAGGAAACTGAACGATTCACGCTTATCCGAGCCTTTGACTAGCGGATATGCGACATCACCTGTCAGTTGACAGAGAAAGGGACCTCGGCATCTCGCGTGCGGCCCCGACTGTGAGTAACTTGGTCAGCCCGCGGGGACAGAGAGAGCCCCGTGCTCGGGAGGAAGAACCGGATGAGTACGCAGTTGCGACCACCAACGGCCGTGCGACCCAATCCATCAGCACGGACGCGAAGCGCGATCATCGACCGCCTCAGTCCTGAGGACATCGACATGTTCTGGGACCAGATCGCCACCACGCTCCCGCTTGTCGAGGAGACAGGCGCCGGCGCTGCGGACGACGAGGTGATCGTCACCTTCTGCTGGCGCGATGACGAAGCCGAAGAGGTGCTCCTCTTCGCCAACCGGCTGACCGACGAGCGTCATCTCGCCGAGACGATACTCGAGCGGAAGGCCGGCACCGACCTGTGGCACGCCTCGTTCCTGATGAAGGGCGACTGGCGGGCGTCGTACTCCTTCTTGTGCAAGCACTCCGGCGAGCCGGCCCCGTGGGAGAGCGAGGGCCAGGTCGAGCTGCGTGCCGTGCTGCACCGCGGCTACCTCGACCCGCTCAACCCCGACTGGTGCCACAACCGGCAGGGCACCAAGCAGTCCGTGGTCTCGCTGCCGGATGCTCCGCTGCAGCCGTGGCTGTTCCGGCGCGACGACGTCGTCGCCGGCACGGTGACGCTGGAGGTGGGTCCCGACGGTCGCGACGTCTGGCTCTACGACCCCGCCGGCGCCGGTCTCAACGTCGACCTGCCGCTCGTGGTCGCCCTCGACGGTGAGATCTGGACCGACCACCACTCGCTGCCGACCACGCTCGACAACCTGATCGCCGACGGCCACCTCCGCCACGTACGCTGCGTCCTGCCCGCCTCCGGCGGCCGCGACAAGCGGTGGGAGGAGCTGGCCGGAGGCGAGGGCGCCGACTACATCGTCAACCAGCTGCTGCCGTGGGTGCGGGAGCGTCGCGCGGTCTCCGAGGAGACGTACGTCGTGGGCCAGAGCCTCGGCGGCGTCACCGCGCTGCGTGCCGGCCTGACCTATCCGGAGCACATCCACGGTGTCGCCAGCCAGTCGGCCTCGCTGTGGCTCGACGACCTCGCGGACGCGGTCACGGCGGAGGCGAAGACCCGTGTGCACCTGGCGCACGGCACCCAGGAGTGGGTCCTCGACGAGCTCCACCACGACCTCGTCGACCGTCTCCGTGCCGCCGGGATCGACGTCACCTCCGCCGAGCACAACGGTGGCCACGACTACGCCTGGTGGCGCTCGGCCGTCGCCGACGGCCTGCGCGCGCTGCTGCCACCGGAATAAGCCACGCCCCGGACGGGGTTGAGACCTCACGTGAAGCTGAGCGTTCTCGACCTCGTCCCGGTCCGCAAGGACCAGTCCTCCGCAGATGCCCTGGCCGCGACGCTGTCGTTGGCGAAGGTGGCCGACGAGCTCGGGTTCGAGCGCTACTGGCTCGCCGAGCACCACAACATGCCGGCGGTCGGGTCGACCAACCCGCCGGTGCTGATCTCACTGGTGGCCGGTGCGACCGAGCGGATCCGGGTCGGGTCCGGGGGAGTGATGCTGCCCAACCACGCACCGCTGGTGGTGGCAGAGCAGTTCTCGCTGCTCGAGGCGGCCTTCCCGGGACGGATCGACCTCGGCATCGGCCGTGCGCCGGGGACCGACCCGGTGACCTCCTGGGCGCTGCGCCACGGCGCCGGTGGGGTGAGCGACGACGCGGTCAACCGCTTCCCGGAGTACCTCGACAACATCGTCGCGATGATGGCGCCGGAAGGAGTCGGGCTGATGGCCGGCGGCCGCCAGCACGTCCTGCACGCGACCCCGTCGGCAGCGTCCGTCGCCGAGCTCTGGCTGCTCGGCTCCTCCGACTACTCCGCACGTCTGGCTGCCGAGAAGGGCCTGCCCTACGTCTTCGCCCACCACTTCGCGGGCAACGGCACCGACACCAAGGCGATGATCGAGCTCTACCGCTCGACCTTCCAGCCCTCCGAGCTCCTCAGCGAGCCGAAGACGTTCCTCACCGTGAACGCGAGCGTCGCCGAGACCTCCGAGGAGGCCGATCGCCGGGCGCTGCCCCAGCTGTTGACCATGCTGAAGCTGCGCACCGGCCAGCCGCTGACCGCGCAGCCCAGCATCGACGAGGCCGAGAAGACCGAGATCCCCGAAGCCCACCAGGGGCTGATCGAGACGATGCGCGGCCGCTGGATCATCGGCACCGCCGCGTACGCGAAGGATCGCCTGGCCGAGATGGCCGAGGAGTATGGCGTGGACGAGGTCATGGTGAATCCGGTCGGATCGGCGTACGAGGGGACGGACCCGCGCACCGCGCCGGCCCGTGAGGAGACCCTGCGCCTGCTGGCCAGGTGAGGGCCCGGCCAGGAGTCAGGTGGATGTTGCGCGTCGTCAGGGTGCGTGCTGGGCAAGGCGCCCCGGCGAAGGCATGCTGGAGCATTTCGAGGCGGGGTAACGCCGCCGAGTGCGTGCCATGGCGGCGCGAAGCGCTGACTGATTCCTGGTTGGGCCCTCAGTTGGGCGGCCGCGTAGGATCGGGCCACCTCGTCGCGGGGCGACGGCGCGCCTGAGCCACTTGGGACGAGGGACCTAGGACACTGTCTGCTTCTGGGCGCGTAACTCTGCGCTCGCGCGCCGGTTGTGCCAGTCTGATCAACGCTCTGTTTCCTTCTCCACATTTGAAAGTGCCGCCTCATGACACGCTGGAGCCTGCGCTGGTTGAAGCGCCGGGGGCCCCAGACTGCGACGCTCGCTGAGCAGTCAGATCCGGGTCTTGCTCGCTCGTTCCCTCCGACCGGGGGTCTGGCCGTGCCTTTCCCTCCGGTGCCATCGAACCCCGCCATGCCACCGATCTCGTCCACACCACCTCCCCTCCAGGAGGACGAGGACGAGGCCTGGCCCGAGATCATGGAGCAGTTCGGGCTCCACCTGATCAGCCTGGCCGAGCAGATGCGGATCTCCCTCGACGGGCTCGAGGCCGACGAGGACGACCCCGACCGGTTGAAGAAGCTCTACGAGGTCGACCACGCGGTCACCCGCATGCGGCGCGCGAGCCGCGACCTGAGGACGCTCGCCGGCCGCGCCGAGGACGAGATGGGCGGCATCGACACCTCGCTGCTGGACATCATCCGGATGGCGCTGTCGGGCATCGAGCGCTACAACCAGGTCACGATCGGCCGGGTGAGCGAGCTGGCCGTCATCGGCTACGCCGCCGACGACGTCTCCTGCCTGATCGCCGCGCTGCTGGACAACGCGACCAAGTACTCCCCGGGTGCGGTGACGGTCAACGTCCACCTCGCCGACGCCGGCGACGTGCTGTTCCGCATCGAGGACACCGGCATCGGTATCCCGGAGCGGTCGGTGGGACGCCTCAACGCGCTGCTCGCGGGCCCGATCGTGGAGCTGGTCAGCAAGTCCGGGAGCCACACCGGCTTCCCGGTGGTGCACCGGATCGCCCGTAGGTACGACATCGACGTACGTCTCGCCACCCGCCCTGCGCCCGGCAACGGGATGATCGCGATGGTGACGGTGCCGGCCCAGCTCCTGTGCGAGGTGCCGGTCACCCCGCTCGAGCAGGCCGAGCTGCCGCGGACCTCGAGCGCGAGCAGCGTCGCGGTCCTGCCTCCCGCCCCGCGGCGGCGCCGTGGACCCGAGTCGAGGCCGCAGCCGGCCGCCCAGCCCGTGCGGCGAGAGATGCGACCGTCCTCGCTCGAGCCGGTGCGCCGGCCGATGCTGCCGACCGAGCAGGTCGCGCCGCAGACCGGGCAACAGCCCGCGCTGCGAGAGCCTGTGCAGCAGCCGATGGCCCAGTTCGCGCCGGCGCCCAGCGAGCAGCCGTCGCCGGATCTCGCCACCGACACCATGAAGACGTCGATCCCACTCCCTGGCGAGACGGATGGGACGGATGAGACGAATGAGGCCTCCGTGCCCGCTGAACAGAGCAGCCCAGTAGAGTCAGGCGCGCTCCCGCGCCGGGAGCCGGTCAGCCTGCGCAGCAAGCAGACCGTGCCCGAAGCAGCCGCTGGACCGCAGCCGGATGAGTCCTCGCCCGAGGACCAGTCGGCGGCCCGGCACTCCTTCGCCGACGATCTCGACGCGTTCTCCCTTGGTAGCTAAGCCCCAGCAGTGAAAGGAACCCTTTCGTAATGGAAAGCCCGGTCGTCCCCCGCGACCCCAAGGAATTCAGCTGGCTGATCGACAACTTCGCCAGCTCCACCCCCGGCGTCACCCATGCGCTCATCGTCTCCTCCGACGGACTCCCGCTGATCGGTGCCGGCGGCATGTCCGCCAACGTCGCCGACCCGCTCGCCGCGATGACGGCGGGAGTGATCAGTCTCGGCAACAACATCGCCCGCGAGGTCGGTGAGCCCGGCTGTGACCAGGTGATGCTGAAGTTCCACACCGGACACTTCCTCTTCATGGGCATCGGTGACCTCGCGGGCTTCGCCGTCCTCGTCGGCGCCGGAGCCAACCTGGGCGTCGTCGCCCACAAGATGGCTCAGATGGTCGACGCCGTGGGCCACGTACTCACTCCCCAGATGCGCGACGAGCTGCGCCAGATGACGGTCAGCTCGATGGCCGGGGAGAGAATGTGAGTCAGAACCCGTGGGTACGTCCCTATGTGCTCACCGGCGGCCGCACCAGGACCAACCACCAGCTGTACGTGCACACGCTGGTCTCCGCTGCGCACTTCGACGCGCGCGCGGCCGCCAAGCTGACGCCCGAGTCGCGCCGGCTCTACGACCGCGTACGGCTCGGGCCGCAGTCGGTCGCGGAGCTGTCCGCGCATTGCGGGATCTCGCTCGGGGTGACGCGCGTGCTGCTCGAGGACCTGGCCTCGACCGAGCACCTGCAGATCAATGAGGGGGTCTACGACTCCCCGTTCGACCACCGCCTGTTGAAGAGAGTTATCGATGGCCTTTCCGAGCTCGGCTGACCGCCCGGCACTGACCGTCACCTCGGCCAAGATCGTGGTCGCAGGGGGTTTCGGCGTCGGGAAGTCGACCCTGGTCGCCTCGGTCTCGGAGATCCCGCCGGTCAACACCGAGGCGTGGATGACGCAGGCCGGTGAGGCGGTGGACCCGCTCTCGGACTCGAGCGCCAAGACGACCACCACGGTCGCGATGGACTTCGGGCGGGTCACCCTCGCTCCCGATCTGCTGCTCTACCTGTTCGGCACCCCGGGCCAGCCCCGGTTCTGGCCGATGTGGGACGACCTGTGCCGTGGCGCCAGCGGCGCCGTCGTCCTCGTCGACACCCGCCAGCTCGACGGGTCCTTCCCTGCGGTCAACTACTTCGAGAACGACACCGACGTCCCGTTCATCGTGGCGGTCAATCTGTTCGACGGGAAGCTGACCCACTCCCTGGAGAAGGTGCGCGACGCGCTCTGCCTCGACGAGCGGACGCCACTGGTGACCGTGGACGCCCGCGACCGCAGGTCGACGGCCAAGACGTTGGTCGCCTGCCTGTCGCACACGATGAAGAACACCCCCACACGCGCCTGAGCCCGGAGGCGTCCCAACTCCGAAGGAGTTTCATTGCGCAAGATCCTGATCGTCGGCGCCGGACAGGCGGGCATGCAGCTCGCTCTCAGCCTCCAGGCCGAGGGCTATGAGGTGACGGTCATGTCCGCGCGTACGCCCGACGAGCTGCGCGACGGCTGGCCGATGTCGACGCAGGTCATGTTCGACCCTGCGCTCGCCTACGAGCGCGTCTACGACCTCAACCTCTGGGAGGACGAGGCGCCCCGCATCCCCGCGGTCGGCATCTCGGTCAGCCCGGAGCCCGGGGTCCGCGCGCTCAAGTTCGACGGGCCCTGGGAGCCGTACGCCATGTCCGTCGACCAGCGCCTGAAGATGTCCGCCTGGCTGGAGCTGTTCGAGGACCGGGGCGGCCGGATCATCTACCACCCGGTGATGACCTCCGACCTGGCCGGCCTGGCCTCGATGTACGAGCTGACCCTGATCGCGGCCGGCAAGGGCGAGATCGTCGACCTGTTCGACCGTGACCCGGTCCGATCCAAGTACGACACCCCCGGCCGTGCGCTCTCGGCCATCTACCTCCACGGCATGGTCGAGCCCGACGACTTCCCGGCCGGGAGCATGCGGATCAACGTCGCGCCCGGCGTGGGGGAGCTGTTCGTGATCAGCGCCCTGACCCAGTTCGGTCCGAGCCGGGTCGCGTTCGTCGAGGCGATCCCCGACGGCCCCTTCGACTGCTTCTGGGACCGTCCGCGTCCCGACGAGCACCTGCGCCGGCTGCAGCACGTGATGCTCGAGCACATGCCGTGGGAGGGCGAGCTGATGCTCGACTGCGAGCCCACCGACGCCCGCGCTTCGCTCTCGGGCGCGTTCACCGGCATGATCCGCAAGCCGTACGCCGAGGTCGGGGACGGGGCGTACGTCTTCGGCATGGGTGACGTCGTCGTGGTCAACGACCCGATCGCGGGGCAGGGGTCCAACAACGCCGCCCACTGCGCCGGCATCTACACCCAGGCGATCCTCGACCGCGGCGACCTGCCGTTCGACCCCGCCTGGATGCGGGCGACCTTCGAGACCTTCTGGGAGACCCGTGCCCAGCACTCGACCGGCCTGACCGACGCGCTGCTCAACCCGCTGCCCGACCACGTGCAGCAGGTGCTCGGCGCGGCCACCCAGCACCAGGCGGTGGCGGACCGGTTCACCCGGCTCTTCCCGCACCCCGAGGACCTCGGGCCGTTCCTCGGCGACCCGGATGCGGCCCTCGCGTACGTCGCGGAGGTCGCTCAGGCCGACGCGGCGGCCAGGGCCTGAGCGAGCGTCAGCGAGCGACCCAAAGGTTCAAGCCGCCACGTCCGTATTCTTCGCATTGCTCTACGGATGTGGCGGCTTGACGATTAGGGCATTGCTGTTCTAGGGGTCTAGGCTTGGTAGTCGGTCCAACGTGGGTCTGTCTCGTCGTGCCTCGCGGCTGCCCGGTCAGCGCGCTTCTGTGCGCTCGCGGGTGAGACATGCAGATGGCTTCACGAGGTCCACTCCGAGTTCTCGGAGAGGTTCCCGGACCGCCCGCGGGTCATCCGATCCGTGGTTTGAACGGTAGATGACCGACCAACAGATTGCAGAGGGCATGCCGAAGAAAGAAGGCGTGATCGAGATCGAGGGCACCGTAGTGGAGGCCCTCCCCAACGCCATGTTCCGTGTGGAGCTGAGCAACGGACACAAGGTTCTCGCCCACATCAGCGGCAAGATGCGACAGCACTACATCCGGATCCTCCCCGAGGACCGCGTGGTGGTGGAGCTGTCTCCCTACGACCTGACGCGCGGTCGGATCGTCTACCGGTACAAGTAACCAGCCGACGATCAAGAAAGGGCTGACATGAAGGTCAACCCGAGCGTGAAGAAGATCTGTGACAAGTGCAAGGTGATCCGTCGCCACGGCCGCGTCATGGTGATCTGCGAGAACCCGCGCCACAAGCAGCGCCAGGGCTGAGTCCCTTTCTCGCCGACAACTGAATATTCGCATCGAGTCGCTAGGAGACGTACGTCTCCGAAGCACCTCCGGTTCAGAGGCCGGAGCCCGAGGGTGCCACCCCGGGGCGCGACCCGAACGACACCTCTGACGAACAAGAAGGAACGACATGGCACGCCTCCAAGGTGTTGACCTTCCGCGCGACAAGCGCGTGGAGATCGCTCTCACCTACATCTACGGCATCGGCCGTACCACCTCGCAGAAGCTCCTCGAGGCCACCGGCGTCAACCCGAACACCCGGGTGCACGCTCTGGCTGAGGACGAGCTGGTCAAGCTCCGTGACGAGATCGAAGCCCAGGGCATCCAGACCGAGGGTGACCTCCGTCGTGAGGTCCAGGCTGACATCCGTCGCAAGATCGAGATCGGCAGCTACCAGGGTCGCCGCCACCGCCAGGGCCTCCCGGTCCGCGGCCAGCGGACCAAGACCAACGCGCGCACCCGCAAGGGCCCGAAGCGCACCGTCGCCGGCAAGAAGAAGGCCAAGTGATCCGACGCCTGTACCGGATTGTTCCGGGCAGCGTTGATCCGGCTTTCGCCTCGATCTCACAGACCAGCCAACACAGGAGTTAATGCATGCCTCCGAAGACCCGACAGGGTGCGACGAAGGTTCGTCGCAAGGAGAAGAAGAACGTCGCTCAGGGCGAGGCCCACATCAAGAGCACGTTCAACAACACGATCGTCACGATCACCGACCCGACCGGTGCGGTGATCTCGTGGGCCTCGGCCGGCACCGTCGGCTTCAAGGGCTCGCGTAAGTCGACCCCGTTCGCCGCCCAGATGGCCGCCGAGGCCGCTGGCCGCCGCGCGATGGACCACGGCATGAAGAAGATCGACGTCTTCGTGAAGGGCCCGGGCTCGGGCCGCGAGACCGCGATCCGCTCCCTGGGTGCGATCGGCCTCGAGGTCGGCACCATCCAGGACGTCACGCCGGCTCCGCACAACGGCTGCCGTCCGCCCAAGCGCCGCCGCGTTTGATCCCCACCGAGACATAGAAGGAGACTGAAGAGTAATGGCCCGTTACACCGGACCCATGACCCGCAAGTCGCGCCGTCTCGGTGTCGACCTTGTCGGCAACGACGCGGCGTTCGAGAAGCGCCCCTACCCTCCCGGCCAGCACGGCCGCGGCCGCATCAAGGAGAGCGAGTACCTCCTCCAGCTTCGTGAGAAGCAGAAGGCTCGCTTCACCTACGGCGTGATGGAGAAGCAGTTCGCTTCCTACTACGCCGAGGCCCACCGTCGCGGTGGCAAGACCGGTGACAACCTGCTCCAGCTGCTCGAGGGCCGCCTGGACAACGTCGTCTACCGTGCCGGCTTCGCCCGCACCCGCCGCCAGGCCCGCCAGCTGGTCGTTCACGGCCACTTCCTGGTCAACGGCAAGAAGGTCAACGTGCCTTCGTTCCAGGTCTCGGCTCACGACGTCATCGACGTTCGCGAGAAGTCGCTGGAGATGACCCCGTTCATCGTGGCTCGCGAGACCCACGGCGAGCGCGTCGTCCCCGCGTGGATCGAGGCCGTGCCGTCGCGCATGCGCATCCTGATCCACCAGCTTCCGGTCCGGGCCCAGATCGACGTCCCGGTCCAGGAGCAGCTGATCGTCGAGTACTACTCGAAGCTCTGATCCACGCTTCACGCAGTAACCACGGTGAGTCCCCGGCGTTCAACTTCATGCGAAGTCGTACGCCGGGGCCTTGCCAGCCCCACAGCCTTCCGTCATCACCCCTTGAAGTTCGGGTCCGTCAAATAGCGGTCGGCCCGGAAAGGACAAATCAGTGCTTATCGCACAGCGCCCCACCCTGTCGGAAGAGTCCGTCGAGGAGTTCCGCTCCCGCTTCGTGATCGAGCCCCTCGAGCCGGGCTTCGGTTACACGCTGGGCAACTCTCTTCGCCGCACCCTGCTCTCCTCGATCCCCGGTGCTTCGGTCACCTCGATCAAGATCGACGGCGTTCTCCACGAGTTCTCGACCATCGAGGGCGTCAAGGAGGATGTCACCGAGATCATCCTCAACCTCAAGGGTCTGGTCGTCTCCTCCGAGCACGACGAGCCCGTCACCATGTACCTGCGCAAGTCCGGTGCCGGTGACGTCACCGCTGCCGACATCGCGCCGCCGGCCGGTGTCGAGGTGCACAACCCCGACCTGAAGATCGCGACCCTGTCCGACAAGGGCAAGATCGAGCTCGAGCTCGTCGTCGAGCGTGGCCGTGGCTACGTCTCCGCCGTCCAGAACAAGGGCGCCGAGAACGAGATCGGCCGCATCCCGGTCGACTCGATCTACTCGCCGGTCCTCAAGGTCAGCTACAAGGTCGAGGCCACTCGTGTCGAGCAGCGCACCGACTTCGACAAGCTCGTCATCGACGTCGAGACCAAGCCGTCGATCGCTCCCCGCGACGCGATCGCCTCGGCCGGTAAGACCCTGGTCGAGCTCTTCGGTCTGGCCCGCGAGCTGAACGTCGACGCCGAGGGCATCGACATCGGCCCGTCGCCGGTCGACGAGCAGCTCGCCGCCGACCTCGCCCTCCCGGTCGAGGACCTGCAGCTGACCGTTCGTTCCTACAACTGCCTCAAGCGTGAGGGCATCCACACCGTGGGTGAGCTCATCTCGCGCTCGGAGCAGGACCTGCTCGACATCCGCAACTTCGGCGCCAAGTCGATCGACGAGGTCAAGCTGAAGCTGCACGAGATGGGCCTGTCCCTCAAGGACAGCGCTCCGGGCTTCGACCCGTCCGCCGCCCTCGCCGCCTACGGCGACGATGACGACGACGCTTTCGTCGAGGACGAGCAGTACTGAGTTGAAAGCGCCGGGCCAGGCGGCTTCGCCGCGGCCCGGCGAGCAAGTTCCGAACAAAGGAAATCGCAGCGAGAGCTGCGTCTACCCCGGTACCTGATACGGCCGGAGAGAAGGAGCAGGCACGATGCCTACCCCGAAGAAGGGTGCCCGTTTCGGCGGTTCGCCCGCGCACCAGAAGCTGATCCTCTCGAACCTCGCCACCGCGCTGTTCGAGAACGGCCGCATCACCACCACCGAGGCCAAGGCCCGGCACCTCCGCCCCGTCGCGGAGAAGCTGATCACCAAGGCCAAGAAGGGTGACCTGCACAACCGTCGCGAGGTCCTCAAGACCATCCGCGACAAGTCCGTCGTGCACACCCTCTTCACCGAGATCGCCGAGCAGTTCGCGGAGCGTCCGGGTGGCTACACCCGGATCACCAAGATCGGTCCCCGCAAGGGCGACAACGCTCCGATGGCTGTGATCGAGCTCGTCAACGAGGCCTACGAGCCGAAGACCAAGGCTGCCCCGGCTGCCGCGGCTCCGGTTGCTGCTCCCGTTGAGGAGAAGCCGGTCGAGGAGACTCCGGTCGAGGAGACCGAGGTCGTCGAGACCGAGGCCGCTGCCGAGGAGGCTCCCGCCGAGGAGACCACCGACGAGGCCAAGGCCTGATCTGGTTCTGAACTGTGGCCCGTCACCCGCGAGGGTGACGGGCCACTGTCATCTCCCGACTGTCACTGCCCGGCGGTCTGCTCGGTGCGGGCCAGGAGCCAGCAGATGACCCCGCCGAGGACCATGACCACGGTCGTCGCGACGGTCGAGAGGGCCGAGAGCAGCTGCGCGGCGGCGATGTTGTCGAGGGACATGGCGGGCGCCAGCGCGAGGGACAGCGGAAGCTGCACCACGATGAGCAGCACGTAGGTGATGGGCAGCCCGATCAGCCACCGCCGGCCGGTCCAGGCGGCACACCCCCAGCCGGCCAGGACCAGCATGAGGAACAGTGGCGAGAGGAAGCCGATGACCGCCGGGTTGTAGAAGTCCAGCAGCCGGATGAGCCCGTACCAGAACACCGTGCTCAACAGCCAGGAGAGCATCGGCAGCACGATGCCGAGCAGCCGGCCCGTCGGGGTGCGAGCGATGTACGCGGCGCCACCTGCGACCACGGCGTACAGCAGCGCGTTGAGCACGATGGTCACGATGTTGCTGATCGACATGGCGGCGATCGTGCTGCCGAGCGCATAGACCAGGACGAAGCCGATCAGGGCGATCGCGATCTGCAGGATCAGCACAGCCACGATCACGACGATGGTGGCACCCATCGTCGATTGAGGGGCGGACCCGGTGGTGTGGGTCGGTGGCAGCGGAGTCGGGGGCGGCGGGGGAGGCGGCACGGGGTGGCTCATGGCAGGCAGCCTGCCGGAGCCGCTGCCTACCTGACCACCCCTATTCCGAGCCCTATTCCGAGCGGGACCGTCACAGGCCGGTGAGGAACGCGGTGCTGTCGAGAGTGCCGGGTTCTGCGCCGCTGCGGGCGATGTCGTGGACCGCTTGCTGGATGGCCTCGTTGGCGGGCGTCGGGACGCCGTGGAGGCGGCCGAGCAGCACGATCTCGCCGGAGAGGTAGTCGATCTCGACGCCGGTGCCGCGGGTGAGGCTCTGCCAGGTCGAGCTGTTGCTGGCATGGCCGCGGCCGGTGATGTGGCCGGCACGCCGGGCCCGGTCCTGGTCGGCGGTCACGACGTCGATGCCGGCGGCAGCGAGGGCGGTCTCCGCCTCGGCCAGGCAGCGGGCGTAGATCTCCTCGCCGCTGGGGCCGGGGGCGATCGCGGCGTTGACGCCGTTGCCGAGGTTGTTGAGGAGCTTGCGGTGCTTCCAGGCCATGATGTCGGCGCGCGGCTCGCTCAGGAACCCTGCCTTGACCAGGTCGTTCGCGATCGCCGTGGTGATCTCGTCGACGCCGGTGGGGTAGCGGCCGATGTCCAGGATGCCGGGCTTGTTGCCGGAGCCCTGGACGACGGCGCCCGGGGTCAGGAAGGTGGCGGGAAGGATGACATGGATGGCGTACGTCCGGGCGAACCGCCGCAGGATCCGCGGCTCGTTCGCGACGCCGTTCTGCAGGGAGACGACCGGGGTGCCCGGAGGTGCGTACGCCGCCAGGTCCTCGAGCGCGGCCTCGGTCTGCTGGCCCTTGACGCTGAGGAGCACGACGGTGTCCTCGGTCCAGGCGACCTCGCTCGCGCCCTCGACTGCGGGGACGTCGAGGGTCAGCACGCCGTCGGGGGTGTCGAGGCTGAGGCCGAGGTCCTGGATCGCGCGGAGGTGCTCGCCGCGGGCCACCAGGGTGACGTCGATCCCTGCCCGGTGCAGCAGGCCGCCCACGACGCCGCCGACCGCTCCTGCTCCGAAGATCACGTAGCGCATGCGCCGAGTCTGGCAAACGACGTGGTCGCTGCGAGAATGGGGCCGTGCGCATCAGGATCGACCTCGCCTACGACGGCACCACGTTCCACGGCTGGGCGACCCAGCCAGGGCTGCGTACGGTCCAGGGTGAGCTCCAGGACGCCCTCGCGACCGCGCTGCGGGTGCCGGGGACGGGGGAGCGGTCCCAGGTGTGGGTGACGGTCGCCGGGCGGACGGACTCGGGCGTGCACGCCCGCGGCCAGGTCGCCCACTTCGACATCGACGCCGACGTGCTCGAGTCGTCGCGCGGACGCTCCGAGCAGCCGCCGCTCGACGCGCTGGTGCGCCGCCTGAACGGGATCCTCCCCGCCGACGTGCGGGTGCGAGCCGCCGCGGAGGCGCCGGTGGGCTTCAACGCCCGGTTCTCGGCGTTGTGGCGACGCTACGTCTACCGGATCGTGGACGACCCGGCGTACGTCGACCCGCTGCTGCGCGGACACGTGCTCTACCGGACGCGGCCGCTCGACCTGTCGCTGATGAACGTCGCCTCCGCGGATCTCATCGGGCTCAACGACTTCGCCTCGTTCTGCAAGCCGCGCGAGGGCGCGACCACGATCCGCGACCTGCGCCAGCTCAGCTGGGAACGGCGCCCCGACGGGATCATCGAGGCGACCGTCCTCGCCGACGCCTTCTGCCACTCGATGGTGCGCTCGCTGGTCGGCTGCCTGATGGTGATCGGGGAGGGCCGCAAGGACGTCACCTGGGCCAAGGAGTCGCTGGCCTCGCGCTCGCGGTCCTCGTCGATCCCGATCGCGCCGGCCAACGGACTGACCCTCGAAGAGGTCGCCTACCCGCCCGACGAGCAGCTGGCGGCCCAGCACGAACGCACCATGAATCGCAGAGAGGCGAGCGAGCTTGACCGGGACCGATGACGAGCACTACTTCTCCGCCGACCCGTCGGTGCCCTTCGAACGGATCCCCGTCTCGACGACCGTGTGGGACCTCGACCTCTCGCTGGTCTCGGGGTCCGGTGTCTTCGCCAAGGGGCGGCTGGACATCGGCACCTCGGTGCTGTTCAAGGAGACCGAGCCGCCCGCGCTGAAGCCGGGCGCGCGTGTCCTCGACCTCGGCTGCGGCTACGGCGTGATCGGGCTCGCGCTGGGTCTCGCGGAGCCGGAGGCGTACGTCACCGGGGTCGACGTCAACGAGCGTGCCGTCCTGCTGGCCAACGAGAACGCTGCGAAGCTCGGACTGGGTGACCGCTATCGAGCCGCGGTCCCGGCCGAGATCGACCCGGCGGTGACGTACGACGAGATCTGGAGCAACCCGCCGATCCGGATCGGCAAGCAGGCCCTCCACGAGCTCCTCCTGACCTGGCTTCCGCGCCTCGCCCCCGGCGGACGCGCGGTCATGGTCGTCGGCAAGAACCTGGGCGGCGACTCACTCCAGCGCTGGCTCGGAGAGCAGGGCTACCCGACCGAGCGCATCGGCAGCGCCAAGGGGTTCCGCGTCCTCGAGACGCGCCGCGCTTGAACGGCACAGGTGCCGGTTTCCGCCGTCTCGCGCGTCTCACGGCCGGTCGCGCGGGGTGCGCTGCCAGACTCCGTCCATGACCAGTCCCACGATGACGCCCCCCGCGCTGACGAACGGTCAGCGCCTGGCCCGCTCTTATAAGGCCTGGGGTGTCTCCGCGCTGTTGAGCCTGGTGACGGTGCTGCCTGTCTACCTTGCCGTGACGAGCTCCGGGATCGAGCTGTCGCGACTGGTGAGCGTGCCGGTGATGCTCGTCGTGGGGCTGATCGGGCCGGTGGTCGGAGCGTTCTTGAGCATGCGCGCCGGGCTGGGCCGGTTCTGCACCGGGGCCGCGTTCGTGATCATCGCGACCCCGATGACCAGCCTTCCGCTGCTGGCGATTCCGGCGTACGTCCTGGCGCCCTGGATCGCCGTGGCGATCAGCGAGGAGGCGGCGCCTCAGCGCCGGAACGGCTGACCGCCACCGCGCCGCTGTGCCGGGCGAGGTCGACGGCGAGGCGACGTACGACGAGAATTGGCAGTGCCAGCGGGTTTCGCGTGCTGCAGACTGATGGCCATGGGGCTGACCTTCGATGAGGTCCCCGGTGAGGTGCCTGGGGTCGAACGGGTGTGGGCCGCACGGTTCGACACCGCGACCGCCTTCGCCTCGGTGGCGAAGGCCTCCACGATGCTCTCGTTCGCGCAGGGCGATGCCGGATGGTCGATGTACCTGCACGGACCGGAGACCAGGGCCTCGTTGCTGACCTGTCCGCCGGAATGGGAGTTCTTCGGGGTCGAGCTCCGCGTCGGCGCATACCTTCCGCTCTTCCCGCCCTCCGGGATCGCCGACCTGAACGATGCCCGGCTGCCGACGCTTGCCGGCGGCCGGATCCTCCTGGACAACCGCGACTGGGAGATGCCGACGGTGCAGAACGTCGACGTGTTCGTCGCCAGACTGGTACGTGCCGGCCTGCTGGTCATCGACCCGCTCGTGGAGGACGTCCACCGCGGCGAGCGCTCACGAGGGGTCTCCGAGCGGACCGCACAGATCCGGTTCCGTCGAGCGGTGGGCGTCTCCCGGCGCAAGGTCGCCAGCATCGAGCGTGCCAGAGCCGCCGCGCGGCTCCTCGTGGCGGGAGGATCGATCGCCGAGGCGGTCTCCGTCGGCGGCTACTACGACCAGCCCCAGCTCACCCGGGCGATGCGGTGGGCGACCGGGCACACCCCGAACGGGCTGAGGACCGGGCCCGGTTTCCTCGCGTTCTGAGCGACTCTCCGGCTTCGGTTCGATACAAGACCCGCAGGTCGTCGCGCTGCTTGGGTGCTGGTCATGCGAAAGCTGATCGAATACACCCACGTCTCCCTCGACGGAAGGTTCGACGGAGACAGTTTCTGGGCAGGGCAGATGAAGGTCGTTCCGAGCGACGGCCAGATCGACTACGCCGTCGGTCTGCTGGACGGTGCGGACGGCATGGTGCTCGGGCGGGTCACCTACGAAGGGTTCGCCGCTTCGTGGCCCTCCCGGAGTGGCGAGCTGGCCGACAGGTTCAACACCTTGCCGAAGTACGTCGCGTCCACGACGCTCACGGAGACCACGTGGAACGCCGAGGTGCTCCCCGGGGACGCCGTCGAGGCCGTGGCCGCGCTCAAGGAGTCGGGGGAGGGGGCCCTGGTGAAGTACGGGAACGGCCCCTTCAGCAGGGCGCTCATCGAGGCCGGCCTGCTCGACGAGCTCCACGTGAGCCTGTCCCCGTTCGTCGCCGGCTCCGGCGAGTCGCTGCTGACCGGCCTCGGCACGACCGCGATGGACCTGCAGAACGTGACCGACCTCGGCAACGGTGCGGTCGTCCTCACCTACGCACTGAGCCGGTAGCACACCACGGACGACCTCGACTCACGGCTGCTCCTGTCGGCGCCTATGCCAGTGGACGCGAGTTTGTGAATCGTTCACAAGCTCGCGTCCACTGACGTAGGCGGGCGGGATGGTTCCTGGCGACCCGGCTACGCGCCGTCTGAGTATCCGTGCGGATGTGGCGACCTGCGGGGTTGGCCAGGCTCGATGGGTGAGCAGAGAACACCCCACGTGGTATGGCAACGTCATCCGTTCGTACGCCGCGTGGCTGATCGCCGTCGCGATGGCGCTGGCGGCCGCATGGCCGTTCTGGCACGACTGGCAGACCAATCCTGGCGTGGACGCTGTCGCTTCCTTCGTGTGGTCGATCGTCGTGTTTCTGGCCGTCGGCATCGTCGCGGGTGTGGTCATGAACCGCGTCTTCTCGCTGCCGTATGCGAGCAGTTTGGCCACGTTGGGATTCGGGCTGGCTCTCGTGATCTTGGTTGCCGACCTGCGTCTGGTGTGGTGGCTGCTCGCTGTTGCGCCGGGCATCGGCGCAGCAGTCGCCGCGATCCCGGAGGCTTCGGGGAACATCTGCGAGCGGATCTGCCTGTGGACCTACGGCTTCCTGCTGATCGGGCTGGTCGTCATCTTCCTCGTCTGGGCGTGATCAGGCGGGGACGGGGTCCTTGGCGAGCCGCACCGGGAGGCGGTCGAGGCTGTAGACGACCGAGAGGTCGCGCCAGCCGAGGTCGCCGGGGTCGTCGGTGGCCATGGCCAGGTCGGGGAAGCGGCGGGCGAGGCCGGTGAGGGCGGCACGGAGCTCCATCCGGGCGAGCTCGGCGCCGACGCAGCGGTGCATGCCGTGGCCGAAGGCGAAGTGCATCGTGTCGGCGTTGCGGAGGTCGAACTGCTCCGGCTTCGGGACGACGGCGGGGTCGCGGTTGGCGCCGGTGAGGCTGACCAGGACGACGGCGCCCTTCTTGACCGGGAGGCCGAAGAGGTCGTGGTCCTCGCGGGCGAACCGCGGGAACGCGAGCTGGACGGGACACAGGTAGCGGAGCAGCTCCTCGACGACCTTGTCGACCTCGGCGCGGTCGCCCGAGCGCAGGATCTCGTACGCCTCCGGGTTCTGCATCAGGACGTAGGCGCCCATGGAGAGCATCGAGGCGGAGGTCTCGTAGCCGCCGAGGAAGACGCCGTCGGCGAGACCGCCGAGCTCGACGTCGTCGTACTCCGCGCCCTTGTTGCGGATGATCTCGCCGATCATGCCGTCGCCGGGGTTGGCCCGCTGCTGGCGGACCTGCTCGATGAGGAACGTCCGGGTCTCGGTGGCGGCACCGAAGGAGCCCGCGCCGCCCTCCGAGAGGTCGAAGCGGGCCATGCCGAGCTTGTGGAACTCGTCGCGTACGTCCTCGGGCATGCCCAGCAGCTCGCAGATCACCCGGAACGGGATCTCGAAGCCGAAGTGCTGGACCAGGTCGACCTCGGGGCCATGGGCCTCCATGTCGTCGAGGGCGTCGGTCACGATCCGGTCGATCATCTCGTTGAGACGACCGAGACGGCGCATGGTGAACTCCGGGGTCAGCAGCCCGCGGAGCTTGGTGTGGTCGGGCGGGTCGGTCATGCCGAGGCCACCGATGCCCTCGGCGTCGGTGCGCTTGCGGGTGCCGAGCAGGTGGCGCATGTCGTTGGAGTAGGCGTTCTTGTCCGCCAGGACGTGCTTGGACTCGGCATGACCGGTGACCAGCACGATGTCGAGGCCGAGCACCGAGCCCAGCTTGGTGACCGACGCCTGCTCGCGGGTCTCGGCGAGCATCGGGACCGGGTCGAGGCCGTCGCGGCGCAGCGGGAAGGTCAGGTGCTCGGGGATCTTGCGCAGCGTGGTGATGTCAGGGATCGGCGACTCCTTGCCCCGCATCGCGAACTGCAGGGCAAGCTTGCGGACACGCTCCGTCAGGGGACGCGTCATCGCCCGTAGAAGGGAACTGACCTGGGCGGCAATCTGCATGCGGCCAGTCTGGCCCATCGTCAAACGACGGTCATCAGGAATACCCCTGGTTTGACGATGTGTCTTGGATCACCCGTGGAGCACCGTCCTGAACAGCGCACACGTCTCCTCGATCGCCAGCTGCGCCGCCTGCGAGTGGTGGCCCATGGCGAAGAAGCCGTGGATGAGGCCGTCGCAGTGGTGGTAGGTCATCGGGACGCCCGAGCTCTCCAACGCCTTGGCGTAGGCGATGCCCTCGTCGCGCAGCGGATCGAACTCCGCGGTCACCACGACCGCCGGCGCCAGACCCTCCAAGGAGCCCTTGATCGGGCTCAGTCGCGGGTCGGCACGGTCGGCGTCGCCCACGTAGTGGTCGGAGAACCACTTCATCGTCGGCAGCTCGAGGAAGTAGCCGTGGCCGTTCTCGGCGTAGGAGGGGTAGCCGCTGGTCATGTCGGTCGCCGGGTAGATCAGCAGCTGGCCGGCGAGCTCGCGGCCCTCGTCGCGGAAGACCTGGGCGACGACCGCCGACAGGTTGCCGCCCGCACTGTCGCCGGCGACCGCGACCCGGCCGTCGCCGCCGAGCGTCGCCGCGTTGTCGCTGACCCAGCGAGCCGCAGCCAGGGCGTCGTCGGTGGCGGCGGGGAACGGATTCTCCGGGGCGAGCCGGTAGTCGACCGCGACGACCACGGCGTCACAGATGGTGGAGAGGTTGCGGGCCTGGTCCTCGTGGGTGTCGAGGTCGCCGACCACCCAACCGCCGCCGTGGAACATCACGATCGTGGGCAGCGGCCCCTCCGTGGTGGGCCGGTAGATGCGTACGTCCAGGTCGCCGGCCGGTCCTGGGATCACCGAGCTCTCCACCGATCCGACGGGTGGAAGCGGGATGCCCTCGCCCAGCGCGCGATAGAGCGCTCGCGCCGTCGGTGGGTCGAAGGACTCCAGGGGCTGGCCCTTCGCGAAGAGGGTGAGCAGGTCAGCGATCTGGCTGTCGAGCGGAGGCATGGCGACAGTAATATCGTTAATAGCCGAAATGTGTCGAGCGTCACGTTCTACTGATGGGACCGCTCTATGAATCCCAATGCGCAATAACCATTCGACACGGGTGCCAGACTGGACGGCTGTGGGACATGTGGACGTTGCTGGAGTGAGTTTCCAGCTACCTGACGGACGGGTGCTGCTCGATGACGTCTCCTTCCGGGTGGGCGAGGGCGCGAAGGTCGCGCTGGTCGGCGCCAACGGCGCGGGGAAGACGACGCTGCTGCGGATCGTCACCGGCGAGCTGACCCCGACGACCGGATCCGTGGTGCGCTCGGGCGGCCTCGGGGTGATGCGGCAGATGGTCGGCAAGGGCTCCTCGACCGTCGGTGAGCTGCTGCTCTCGGTGGCGCCCGCGCGAGTGCGTGAGGCGGCGGCCGCCGTGGAGGCCTGCGAGCTGGAGCTGATGTCGTCGGAGGACGAGCGGCTGCAGATGCGCTACGCGACCGCGCTGTCCGAGTACGCCGACGCCGGCGGCTACGACATCGAGGTCGTCTGGGACGTGTGCACGATGGCCGGGCTCGGGGTGCCCTACGACCGAGCCCGCTACCGCTCCCTGGACACCCTCTCCGGCGGCGAGCAGAAGCGGCTGGTGCTCGAATTTCTGCTGCGTGGCCCCGACGAGGTGCTGTTGCTCGACGAGCCGGACAACTTCCTCGACGTGCCCGGCAAGATCTGGCTCGAGGAGCGCATCCGGGAATCCCCGAAGACCATCCTCTACGTCAGCCACGACCGTGAGCTGCTGGACAACACCGCGACCAGGGTGGTCACGGTCGAGCTCGGCGCGTCCGGCGCCGGCAACAGCACGTGGACGCATCCTGGTGGGTTCGCCTCCTACCACGAGGCCCGCAAAGACCGGTTCCTGCGGTTCGAGGAGCTGCGCCGTCGCTGGGACGAGGAGCACGCCAAGATCAAGGCGCTGGTCCTGCGGCTGAAGGTCAAGTCGGAGTACAACGACGGGATGTCCAGCCAGTACAAGGCGGCACAGACCCGGCTCCGGAAGTTCGAGGAGGCCGGGCCGCCCGTCGAGCAGCCACGAGAGCAGGCGGTGCAGATGCGGCTGCGCGGCGGCCGCACCGGCAAACGAGCGGTGGTCTGCGAGGCGCTCGAGCTCACCGGACTGATGCGCCCGTTCGACCTGGAGGTCTGGTACGGCGAGCGGGTTGCTGTGCTCGGCTCCAACGGTTCAGGCAAGTCTCACTTCCTGCGGTTGCTCGCCCGCGGCGGCACCGACCCGGACGTGGAGCACCGCCCGGTCGAGGACACGCCCATCGAGCCGGTCCGCCACCGTGGAAAGGCCAAGCTCGGTGCCCGCGTGCGGCCGGGTTGGTTCGTGCAGACCCATGCCCATCCGGAGCTGGCGGGACGTACGCTGCTCGACATCCTGCATCGCGGTGAAGCGACCCCTGACGGGCGTGGACGCGTGGGGATGGGCCGCGAGGCCGCCTCACGGGTGCTCGACCGCTACGAGCTCGCGCACGCGGCGGAGCAGACCTTCGACTCGCTCTCGGGCGGGCAGCAGGCGCGCTTCCAGATCCTTCTGCTCGAGCTGAGCGGCGCCACCCTGCTGCTGCTCGACGAGCCGACCGACAACCTCGACGTCCAGTCCGCCGAGGCCCTCGAAGCCGGGCTGGAGTCGTTCGAGGGCACCGTCGTCGCGGTCACCCACGACCGCTGGTTCGCCCGTGGCTTCGACCGGTTCCTGGTCTACGGCGCCAACGGTGATGTCTATGAGTCACCGGAGCCGGTCTGGGACGAGACCAGAGTGGAGAGGTCACGATGAGCGATCTGGTCATCGAGCGCGTCGACCCGTTCGACGACGACGCCTTCGACGCGTGGTACGACGTGATGACCGCGTCGTGGCTCGACGTACGCGGCCCCGACGCGGACCTGTGGGAGCGTGAGGAGCAGCGCGTCGAGCTGCGGCAGCAGTCCGAGAAGACCGACCGCCGGGCCTACGTCGGCCGGGTCGGCGACACGGCGGTCGCTGCCGCCTGGGTGGCCATGCCGCTGGTCGACAACCTGCACCGGGCGACGCTCGTGGTGGCCGTTCTGCCGGCTCACCGGCGCCAGGGCCACGGCACCGGCCTGCTCGACCATGTCGAGGCGGAGGCTCGCGCCCAGGGGCGTACGTCGTTCACGGGCGAGGTCTGGTGGCCCTGGTCGCTCGGGTCCGGCGGTGAGGGATCGCCGGGGCGGGACTTCGGGATCGCGCGGGGCTACGCACCCGCCCTGGTGGAGGTACGCCGCCTGCTGCGGCTCCCGGTGCCGGACCACGTCCTCGACCGGCTGGCGGCGGAGGCCGCCGAGAAGCACGGCGACTACACGCTGCGTTCCTGGGTCGGCCGGGTGCCCGACGACATCGTCGAGAGCTGGGCGGTGCTCGACGCCAGCCTGGAGACCGAGGCGCCGACCGGCGACCTGGACGTCGAGGCGCTCGAGCCCGACGTGGCGAGGGTGCGCGAGACCGAGGAGCTGGTCGCGGCCCAGAAGCGGACCCTCTACCACTCGGTGGCGCTGGACGCCGGCGGCCGGGTGGTGGCCTACACGGTGATCGGCTACTCGAGCCTGGACGGCAACAGCTATCAGTGGGGCACCCTGGTCGAGGGTGCTCATCGGGGTCACCGGCTCGGGCTGGCAGTGAAGGTCGCCAATCTCCGACTGCTCCAGTCCGAGCGGCCGGAGGTGCCGACCCTGTCGACGTACAACGCCGAGGTCAACTCCCACATGATCCAGGTCAACGAGGCGATGGGCTTCGAGCCGGTCGAGTGGCTGTGCAGCATCCAGAAGCAGGTCTCCTGAGGCAGAACGCGCACGAGCGCCTCATGCCCGCGGGGACGGGCATGAGGCGCTCGGTCGTTGGCACCCCGCGGCGCTGAGGTTTCCGTCGGAAGCCCCAACGTCTTGCGGGGAGATCGGGAGGTTCCGCGAGTAGATGTGACCTGCTGCGCGCCGCGATACGCGCGCACTCGCAGCGTTGCCGCCTCTCGACGGTGCAACCAGATCGCCTTCGAGGCGGCGCCTTGCGAGTGCACGCGTCTCGCGACGCTCGCGACGGCCACATCTACTCGCGAAACCTCAGGTGGCGTCGGAGTCCAGGGTGATCTTGGCGCTCTGCTCCTTGCCGTCGCGGGACCAGGTCACCTCGACCTCGTCGCCGGGGCGGTAAGAGCGGACCGTGGCGACCAGGGAGTCGGAGCCGTTGATCTGGTGCTCGTCGACCTTGGTGATCGTGTCGCCCTTCTTCAGGCCGGCCTTCTCGGCCGCGCTGTCCGCGGTGACGTCCTGAACGACGGCACCGGTGACGGCGGTCTGGCCGGACTGGGCGCCGGCGCTGTCGCCGACCGAGATCCCCATCCGGGCGTGGGTGGCCTCGTCGCCCGCCTTGAGCTGGTCGATGATCGGGAGCACCTCGTCGATCGGGATCGCGAAACCGAGGCCGATGGAGCCGGCCTCCTCGCTGGAGGAGGAGTTGGACCTGATCGAGGCGTTGATGCCGACCACGTTGCCGTTCATGTCGACCAGTGCCCCGCCGGAGTTGCCGGGGTTGATCGCGGCGTCGGTCTGGATGGCCGGGTAGACGGTCGCGTTGCCGGAGGAGTCGGACCCGACGTTGACCGGGCGGTCCAGGGCGCTGACGATGCCGGTGGTGACGGTCGAGTCGAGGCCGTACGGCGACCCGATCGCGACCACGTCCTGCCCGACCACGAGGTTGCTGGACTTGCCGATCGTCGCCGGGGTGAGGCCGGAGACGTTCTCGGCCTGGATCACGGCGGTGTCGGTGAGCGGGTCGGTGCCGACGACCTTGGCCGAGGCCGAGGTGCCGTCGCTGAAGTCGACGGTGATCGAGGAGCCCTGCTGCTCCTGTCCCTGCTGCTGGTCCTGGTCGGGCGAGCCGGGGAAGCCGGGGTTGGTCTCCTGAGTGCTCTCGGAGGAGAGGTCGACGACGTGGTTGTTGGTCAGGATCAGACCGTCGGAGGAGAGGATGATGCCCGAGCCCGAGCCGCTGCCGGCCTGGGTGGAGACCTCGATCTTGACGACCGAGGGCAGCACCTTGGCCGCCACCTTCTCGGCGGTGCCCTCAGGTGCGTCGCTGTCGACGACCTGGGAGCCGGTCGCCGAGCTGCCGCCGTTGCGGGCACCGTCGTCCTGGGTCGAGTAGAACAGTGCCGCGCCACCGAAGCCGGCTCCGCCGCCGAGCACGAGGGCGCCGACGAGTGCCGTGGCGGCGAGCGTGGCCCGGCGCGCCTTGGGCTTGGGGGTCGTCGCGAGGGCCGCCGGGGGCGTCGACAGGACTGCGGTCGGAGCCACCCCGGGAGGCGGCATGGTCGGAGCGGCGGGGGGCGGAGTCGTCGCGTCTGCGTCGGCGCCCGGGGGCGCCCACTGCGGCGGGGTCCCACCGGGCTGCTGCTGAGGAGTGGGTTCGGTCATGTCATTCAGTGTGCGCAACGTCGCTGTGAACCTGCTGAGACTGGGCTATGCGGTCTCGAAGAGATGGTTCAGGACCCGGCGAGGAGGCCGACGACCGGGGCGAACGCCTCCATCAGCTCGTCGCCGACCAGGACGTAGGAGACGCCCAGCCGTTCCCGGCGCTCGCGGAGCTGGTCGGCCATCTCCTCGGCGGATCCGGTGACGACGCCGACGGCGCCCTTGGCAGCGAGCGCCGCGGGGTCGAGCCGGCCGGCCAGGTAGCGCGGAACGGTCTCGCCCACCGCCATCAGGTTCATGTTGAGCTCGGGAGCGGGGCGGTCGGCGGAGCGTACGTGGTCGATGGCCGCGAGCGCCTCCGGCTCCTCGGCGGAGAAGGGGATCCCGAGGGCGGCGATGTCGGCCTGCTCGCCCGCGATCCGCAGCATCCGTGGTCCGCCGCCGGCGACCAGGATCGGCACCTGCTGGGGTTCGGTCCCGTAGGGCAGCACCGAGGCCTCGACGGCCCGGTGGTGGGGCCCGTCGACGGTGACGGTCTCACCGGCCAAGAGCCGCTTGATGATCCCGATCGACTCCACGAGCCGGTCCACGCGTACGCCGGGCGGGTCGAAGCCCAGCCCCAGCATCGCGTTCTCCCGGGCCGAGTCGGGGCGCCCGGCGCCGAGGCCGAGCTCGAAGCGGCCGCCCGAGAGCACGGAGAGCGTGGCCGACTCCTTGGCGACCTGGACGGGGTGGCGGAAGTCGTTGGCCAGGACGTACGTCCCGACGTGGAGCCTCGTGGTCACCGCCGCGGCGGCCGCCAGAGCCGGGAAGACGGCATGGCCGAAGGACACGTTGTCCGGCATGACGAGCGTGTCGTAGCCGGCGCTCTCGACACGGTGGGCGAGGTCGCTCCAGGCGGCGCCAGTGGGCGCCTGAGCCGCGACGACGCCGAAGCGGAAGGGTCTGGTCTCAGGTGTGGTGGTCATGCCTCCAGGCTGGTCCTGGCGGCGGGTGGGCGGATCCGCTCACCGGCGACCGTGGCGTACGCAGATCCGCGCAGGCGCTATTCGTCCTCGATCCGCAGGGTGACCTGCTTGAGCAGGGCTGCCAGGTCCGTACGCCGCTCCGGACTCAGTGTCTCCAGCAGCCTGGTCTCGGCCTCGCCGCGCAGGTCCATCGCCCGTCGCCAGATCTCGATGCCCGCCTTGGTCGCCTCGACGCTGATCTTGCGACGGTCCTCCACCGATGTCGTACGCCGCACCCACCCGGCCTTCTCCATGCTGTCGAGCCGTCCCGTCATCCCGGCCGGACTGATGTCGAGGTCCTTCGCGAGGGTCGTGGGCGAGGCGTGGCCCGGGGTGTCGCGGATCATCAGCATGTGGAGCGTCTTGTACTCGAAGTCGGCCAGACCGACCTCGTTGGCCGCCGCCGCACGAGCATCGTTGAAGAACTTCGAGATGGATCCGATCCGCACCGTGATCGCCTCGATCTCGTCGTCGAAGTCGACGTCGATCCAGTGGTCGCGCCACCGCGCGACGTGGCGGTCGGCCCGGTCCTCCGGCAGCGCTTCGGGGGTGAGGACGATGCTCTCCGGCGTGGCACCGACGATTCCAGGCGTGGCCGGGAGGCTCCCGGGAAGGTCGGAGGAATGGCGCATCTCGGGCATGTACAGATCCTAACTTTG
The DNA here is from genome assembly GCF_044767415.1 of Nocardioides sp. NPDC101246. Classification (NCBI taxonomy): domain Bacteria; kingdom Bacillati; phylum Actinomycetota; class Actinomycetes; order Propionibacteriales; family Nocardioidaceae; genus Nocardioides; species Nocardioides sp. NPDC101246. The sequence continues at coordinate 66,503 of NZ_JBIWNX010000008.1, forward strand.
GCATCGATAATTCGCTGGCGAATAGTTCGCCAGCGAAGTAGATTCCTGGCATGACCACCATGCCAACGCCGACCAAGCGTCGTTCGCCGCTGCGGCACCGCAACTTCCGGCGGCTCGTGACCGGGACGGCGGCATCGTCGCTGGGCAACGCGATCACGCCGATCGCGCTGGCGTTCGCGGTGCTCGACCTCGGCGGGACCGTCACCCAGCTGGGCGTCGTGGAGGCCGTCTTCGCGACCTGCCAGGTGGTGACCACGCTGGCCGGGGGAGTGCTCGGCGACCGGGTCTCGCGCAAGGTGATGATGGAGGGCACGGCCGCGATCAGTGCCGTGGTGGCCGGTGCGCTGGCCGCGACGGTGATCCTCGGGATCGCGACGATCCCGTCGATCGCGGTGATGGGTGGCCTCGCGGGCGTCGTCGCCGCGCTCAACCAGCCCTCCGCGATGGCGATGACCAAGGTCGTCGTGCCGGCGGAGGATCTCGGTGCCGCCGTCTCGCTCCGCTCGCTGCTCCAGACCACCGCGTCGACCGTCGGCTACGCCCTCGGCGGTGTGCTCGTCGCGGCCGTCGGGCCCGGCTGGGCGATCACCGTCGACGCGCTCACCTTCGCCGTCGCCGCCGTCGCCTACGCCGGCATGCGGGTGCCTCATGAACGACCGCCCCACAAGGCCTCGATGCTCGGCGACCTCGCCGAGGGCTTCCGCGAGGTGATGCGGCACTCGTGGCTGTGGTTCCTCATCCTGCAGGCGCTGCTCTACCACCTGTTCTGGTCGGGGGCGCACAGCGTGCTCGGCCCGATCGTGGTCGGCCAGGGGATCGGCCGGGCGTCGTGGGGCTTCGCGCTGGCCGCGCTGATGGCGGGCTTCATCGTCGGCGGCCTGTTCTGCCTGAGGTTCCGCCCACGCCGGCTGCTCTCGGTCGGGGTGTTCTTCCTCGCGATGACCGGCCTCTTCCCGATCTCGATGGCGGTCTCGGACACGCTCTGGCCGATCCTGGTGGGCGCGTTCCTGCACGGGTTCGGGCTGCAGGTCTTCGACATCTTCTGGCAGATCGCGATCCAGCAGGAGATCCCCGAGGAGAAGCTCTCCCGGGTCTACTCCTTCGACATCGTCGGCTCGTTCGTCGCCCGCCCGCTCGGGCTCGCGCTGGTCGGCCCGGTCGCCGTCGCGGTGGGCTTCGACACCTGGCTGCTCGTGGTCGCCGCGGTGATCTCCGGCAGCGCCCTGATGTCGATCTCGTTCGCGGGCGTACGCCGTCTCGAGCGAGCGCCCGAGCAGGTCTAGAGCGGGAGGCCGAGCGCGACCAGGTCGCCGCGGAGGTGCTCGGCGTCGGTGAACTGGATCGCGTGCATGCCCAGTGCCGCGGCGGCGGCCACGTTGGCGGCGCTGTCGTCGATGAACACCAGCCGGTCCAGCGGCATCCCGGCGCGCTCTGCGACGAGCCGGTAGATCGCCGGATCCGGCTTGGCCAGACGCACCTCGCCGGAGACGACGACGTCGCCGAGCAGCTCGATCACGTCGTACGTCGCCGGAGCGTGCGGATAGAGCTCGGCCGACCAGTTGGTCAGTCCGAGCTGGGGGAACTCGACAGCGGCGAGCTCGCGGACCAGCTCATGGGTGCCGGGGACCGGCCCCAGCATGGAGAGCGGGAAGTTGTCGACGTACGCCGCTCCGGCGCTCAGCCACTCGGGGGCGTCGCCCTCGAGTGCGGCGAGTGCTTGCGCCCAGGTCCGTCCGGCGTCCTGGACGTGGTTCCACGACCGGAAGTCGTAGGACTCCAGGAACGCGCGGGCGTCGGCGTCGCCGACTCCCGCCGCGATCGCCGGGAGCGGGTCCCAGCGGATCAGCACGTTCCCGAAATCCCAGACGACCCCATCCACCACAGCGGTGGACGGGGTCTGCGTGTCGGGAACCGTCACGCCCAGCGGACGTCGCGCGGGACGAAGGTGAGTCCGCGCTCGCCGGTGTAGATCTGCTTCGGACGGGCGATCTTCTGCTCCTTGTCCTGGACGAGCTCCAGCCACTGGGAGAGCCAGCCCGGCGTACGCCCGATGGCGAACAGCACGGTGAACATCTCCGGCGGGAACTCCAGGGCCTCGTAGATCAGGCCGGAGTAGAAGTCGACGTTGGGGTAGAGCTTGCGGGAGACGAAGTACTCGTCCTCCAGCGCGATCTTCTCCAGCTCCTGGGCGATGTCGAGGAGCGGGTTGGTGCCGGTCACCTCGAACACGTTGTAGGCCTGCTGCTTGATCAGCTTCGCGCGCGGGTCGTAGTTCTTGTAGACCCGGTGACCGAAGCCCATCAGCCGCTCGTTGCCGGCCTTGACGCCCTCGATGAAGGCGGGGATGTTCTCGACCTTGCCGATGCGACGCAGCATCCGGAGCACGGCCTCGTTGGCGCCGCCGTGGAGCGGGCCGAAGAGGGCGCCGACGCCGGCGGCCACCGAGGAGTAGGGGTCGACCTGGGTCGAGCCGACCGAGCGCACCGCGTTGGCGGAGGCGTTCTGCTCGTGGTCCGCGTGCAGGATGAAGAGCGTGTCCAGCGCCTTGGCGATGCGCTCGTCCGGTGCGTACTTCGACTCGCTCATCTTGAAGAGCATGGAGAGGAAGTTGCCGGTGTAGGACAGGTCGTTGTCCGGGTAGACGTACGGCTTGCCCTGCGCGTGCCGGAACGCCCAGGCACCGAGCGTCGGCATCTTGGCGATCAGCCGGATGATCTGCAGGCGACGGTTGTCGGGGTCGGAGATGTTCGCGGCGTCCGGGTAGAACGTCGACATCGCGCCGACCGACGCCATGAGCATGCCCATCGGGTGGGCGTCATAGCGGAAGCCCTGCATGAACTCCTTGATGTTCTCGTGCACGAACGTGTGGTAGGTGATCTCGTGCACCCACGCGTCGTACTCCTCCTTGGTCGGCAGGTCGCCGTGGACCAGGAGGTAGGAGACCTCGAGGAAGTTGGACTTCTCCGCGAGCTGCTCGATGGGATAGCCGCGATACTCGAGCACGCCCTTGTCACCGTCGATATAAGTGACGGAGGAGCGGCACGAGGCCGTGTTGACGAAGCCGGGGTCGTAGACTGCCAGGCCGGGGTTGTCCTCGTTGGCCTTGATCTTCCCCAGGTCGGCGGCGCGGATGGTGCCGTCGGTGATCGGGATGTCGTACTCCACCCCGGTGCGGTTGTCACGCACTGTTAGAGATTCGGTCACGATCAGCAACGGTAACCCTCTTGAAATCCCGTACGTAACTCGGCGTCCCACCCATTGGCCGATTTCGACTCAGAGTCGGAACCTGTCCCGTGCCGGTTTGGTGTCGCCGGACGGCTCGTCGTCGCCGAACCGGGTCAGCGCATCGCGCAGCCGATGAAGGTCGAGAGGGGTCTGCACCGACCGCTCGTTGAGGGTGTCGTCCTCTCCTCGGAGCGCACGCAGCGCATCCTGGACCTCGGTCTCGCTCGGCTCCCCGGTCATGGGGACATAATCTAGGCGCCCGGGCCAAGGGGAGCGAGAGCAGGTCGGTGTGCGCCACGGATTCCGGGTGGCAGATTTCTGACAGGTTGTCGCAGGCGGGGTCAGAAATCCGTGAGCCCGGGTCAGCAGCATGGTCGGAGGACAGTCGCAGAGGCGGCTGGATACGCCATCTTGGTCGGGGGACACGATGCTGCGGATTCACTTCACCTATGACGACCTTGCTCGGGTCAGGATCGCCGACGGGCCCGATGCGCTCTGGGAGGTACAGCTCAGCCTGCACGCGCTCCAGACGCGCGGACGCGCCGTGGAGCTGTCGCGATGGCGTCGGCAGACCCTGCGTACGCTGCCGCGGGACGTGGTGCGCCCGCTCGCCGAGATCGCGCCACCGCGCGGGATCTCGCCGGACTTCATGACGCCCTCGGGCGGCGCTCGCGGGTTCGGCGACGGGATGGAGATCGCGTTGCGTACGCCGAAGGTCGCGATCTCCGGTCAGGTCGCCGCCATGGCGGGCCAGCGCCGGCTGACCCCTTGGGTCGAAGCCGTACGTCGCGCCGAGGCGTCGGCGCTGCGGACGCTGGGTCGGGCGGTGGCGATCTACCACCAGGGTGCGATCGCGCCGGTATGGCCTTCGCTGTCGGCGGTGGTCCAGGCGGACCGGCAGCTGCGCGCCCAGCAGATGGCCGATGGTGGCCTCGAGGCGGTGCTGGCGGGGATTCCCGGGTGCCGCTGGCGGGCGCCGGTGCTGGAGATCGAGAACTACACCGACGCCGAGGTGCACCTCGAGGGTCGCGGACTGCTGCTCCAGCCGTCCTACTTCTGCGAGCCGGAGACGCCGATGAAGCTGTGCGATCCCGGGCCGGAGCCGATGCTGACTTATCCCACCGCCAAGCCGGCCACCGGGCTCACGTCCGCGACGGATCCGGTGGGCTCTGCGGAGACCGACGGGGCACCGGAAGGGCCGGTGACGGCTCTGCTGGGACGTACGCGGGCCACTGCGCTCGCCGCGGTGCGCTGCTCCGGGTGCTCGACCAGCGAGCTGGCCCGCCGGTGCGAGATCTCGGTCGGCTCGGCGAGCCAGCAGGCGAGCGTCCTGCGCGAGGGCGGACTCATCACGACCCGGCGGGAGGGCACCGCGGTCCGCCACGAGATCACCAGCCTCGGGGTGCAGGTGCTGAGCGGCGCGCTGGTGTCCTGATACGCCTTTCGGCCCTGGCCAAAAAGGTTTCGTCGAGGTGGTGGTCGATCGGACGCTCGGAGGGTCATTCCTCCACATCCGATTCATCTGAAGGAGAGTCTCATGATCAAGAAGATTCTGGCCGCGGCAGCACTCACGCTGGCGGCAACCAGCATCACCGCCGGAGCCGTGGCGGCGGAGGGCAGCCCGGACGCGAAGGCCGGCGGCGCCACCGAGCGGGTCGGCGCAGCCGCGGTGTCGCCGTCGGTCTCGCCCGCGGCCGAGAAGACGTTCCACCGGGGCGGCGGCCTCCAGAACTACAACTGCCCGTCCAACCGTCTCTGTGTCGACGTGTGGGATCCGACTCAGGGCACGTACAAGGTCTTCCAGTTCTACAGGTGCCAGACGCACGCGCTCCGGGGCTTCTACTCGAGCTACACGCCGGAGATCGAGAACGACCAGACGACCGGCACCCGCTCCTACTTCGAGCGCAGCCGGGGTGACAGGTACGTGCAGTCGACCGCGAAGCACGCCGAGCGGGGCATCAACTGGGACCCGATCAACTACATCGACGTCTGCTGACCCGACACGGCCGGACGGCGGACAGGATGGGCGATCTCAAGTTCGAGGTCGCCCATCCTGCGCGATCCGCCACAGCAGCACCGCGACGGCGGCGCGCTGCCGTCCCCGACCCTTCATCGGGGCATAGCCGAGCTGACCGCTCAGCCAGGTCAGCCGCTCCTGCAGCGTCGAATGGTGCACGTGGAGCAGTGCGGCCGACTGCCTCAGGCTCGGCTGGTCGAGCACCGCGTGGAGCGTGTCCACGACCCACGGATGGCCGGCGAGCAGCTCCTCCAGACGTCGTACGTCACCCACCGCCGCCGCCTCGTCGGCGCTGATCCGCTCGGCGATGACGGCGAGTGCCCCGAGGTCGTCGTAGCCGACCACCGCGGGCGCGAGGCCGCCGACGTCGGCGGCCAGACGGAGGGCCGTGCGCGCCTGCTCCAGCGCGGTCGGCAGCCGGAGCGGGTCGGCAGCGACGGCCGCGCCCGCGCGGATGCCCTCCGGGATGGTGGGCGTGCCGGGGAGCAGCGCGACGACCAGGTCGCCGACGCTGCTGATCAGCGTCGCGCGCAGGTTGGCCGAGGTGCTCAGGACGAGGGTGACGGGCCCGGCCAGGCCGAGCCGGGCGACCGCGTCGCGCCGGTCCGTATCGGTGGCGTCGGGGTCGCACGCGATCCGGACCAGCCCGCTGGTCGAGGGATCGGACGAGCCGGTGCTGAGCGCCTGCAGGGCACGGGCGGCCCGCTCGAGGATGAGCGCGTCGAGCGGGCCGTCGTCGCCGGCACGCTCCAGCCAGAGCCAGGAGCCGGGCTGGCCCGGGACGGGCTCGTGGCGCCATTCGCCCGCGTCCTTGCCGGTCAGGGTGCGGCCGTCGGGTGTGAACCGCTTGACCACTGCCCTCGCGGCGTCGTGGAGGCCGGCGGTGGAACCGGCCAGGGCCGCGGCGGCGCGTACGACCGCGGCGGTCGAGGCCCGCTCGTCCACGAGCCGGTCGAAGTGGTCGATGACGCGCAGCGCACTGGCCGTGTCGTCATCGACCACCTCGAGCTTGCCGATCAGATCTCGCACCTGAACCTCCTCTGCCTACTCTCGCCCACCGGACGCGAGCGGGCCAGTGGATCAGCCCTCGAGCGCCCTGCGGACGAACTCGTCGCGGGCCGCGATCGAGGCGCGCGAGACGGCGGCGTGTCCGGCCATCATGTCGAACCCGTGGAAGCCGCCGCCCCACATGTGGAGGTCGACGCTGACACCGGCCTCCGAGAGCCGCCGCGCGTAGGTCAGCGTCTCGTCGCGGAACGTCTCCGCCGAGCCGGTGTCGATGTAGGTGCGGGGGAGACCGGTGAGGTCCTCGGCGCGTGCCGGAGCTGCGTACGGGGAGACGTCGGGGCCGCCGCGACGATCGCCGAGCAGCGCGGTCCAGCCGAACAGGTTGGCGCCGCGGTCCCACACGCCCTCGTCGTCGAGCATGCGGCTGCTGTGGGTCTCGAAGCGGTCGTCGAGCATCGGGCAGATGAGGATCTGGTGGGTCAGCCTCGGGAAGGCGCGGTCGCGGGCGAGCAGCGCGGTGCCGGCCGCGAGGCCGCCACCGGCGCTGGCGCCCGCGATCAGGATCCGCTCCGGGTCGACGCCGATCTCGGCCGCGTTCTTGGCGGTCCAGACCAGGCCGGCGTAGCAGTCCTCCACGGGCGCGGGGTCGGGATGCTCCGGGGCGAGGCGGTATTCCACGGAGACGACCACGGCGTTGCCGTCGGCGACCTGCGAGAGGAAGGGCTCCACGCCGAGGCGGCGGTTGCCGATGATCATGCCGCCGCCGTGGGTGTGGTAGACCGCCGGTCGCGGAGGACCCTCGACGGCGGGACTCAGGATGAGCAGGGTGATGTCGGGTGCGCCCTCGGGGCCGGGCACCTGACGTTCCTCGACCCGGACCGCGCCGCCGACGGTCAGGTCCACCGGGTCCATGCCGGGGAAGCCCTCGTCGGACTGCTGCCGCATCTCCGCCAGGTTCTCCTCGGTGAAGGCCGGGAGGTGCCGACGGACCATCTCGAGCACCGGGGTCAGCTCGGCGTCGAACGGCGGTCGGGTGGGGGTGTCGGGGAAGATCTGGTCGCTGGTCATCGGGGTCACTCCTTCATGAGCTGGGGGTGGACCCAGCCTCCCCCCGGTGCCGGTGGACACGGTACCCGGCCTGTGGCGGGAATCACACCGGCACCTCCCGCCATCCGGCGGGCCGGGCGGTGGGAGAAACCGATGTGCGGTCGAGGGGTACGCCGGGGGAGAATGGGTGACCTCATGTCCTCCGACCAGCCTGCCGCCGTCTCCGTGGCGATCACCTATCCCGCCGAGCTTCCGGTCACCCAGCGCCGCGAGGACATCGCGGCGGCCATCCGTGACCACCAGGTCGTGATCGTCGCCGGTGAGACCGGGTCGGGTAAGACGACCCAGCTGCCCAAGATCTGCCTGGAGCTCGGGCGCGGGTCGGCCGGGTTGATCGGCCACACCCAGCCGCGCCGGATCGCGGCACGGTCGGTGGCGGAGCGGATCGCCTCCGAGCTCGGCACCGAGCTCGGAGACCTGGTCGGCTATCAGGTGCGGTTCATGGACAAGTCGTCCAAGGCCTCCCGGATCAAGCTGATGACCGACGGCATCCTGCTCGCCGAGCTGCAGCGCGACCGCGACCTGCGGAAGTACGACACGATCATCATCGACGAGGCCCACGAGCGGTCGCTCAACATCGACTTCCTGCTGGGCTACCTGCGCCGGCTGCTGCCGCGACGCCCGGACCTGAAGCTGATCATCACCTCGGCGACGATCGACCCGGAGCGGTTCGCGGCCCACTTCTCGGACGTGCGGACGGGGGATCCCGCGCCGATCATCGAGGTCTCCGGGCGCACCTACCCGGTCGAGGTCCGCTACCGGCCGCTGATGGAGCTCTCCGAGGAAGACGAAGAGGGCGAGGTCGTCGTCCGCGACCAGACCGAGGCCATCGTCGACGCGGTCAAGGAGCTCTCGGCCGAGGGGCCGGGTGACGTCCTCGTCTTCCTGCCGGGTGAGCGGGAGATCCGCGACGCCGCCGATGCCCTGGGCGATGCACTGGGGCTGAACCGCGGCCGCCCCTCGACCGGTCTCGTCGAGATCGTCCCGCTCTTCTCCCGGCTCTCGGCCGCCGACCAGCACCGGGTCTTCTCGCCCCACACCGGCCGCCGGATCGTGCTCGCGACCAACGTCGCCGAGACCTCCCTGACGGTCCCCGGGATCAAGTACGTCGTCGACACCGGTGTCGCGCGCATCTCCCGCTACTCCGCCCGCACCAAGGTGCAGCGGCTGCCCATCGAGCCGATCTCGCAGGCCTCGGCCAACCAGCGGTCGGGACGTACGGGGCGGGTCGAGGCGGGCATCGCGATCCGTCTCTACTCCGAGGAGGACTTCGAGGGACGGCCGGAGTTCACCGACCCCGAGATCCTCCGCACCAACCTCGCTTCGGTCATTCTCCAGATGGCCTCCCTCGGGCTGGGCGACATCGCCCGGTTCCCGTTCGTGGAGGCGCCGGACCGGCGCAACATCACCGCCGGCGTACAGCTTCTCGAAGAGCTCGGCGCGATGCGCGGGCAGCGGCTGACCAAGCTGGGCCGTCGGCTGGCCAGGCTGCCGATCGACCCGCGGCTGGCGCGGATGGTGCTCGAGGCCGAGCGGCTGGGATGCGTACGCGACGTCATCGTGGTCGCCGCCGCGCTCTCGCTCCAGGACCCGCGCGAGCGGCCGGGGCAGGACCACCCCAAGGAGCAGGCGCAGGCCGACCAGCTGCACGCCCGGTTCAAGGACGAGACCTCCGACTTCCTGACCTGGCTCAACCTGTGGCGCTATCTGAAGCAGCAGCAGCACGAGCTCTCCTCCAGCGCGTTCCGGCGGCTGTGCAAGCGGGAGTTCCTGCACTACGTACGCGTCCGGGAGTGGCAGGACCTGGAGTCGCAGCTGCGTCAGGTGTGCCGGGAGATGAAGATCGACCTCGGCAAGGGACACCGCGACGTCGGTCACGAGGACGGGGAGACCGCACCGAAATCAGAGGGAGCCGCCTACGACGCCGACGGGATCCACCAGGCGCTGCTCTCCGGGCTGCTCTCCCATATCGGGGCGCTGGAGGAACGGGACAAGAAGGCCGACGCGGCCGCGGGGCGCGACCGGCGACGGCCGGGTCCGCGGGAGTACGAGGGCGCCCGCGGGGCGAAGTTCGCGATCTTCCCCGGCTCGGTCCTGCACCGGAAGAACCCGCAGTTCGTGATGTCGGCGGAGCTGGTGGAGACCTCCCGGCTCTGGGCCCGGCAGAACGCCTCGATCAATCCCGAGTGGGCCGAGCGACTCGGCCGTGACCTGGTCAAACGCACCTACTCCGAGCCTGTGTGGTCGCAGAAGAGGGCCTCGGTGATGGCGCGGGAGAAGGTGACCCTCTACGGCGTGCCGCTGGTCGCCGACCGTCCCGTCGCCTTCGGCAAGATCGATCCCGAGCTCTCCCGTGAGCTCTTCATCCGGCACGCGCTGGTCTACGGGGAGTGGCGTACGAATCACCGCTTCCTCCGCGACAACGCGAAGCTGATGGAGGAGGCCGAGGAGCTCGAGCACCGCGCCCGGCGCCGCGACATCGTGGTCGACGAGCACGCCCTCTTCGACTTCTACGACCGCCGGCTTCCGGCCGACATCGTCTCGGGTGCCCACTTCGACCAGTGGTGGAAGTCCGCGCGCCGGGAGAGTCCGGATCTGCTCGCCTTCGACCTCTCGATGCTCACCAACGACGCCGCCGGCGAGGTGACCGAGAGCGACTTCCCGGCAGAGTGGGACGCCGGGCCGCTGACCTTCTCGCTGAACTACCAGTTCGAGCCGGGGGCGGCCGATGACGGCCTGACCATCGACGTGCCGGTGGCGACGCTGAACCGCGTCGGCGCCGACGACTTCTCCTGGCTGGTGCCGGGGCTGCGCGAGGAGCTGGTGACGGCGCTGATCCGGTCGCTGCCCAAGCCGCTGCGGGTCAGCTTCGTGCCGGCGCCCGACAAGGCGCGCGCCTTCCTGAAGGAGACGCCGCCGGGGGAGGAGCCGCTGCTGATCGCCCTGGAGCGCTGGGCGCGCTCGACCGCCGGCGTGCACATCCCCCGCGAGGCCTGGGACTGGGAGAAGGTGCCCGAGCATCTGCGCCCGACCTACCGGGTCGTCGGCGAGGACGGCCGCGAGACGGCCCGCGGCAAGGACCTGGACGCGCTCAAGGCCCCGCTCGAGGGCGAGTTCGAGGCCGCGATCGCCGAGGTCGCCGCCTCGGCCGGCCACACCCGCACCGGCGAGACCACCTGGGTCTTCGGGTCGATCGAGGCCACGGTGACGGAGAAGCGTGCCGGGCACGAGGTCACCGTCTTCCCGTGCCTCTCCGACGAGGGCGCGACGGTCGGTCTCGTCGTCGCCGGGTCCGCCGAGGAGGCCGAGGCCCGTCACCGTCTCGGTGTCGTACGCCTGCTGCTCCTGGCGCTGCCCGACGTCACCAAGCAGGTCGTCGACGGGCTCTCCACCATGGAGAAGCTCGCCCTGGCCGGGTCGCCCTACCCCAGCGCCGCCGAGCTCGTCGAGGACTGCCGCGCCGCCGTCGTCCGCCAGCTGGTCGACGCCCGTCCGCTGCCGCGGACCCAGGAGACGTACGCCGCCGTCCTGGCCGCCGCCGGCACGCCGGCCGACCTGGTCGCGGCCGTCCGGGCGGTCCTGGCCGACGTGATGCGGGCGCTCGAGGCCTATCGCGAGACCGACAAGGCACTCTCCGGCCGGGCCGACATGTTCCAGCTTCCCGCGCTGACCGACATGAAGGACCAGCTCGCCCGGCTGGTGCACCGTGGGTTCGTCGCGGAGGCGGGCACCCAGCAGATCCGGCGGTATCCGACCTATCTGAGGGCCATCGTCGAACGCCGCCGCAAGCTCGACGCCGACCTGCGCGCCGACCGGACCACCCACGACCGGATCGCGTCGCTCCAGGACGCCTATCTGCACCAGGTCGAGGCGCTGGCCGAGGGCCGCCCGCCGGGGCCGCGGCTGCGGCAGGTGCGGTGGATGCTCGAGGAGTACCGCGTCCAGCTCTGGGCCCAGCATCTCGGCACCGCCGAGAAGGTTTCCGACGCCCGGATCCGCAAGCTGCTCGGCTGACCGGCCCGCCCGATCAGGATGCGTCCGGCGGCGACGATGGCTACGCTCGTAGGGATGCCCAGAGAGTTTCATTCGCCGATGCGTCCCGGGGACGGCTTCTTCGACTCCCTCCTCGGGGGCGACGACCCTGCCCTGGTGCAGGAGGCGGCCGATGCGGCGGCGACGGCGCTCGTCCGTGGGGCCCGGGACAGCGACGACCCCGCGGTCGCCGAGCGGATCCTCCATCTGGCCGAGTCCGAGGGCATCGAGACGATCGCGGAGGTCTGGTCGAACTCGCCGGCGGAGTCGCTGGCCGGCTGCCTGTGGCGGCTCTTCCTGCTCCGCAGCTGGGTCTACGCCGACCCGATCGGTGCCGCGCGCGAGTTCGACGCCGGCCGGGCGAAGGCCCAGGTCGCGCAGGTCGTGGCCGGTGTCGCGGAGCCTCCGGGCCCGGAGGAGCTCAAGGCGATGGTCGACGAGGTGCTGCGCGGCATCGCCGGCAGCGACTTCGCCGTGGTGCTCCTCCGCGCCGCCGCCTTCTCCCGCGTCATCGCCGCCGGCCGGGCGGCGCTGGACCCGGACGCGGCCGCCAAGGACGTACGCAACATGCTGCAGCTCTCCGAACAGCTCGAGGCCGCGGGACATGCCGAGCTGGAGCAGCGGCTGACCTGAGGTCGCCGTGCCGGTGCGGTAGCCTCCTGCTCGCTTTGATGTGGCTGAGGTTGGCCGCACCGTTACACTGGTGCCCGAACACGTCGGGCTGCGGCAGCCCCGGGTCCCAACTTCAGCCGCTTCGAGCGGCCTTGCGCCGTGAGGCGCTCCCGGTCCGGCGTGTTCTTTACTTTTCTCTGGAGCTGTGATGACTGACGACCAGCGCGCGAGCGCCATCTCCTACGACCCCGAGATCGGCGATGGCAACGCCGATCCCGGCGAGGTCGTCTGGGGGTGGGTGCCCTACGAGGACGACGAGAGCCAGGGCAAGGACCGACCGGTTCTCGTGATCGGTCAGAAGGCCGGCGTACTTCTCTGCCTGATGCTGACCAGCAAGGACCACGATCGTGACGAGGCCCAGGAGGCCCGGTACGGTCGGCACTGGATGGATGTCGGCACCGGCGGCTGGGATCGCGAGGGCCGGCCCTCCGAGGTTCGTCTGGACCGGCTGATCCGGATGGATCCCGCCGACGTACGCCGTGAGGGCGATGCGCTGGCCAAGGAGATCTTCGATGATGTGATCAAGGCCGCACGCGAGCACCTCGCCTGAGGCGGTTCTGGAGCCTCCTTCTCAGGAAGTGTCCAGGTACGTATCGTAAAGTGAATCGCTGGTAAACCGGGTCTGTGGTTCCATCACAGACCCGGTCCTGGTGTTGAGATGGAGGAAATAGTGCGGCGCACGCGGCTGGCAACGGCGCTTCTGGTGACGGTTCTCTCGGCGTCCCTCGCCGCCTGCGGCGGTGAGCCGGCCTCCAAGCCCTCGCCGAGCGCCGCGACGAAGGCGCCGACCAAGGTGAAGCTCGTCTTCGGGGTCTCCGGCCACAAGACGCTGGTCGACACCTACAAACAGCTGGCCGCCGAATACACCCAAGAGGTCCCCAACGTCACCGTCGAGGTGAAGTCCTGGCCGACCGCCGACCAGCTCACCGCGGCGGTCAACAACGGCGAGAAGGTCGACGTCGTGCTGACCCCGCGTGCCGACGTCGCCTCGTTCGCCGAGGACAAGCGGATCCAGCCCGTCGACACCCTGCTCGAGGCCCGCAACGTCGACTTCGGCGACAAGTACTCCCGCGAGGCCATGGAGGACTTCTCCGTCGAGCGCCGCCTCGAGTGCATGCCCTACTCGGTCTCGCCGCAGGTCGTCTACGTCAACACCGGTCTGATCGACTTCGACGCCATGAAGGAGGAGGGCCTCCCGACCCCCAGCGTCCGGGCCGACGGCTCTCTGCGTGGCTGGACCCTCGAGCAGTTCAGCTCGGCGATGACCTACGCCACCGAGCACCACAAGGGTGTCCGCGGCACCTACGTGGATCAGAACCTCTCCGCGCTGATGCCCTGGCTCGCCGGTGCCGGCGCGACCCTCTTCGACGACCCGCTGGTGCCGACGTCCACCGCGCTGGAGGACTCGGCGGGGGCGTACGAGGACCTGGTCGAGGCGTTGACCCAGCCCAACGTGCTGGCCACCGCGAAGGAGCTCCACGGGCGCACCCCGTTCCAGGCCTTCAAGCAGGGTCGCCTGGTGGCGCTGGCCGGTGACCGTTCGCTGGTCTCGGACCTTCGGGCGAGCGACGCGACGGAGTGGGACGTGATGCCGATGCCGGGTGGCAACGGCACCACCGGCGACTACGCCGGACTGTGCATGGGCTCGGAGGCCGCAGACCCCGACGCCACCGCCGACTTCCTCACCTACCTCATCTCGACCGAGTCGGTCGTGAAGATGGTCCGCACCGGCCACTTCGTGCCGGTCAACTCCGAGGTCGGCTACGCCCCGGTCTTCACCCAGCCCCAGCGCAACCCCAAGAACGCCCGGATCTTCACCGACACCGTGCGCGACATGCAGGTCCTCCCCGAGGCCACCCAGCTCGCCCAGCTCCAGAAGGTCGCCGCCGTCGCCGTCCGAGGCTCGTTCGCGGTCGCCGAACCCGAGCAGGTCGAGGACTACGCGGTCCAGATCGACGAGCTCTCCAAGACCGTCTTCCCCCAGCCCACGCCGCCGGCCTCCCCGTCCCCCTCCATCTCGCCCAGCTCCTAGCTGCCGAGGCGTCGGCCCCGTCGCCCGAGGCGTCACGCAGGTCGGTCGAGAGGTCGGTCAGGTCGGTCGAGGCGTCACGTACGTCGGTCGAGCCGTCACGGCGATGCCGCCTCGGCCGTCCTTGGTGACGCTTCGGCCGACGTACGTGACGCCTCGGCCTTCGGGGGTGACGCCTCGCTCAGTTCGCCTCGGCGTGGAGGACTGCGTCGGTGAGGAGCGGGGCCGTGAGGGCGATCTGCCAGCCGCGGGCGCCGAAGCCGGAGAGGATCTCGATGATGCCGTCGAGCAGGGCGCCGGGGTCGCGGGTCTTCGGGGGCGTCCACATGGCGCGGCGCAGGAAGTCGGGAGTGAGCAGGTTCTCGGCGGGGAGGTTGCGCGCCTCGGCGAGGGTGTTGACGGACTCACGTGCCAGCGTGAGACGACGGGCGGCCACGGGGTCCTTGTCGGCCCATGCGCGGGGCGGGGGAGGGCCGTCCGAGCGCGGCGACCGCACCGGGAGCTCGTCCTCCTCCATCGTGACCGCGCGGTTGAGCGCCTTCACCCAGGAGGTCGCGTAGCGCTCGGCGCCACGGCCGTGGAAGCCCTTCAGCCCGAGCAGCGCGGCCTTGTCCTGCGGGAGGTCCTGCGCGGCGGCGACGATCGCGGCGTCGGGAATGATCCGGCTCGGGGTGACGTCGCGCTGCTGCGCGATCCGGTCGCGCTCGGTCCACAGCTCACGTACCGCGGCCAGGCCGCGGCGGCCGCGGACGCGGTGCATGCCGGAGGTGCGTCGCCAGGCATCGGTACGCACCGGCGCCTCGAACCCGCGCAGCCAGTCGAACTCCTGGCGGGCCCAGGTGTCCTTGCCCTGCGCGACGAGCTCGTCAGCCAGCGCGTCGCGCAGCTCGACGAGCACCTCGACGTCGAGCGCGGCGTACTCCAGCCAGGCGTCCGGCAGCGGCCGGGTCGACCAGTCGGCCGCGGAGTGTTCCTTGAGCATGGTGAAGCCCAGCACCGTCTCGACCAGGGTGCCGAGCCCGACGCGTGGATAGCCCAGCAGCCGGCCGGCGAGCTCGGTGTCGAACAGGACGGAGGGGTGCAGGCCGAGGTCGCTGAGACAGGGAAGGTCCTGGGTGGCGGCGTGCAGGATCCAGTCGGTGCCCTCGAGCGCGTCGATCAGCGGCTGCATCGTGGTCAGCTCGATCGGGTCGATCAGCCAGATCCCGGAGCCTTCGCGGCGCAGCTGGATCAGGTAGGCGCGGTTGGAGTAGCGGTAGCCCGAGGCGCGCTCGGCATCGATCCCGACAGGGCCCGAGCCGGCGGCGATGGCCGCGGCGGCCTTGACCAGGCCCTCGTCGGTGTCGGTCACCGGAGGCAGCCCGTCGCGCAGGGTCAGCAGCGGCGCCGGAGCAGCATCTTCTGGTGTGTCCGGCCCCGTCTCGGCCTCGGTGCTGTCTTCGATCACGCGCCTCGCTGCCCTCGCCGGCTCGGCATGACGGTGACGCCCTCAGGCACCGGAGGAAGGCCCGCGGCCGTGCAGAGCAGCTCGCCCCACGCCTCGGTGTGTGGTCGCAGGTCCAGGTCGCCGGAGGTCGTCCCGACCGGCGTCCAGGAGGCGCGGATCTCGATCTGGGCGGTGCCGTCCTCGTCGGCCATCCCACCGTAGGACTCGGTCGCGACCCGCGTCACGGTGCCGGCCGCCGCCACGTGCGAGGCGCCGTGACCGGACAGTGCGTCGAGGAGCCAGGACCAGCCGACCTCGCCCAGCAGCGGGTCGCTGATGTGCTCGACGTCGATATCGGCCCGGGCGTAGGCCACCAGGCGGAACGTGCCGGGCAGTCCGTGCACCGTGCCCCAGGCGTCGTTGCCGTCGGGGTCGTGCAGCAGGATCAGCCGTCCGGTCGCCACGTCGACGTCGCCGACGGTCACATCTGCCGACAGCGCCGCGGCGTACGGAGCGATCCGCTGCGGCGCCGGCATCTCCTCGGCCAGCACCTCGGGCCGGAAGGTCGCGGCGCGCATTCCCTCCGCGGCGGACCGGAACACGGCTGGACCGCTCTCCGGTCCCGCGGCGGGACGCGACTCTCCACGGACGACCATGTGAACAGGGTATGTCTTCTGCGCGATTCGCGATGTGCGTACACGCCGCACCGGATGGGACCATTGCCAGGTGGCCCTCGCATCCTCCCCGTTCCTGCAGGCACTCGCCGGAGAAAAGCCGAGCCGTACGCCGGTGTGGTTCATGCGCCAGGCCGGACGGTCGCTGCCCGAATACCTGAAGGTCCGCGAGGGCATCGGCATGCTCGAGTCCTGCCAGAACGCGGAGCTGATCACCGAGATCACCCTCCAGCCCGTACGCCGCTACGGGGTCGACGCGGCCATCTTCTTCTCCGACATCGTGCTGCCCCTGAAGGCGGTCGGGGTCGACCTCGACATCAAGCCCGGTGTCGGCCCGGTGATCGCGAACCCGGTTCGCACCCTGGCCGACGTGGAGGCGATCCCGGACCTGACGCCGGAGCACGTCCCCTACATCACCGAGGCCGTCCAGAACCTGGTCGGCGAGCTCGCCGGCGTCAACGGCGGAACCCCGCTGATCGGCTTCGCCGGCGCCCCGTTCACCGTGGCCTCCTACCTGGTCGAGGGCGGCCCCTCGAAGGAGTACGCCAAGACCAAGGCGCTCATGTTCGGTGCCCCCGAGGTGTGGGACGCCCTGATGCGCAAGATCGCCGGGATCTCCGGCGCGTTCCTGGAGGTCCAGGTCCGCGCGGGTGCCTCCGCGGTGCAGCTCTTCGACTCCTGGGCCGGCGCGTGCACGCCCGCCGACTACGAGCGCCACGTGCTGCCCTACTCCACCGCGGTGATGACCCGGATCGGCGAGCTCGGTGTCCCGCGGATCCACTTCGGCGTCAACACCGCCATGCTCCTCCCGCTGATGGGCAGCGCCGGTGCCGAGGTCGTCGGTGTCGACTGGCGTACGCCGCTGGACTGGGCGATCACCCAGCTCGGCGACGGCTTCGGAGTCCAGGGCAACCTCGACCCCGCCCTCGTCTTCGCGCCCACCGAGGTGATGCTCGAGCAGGCCGGGAAGATCATCGAGACCGGGCGTCGCGCCAAGAGCCACGTCTTCAACCTCGGCCACGGCGTCATCCCGAGCACCGACCCCGACCAGCTCGCCCGGCTCACCGAGTTCGTGCAGGGCTACGAGCCCGCCGAGGGCTGAGCGCGAGAGGGGCGAGCGCGGGCAGCCGTCTCGGCGAGCAGGTCGAGGAGGCTGCGCGCTCCCGAGGTCGTACGTGCGTTGTGCCGTCGCACCGCGACCATCGTGACCCGGGAGCGGTCTCCGGCGAGGGGACGTACGGTGATGTGCCCGCCGGTCTCGCGCGGGTCGCCGACGACGCTGTAGTCGGGCAGCAGGGTCAGTCCGAGGCCCTCGCCGACCATCATCTTGCCCATCTCGGCGCCGTCGGTGGCGTGCCAGTGGTGGGGGAGGTCGCGACCGAAGACGCGGTGGGCGAAGCGATACATCAGGTAGCCCGAGCGCATTCCGACGAACGGCTCCTCGCGGAGCTCCTCGACGGTGATCTCGTCGCGGGACGCGAGCGGGTGGTCCGCGGGCAGCACCACGATCGGCCGTCCGTGGAGGAGCACGGTGCCCTCGACCGTCGGCGGCAGGTCGTCGCCGTCGAGCAGGTTGACCAGGCCGATGTCGATCGTGCCCTCGACCAGGGCGAGGTAGATGTCCTCCTGCACCATGGTGCGGACCTCGACGCTCGTGCGTGGATGCTCCTCGCTGAAGCGACGCAGCGTCGGTAGCAGCACCGTCGAGGTGCCGGCGTGGACCGTGCCGACCCGCACCGAGCTGACCCCGGCGTGCTGGTCGCCGGCGGCCAGACGGAGGCGGTCGACGGCCTCCAGGACGTCCGACATGGAGTGCAGCAGCTCCTGACCCTCGCGGCTGATCCGGGCGCCGGCACGTCGCCGGTCGAGCAGGGTCACGCCGAGCTCGCGCTCGAGCTTGGTGATCGCCTCGCTCAGGGCGGGCTGGGAGATGTGGAGCTGCTCGCTCGCGCGCCGCAGCGAGCCGTACTGGGTCACGGCCGCGATGTACTCCAGCTGCTCGATCCTCACGCTGTCCTCTCGTCGTTCGGTGATCGGTCATCCCGAGCGGGTGATCGGTGATCGCTGGCGTCCGGCCAGCATCCTCGCGCTCATTCTCTACTAATTTAGTCGACTAAGAAGAACGACTTCCACGACGCAAGACCGAGAGGGCGCGATGACAACCGAAGCTGTACGCAACGCCGCGGAGTTCGGCGCGGCACCCACGACCCCGGAGGGCTGGGTCGACCGTGCCCGCGAGGTGGCCACCAGGCTCTCCGTGGACGCGGTCGCCCGCGACCGGGCCAACCAGGTCCCGACGTACGAGGTGAACCTGCTCAAGGAGAGTGGCCTGGTCACCCTGCTCGGCCCCGCCGAGCACGGCGGCGCCGGCCAGGACTGGACGACCGCGCTGCGCGTGATCCGCGCCGTGGCCGCCGGCGACGGCTCGATCGGGCAGCTGCTCGGCTACCACTACCTGTGGGCGTGGGCGGCGCGGCTGGTCGGCACCCCGGAGCAGATCGCCGCCGTCGAGCAGCTCTACACCGAGAACAACTTCTTCTTCGGCGGCGCGGTCAACCCGCGCGATGACGATCTGGTGATCAGGATCGAGGGCGACGAGCTCGTCTTCACCGGCCGCAAGTCGTTCTCGACCGGCGGAAGGATCTCCGACCTGACCGTGCTCGAGGGGGTCATCGAGGGCACGGAGAAGCACGTCTTCGCGATCGTCCCGACCCAGCAGGAGGCCATCGTCTTCGCCGGCGACTGGGACAACCTCGGCCAGCGACTCACCGAGTCCGGCGCCGTCGAGATCAACGGCGTGCGGGTCCCCTGGGAGTCGGCGGCCGGCTATGTGAAGCAGGACGAGGGGACGTACGAGTTCGTCCCGCGGGTCTACAACACGCTCAACGTGCCGATCATCAAGCTCGTCTTCACCAACTTCTACCTCGGCATCGCCGAGGGCGCGCTGGCGACCGCCGCGACCTACACCCGCGACACGACCCGCGCCTGGCCCTACGCCGGAGACGTCAAGGAGACGGGGAGCGAGGAGTTCTACATCCAGGAGACGTACGGCGACCTGACCGCGAAGCTGTGGGCTGCCCAGGCGCTGGCCGAGCGGGCGGCAAGCCTGATCGAGGCGATCAACGGCCATGCCGACGAGGTCACCGAGCAGGAGCGCGGCGAGGCGGCCGTGGTGATCGCCGCGGCCAAGCAGGTCGCGATCGACGTCGGCCTCGAGGTCGGCACCAAGGTCTACGACCTCACCGGTGCTCGGGCGACGTCCAACAAGGTCGGGCTGGACATCGCGTGGCGCAACATCCGCACCCACTCGCTCCACGACCCGGTCGCACACAAGCGGGCCGAGGTGGGGCGCTA
Organism: Nocardioides sp. NPDC101246; assembly: GCF_044767415.1. Taxonomy (NCBI): domain Bacteria; kingdom Bacillati; phylum Actinomycetota; class Actinomycetes; order Propionibacteriales; family Nocardioidaceae; genus Nocardioides; species Nocardioides sp. NPDC101246. The sequence goes on from NZ_JBIWNX010000008.1 coordinate 86,047, forward strand.
CGCGCTGCTCGGGGAGATCCCCGCGCCCACCTGGTACACGTGAGCCGCTCGTCGGGGTGATCAGCAGAACCTCTCGCCCTGACGCCGGCTGATAGGCCGCGCCTATCACGGGATCGGGTCTTCCGGTGGTCCACATCGGGAGACCCGGTCCCGTTGCCTGTTTAATCAGATAAGTTTAGTAGACATTCCGATCCAAGGAGACCAGCATGACTTCACCGGCAACCGAGCCCCTGAAGTTCGCCTACTGGGTGCCCAACGTCAGTGGCGGCCTGGTGGTGAGCAAGATCGAGCAGCGCACCGACTGGAGCTACGACTACAACAAGAAGCTCGCGCAGCTGGCCGAGAACAACGGCTTCGAGTACGCCCTGTCCCAGGTGCGCTACATGGCCTCCTACGGCGCGGCCTACCAGCACGAGTCCACCTCGTTCTCCCTCGCACTGCTGCTGGCGACCGAGCGGCTCAAGGTGATCGCCGCGGTTCACCCTGGGCTCTGGCAGCCCGGCGTGCTCGCCAAGTTCCTGGCCACCGCGGACCACCTCTCCGGCGGCCGCGCGGCCGTCAACGTGGTCAGCGGCTGGTTCAAGGACGAGTTCACCCAGCTGGGCGAGCCGTGGCTCGAGCACGGCGAGCGCTACCGCCGCTCGGAGGAGTTCATCCGATACCTGCGTGAGATCTGGACCTCCGACTCCGCCGAGCTGAACGGCGACTTCTACCGGCTGCACGGCTTCGACCTGAAGCCGAAGCCGCTGGCCGGCGAGGGCCGGCCGCACCCGGAGATCTTCCAGGGCGGCAACTCCTCCGACGCCAAGGCGATGGCCGGCCGTGTCTCGGACTGGTACTTCGCCAACGGCAACACCCCCGAGGGCCTCGCCGCGCAGATCGCCGACGTCAACGCGGTCGCCGAGCCGCTCGGTCGTCGGGTCAGGTTCGGGATCAACGGCTTCATCGTCGCCCGCGACACCGAGAAGGAGGCGCGCGACACCCTCAGGGAGATCATCGACAAGGCCGACCGTGAGGCCGTCGAGGGCTTCGGCTCCGCGGTCAAGCAGGCCGGGCAGTCCACCGGCGACAAGACCGGGATGTGGCAGGACTCCAGCTTCGAGGACCTGGTGCAGTACAACGACGGGTTCCGGACCGGGCTGATCGGCACGCCCGAGCAGGTCGCCGAGCGGATCCTCGAGCTCAAGCGGGCCGGCGCCGACCTGATCCTCGGCGGTTTCCTGCACTACCTCGAGGACGTGGAATACTTCGGCCAGCGCGTCCTCCCGATCGTGCGCGAGCTCGAGGCGCAGCAGCTGGAGCCCGTGGCTTGAGCGCGACGGAGATCGCCCGGCTCGATGCCGAGACCGCACCGCTGGTGGCACGGCGGCTGGCCGACGAGCTCGCGCTCGGTGACGGTGGGCGCGACCGGGTCAGGGCGCTGCCCCACGACCAGGTCAAGGCGTACGCCGCCGCCGGGCTCGGTGCGCTCACCGTCCCGCTCGAGTTCGGCGGTCCGGCGCTCCCGGCCACGACGGTGGCGGAGGTGTTCCGGCTGGTCTCGTGGGGTGATCCCAACGTCGGCCAGGTCCCGCACAGCCACTTCGTCTTCCTCAACCAGCTCCGCCTGAACGGCACCCGCGAGCAGCAGCAGCGGATCTACAGCGAGGTGCGGGCCGGGGCCCTGGTCGCCAACGCGCAGTCGGAGTTCGGGACCAAGCACGTGCGGGACATCCGCACGACCCTCACGCCTGCCCGGCAGGAGGGGGAGTGGCTGCTGAACGGCGAGAAGTTCTACTGCACCGGCTCGCTCTTCGCCGACTATCTCGCCGTGCTCGCGCGGCGTGACGTCGACGGGCCGCTGCAGGTGGCGTGGGTCCGTACGGAGACTCCCGGCGTCGAGATCGTCGACGACTGGGACGCCGTGGGGCAGCGTACGACCGGTTCCGGAACAGTTCGCCTCACAAACGTTCCCGTAGCAGACGATTGGGTGACGCCGTTCGCGGTCACCTTCGAGGTGCCGACGACCTACGGCGCCTTCGCCCAGCTGCTGCACGCGGCCATCGACGCCGGGATCGCCCGTCGGGCTCTGGACGAGGCCTCCGAGTTCGTACGCACCAAGTCCCGCCCCTACGCCGACGCCGTCGTGTTCGCCGGCGTCGAGACGGCCGCGCAGGACCCGCTGGTCGTCCACGCCTTCGGTGAGATGGAGCTGGCCGTACGCGGCGCCGAGGCGCTCCTCGCCGAGGCGGGCCGACGCGTCGACGAGGCCGACGCGGACCTCACCGCCGAGTCGGCCGCGGAGGCGAGCCTGGCGGTGGCGGCCGCTCGCGCGTCGACCGCGAAGGTGTCGGTCGACGTCACCAGCCGGCTGCTCGAGGTCTCCGGCGCCCGGTCGGCTCTGACGTCCACCAACCTCGACCGCCACTGGCGCAACGCACGCACCCACACCCTCCACGACCCGGCGGCCTGGAAGGTCCAGCACCTCGGGCGCTGGGCCGTCGACCGCACCCCGCCGCCGCGGCACGGGCAGATCTGACCTCCCCGCATCCCCCACACATCCCACTCGAAAGGCAGCGATGAGCACCCTCAAGTTCCACTGGTTCCTCCCGACCAACGGCGGCGACGGCCGTCATGTGATCGGCGGCGGTCACGGCGTCAGCGCGCTGGCGGCGGGCCGTCCGGCGACGGTGCCCTATCTCGGCCAGATCGCGCGCAGCGCCGAGCAGCTCGGCTTCGAGGCGGCGCTGACGCCGACCGGCGCGTGGTGCGAGGACGCGTGGGTGACGACCGCGATGCTCAGCTCCCTCTCGGAACGGCTGAAGTTCCTGGTCGCCTTCCGGCCCGACTCGGTCTCGCCCTACCTGGCCGCGCAGATGGCCGGCACCTTCCAGAACCTGTCCGGCCAGCGGCTGCTCCTCAACGTCGTCACCGGCGGTGAGGACCACGAGCAGCGGATGTACGGCGACTTCCTGGCCAAGGACGAGCGGTACGAGCGGTGCGGCGAGTTCCTGCACATCGTCCGCCGGCTCTGGGCGGGGGAGACGGTGACCTTCAACGGGAAGCATCTCTCGGTCGAGAACGCGCGCCTGGAGCAGCGGCCCACGCCGGTCCCGGACGTCTACTTCGGCGGCTCCTCGCCGGCCGCGCTGGAGGTCGCCGCCGAGCATGCCGACGTCTACCTGACCTGGGGCGAGCCGCCTGCCGCGGTGGCGGAGAAGATCGAACGAGTGAAGAAGCTGGCTGCCGACCGCGGGCGCGAGCTCCGCTTCGGGATCCGGCTGCACTCGATCGCCCGCGAGACGTCGTCGGCCGCCTGGGCGGAGGCCGACCGGCTGCTGGAGAACATCTCCGACGAGGACATCGAGCGCGTCCAGGCGGGGCTCTCCCGCAGCGCCTCGGAGGGTCAGCGACGGATGCTGGAGCTCAACCAGGGCTCGCGTGACGGGCTCGAGATCCACCCCAACCTGTGGGCGGGCGTCGGGCTGGTCCGCGGTGGTGCCGGGACAGCGCTGGTCGGGTCCTACACCGAGATCGCGGACCTGATCGAGGCCTACCACTCGGTGGGGATCACCGAGTTCGTGCTCTCCGGCTATCCGCATCTGGAGGAGTCCTACTGGTTCGGCGAGGGCGTCCTGCCCGAGCTCGCCCGCCGGGGCCTGTGGTCCCACCCCGCCCCTGTCGCCGGCCGAGGGGCGGCGGTGCCCTTCGGCGCCGCGGCCCAGTAGGGGATCCGGATGACCACCGCTGCTGCCAACCCGAAGCGGGTCGCGCTCGCGGCCTCGGTCGGCGCCACCATCGAGTGGTACGACTTCTTCCTCTACGGCACCGCCGCCGGCCTCGTCTTCGACAAGCTCTACTTCAACGGGCTCAGCGGCACCGCCGCGACCTTCGCCTCCTTCGGCACCTTCGCCGTCGGGTTCCTGGCCCGCCCTGTCGGCGGCCTGATCTTCGGGCACTTCGGCGACCGGATCGGCCGCAAGACCATGCTGATCTGGACGCTCGTGATCATGGGGGTGGGCACCTCGCTGGTCGGGCTGCTCCCGACGTACGACTCCATCGGGGTGCTCGCCCCGATCGCGCTCGTGGTGCTCCGGGTCCTGCAGGGGATCGGCGTCGGCGGTGAGTACGGCGGCGCGGTGCTGCTGGCCACCGAGTACGCCCCGGCCGGGCGCCGCGGGCTCTACGGCAGCTTCGCGCACATCGGCGTCCCGGGCGGGCTGGTGCTCGCCTCAGGCGCGTTCGCGATCGCCTCGCAGCTGCCCGACGCGGCGTTCCTGGCGTGGGGCTGGCGGGTCTGCTTCCTGATCTCGATCGTGCTGCTCGCCATCGGCGCCTGGATCCGGCTCTCGATCATGGAGACGCCTTCGTTCCAGGAGGTGCAGGCCGAGAAGAAGGTCTCCAAGCTGCCGGTCGCCGAGCTCTTCCGGCGTCAGCCGCGCACGCTGCTGCTCGGGATGGGGACCCGGTTCGTGGAGGGGTTCACCTACAACCTCTACTCGGTCTTCCTGCTCTCCTACGCGGTGTCGGACGCCGGGCTGAGCCGCTCGGTGGTGCTCAACGCGATCATGGCTGGTGCGCTGCTGGGTGTGGTCATGACCGTCGTCTCCGGAGCGCTGAGCGACCGGTTCGGACGGCGGCCGGTCTACACGGTCGGGGCCGTGCTGGGGCTGGTGATCGCCTTCCCGGTCGCGGCCGCGGTGCAGTCCGGCGCGGTGGTGCCGTCGGTGGCTGCCTTCGTCGGTGGGCTGGGCCTGGTCTACGGCACCGTGTACGGGCCGCTGGCGGCGTTCTGGAGCGAGCTGTTCGACACCCGCTACCGCTTCTCCGCGCTCAACGCGCTCTACCAGATCTCGGGAGTGGTGGCCTCCGGGCTGACGCCGCTGATCGCGGCCGCCCTGGTGGCGCTCTCCGACGACCGCTCGCTGTGGTGGGTGGCCGGCTACAACGTCGTGGTCGCCGTGACCAGTCTGACCTGCATGTGGCTGTTGCCGGAGACCCGTGGCGAGAGGCTGCGGGACACGGCGGTGGACGAGGCGCGGGCAGTGCCCGCGAGCTCGGTGGTGGCGCGATGACGAATCCGCTGCGTACGAATCAGGATCTCGACCCGGCCGCGCTCCGGCAGGCCTTCGGGGTCTTCCCCAGCGGGGTGGTGGCGGTCGCCGCGGTCGTCGACGGCCGCCCCGTCGGACTGGCCGCGTCGTCGTTCACCTCGGTGTCCCTGGACCCGCCGCTGGTCTCCTTCTCCGTGGCCCGGACCTCGAAGACGTGGCCCGACCTGCGGCGCTCCTCGCACCTGGGCGTCACCGTCCTCGCCGAGCACCACGGCGAGGTCTGCCGCCAGCTCGCCGGCCCGGTCGACTCCCGCTTCGACGGATTGGTCGTCAGCTCATCCCACGAGGGGGCGCTGACGTTGGACGAGGGCCTGGCCCAGTTCGACTGCACCGTCTACCGCGAGGTCGAGGCCGGCGACCACATCGTCGTACTCCTCCAGCTCCACGCCGCCGACCACGGCGCCGGCCAACCCCTGGTCTTCCACCGCTCCAACTTCGGCCGGCTCGCCGGTTGACCCACCCCCGCCGAGGCGTCACGTACGTCGGCCGAGACGGCACTCCGGTGCCGACTCGGCCGACGGGGCTGACGCCTCGGCACTAGAGTCCGGGTGTGGATACCTTCGGAGCCATCGCTCTCTTCGGTCTGATCCTGCTCTACTTCGTGATCGAGTCGTCGGCGACCAAGACGCGGACGGACCTCACCCGCCGGCTGAACCGGCTCGAGGACAAGGTCGATCTGCTCCTGAAGCACGCGGGGGTGGAGGAGCCGCCGCTGCCGCGTCAGGACGAGGTCCTCGCGCTGGTGCGCGAGGGCAAGAAGATCGAGGCGATCAAGGTCTACCGGGAGGCGACCGGCGTCGGGCTGGCCGAGGCCAAGCGCGCGGTGGAGCAGCTCACCTGACGTACGCCGGTGCGATGGCCGATGCGACACTGGTCTCGTGCGTGTCATCGTCGTCGGAGCAGGGATCGCCGGGCTGACCGCGGCCCGCGATCTGTCCCTGAAGGGGCACCGGGTCACGGTGCTGGAGGCCTCGGACCGGGTCGGAGGAAAGATCCGCGGGGAGTCGGTGGCCGGGCAGGTCGTCGACGTCGGGGCCGAGGCGATGCTCAACCGCCGGCCCGAGGGCGTCGCGCTGGCCAAGGAGATCGGCCTCGACGTCGTGCACCCCACCGACGCGAAGTCCTCGATCTGGTCGCGTGGCGCGCTGCGGCCGATCCCGCGCTCGATCATGGGCGTACCTCTCGACCTGGCTCAGCTCGAGTCGGCCGGTCTCCTCTCCGAGGAGACCCTGGAGGTCGTACGCCGCGAGCCCACGCTCCCACCTGCGAAGACGGACGAGGACATCTCGGTCGGTGACTTCATCGCCTCCCGGTTCGGGGACGAGACGGCCGATCGGCTGGCGGACCCGCTGCTGGCCGGGGTCTACGCCGGGCACGCCCGTCGGATATCGGTGAAGGCCGCCGCCCCGCAGCTGTTCATGCTCGCCGAGAAGGGGTCGCTGCTCGAGGCCGCCGCGGCGCTGCCGAGCTCGGACGTCCCGGTCTTCGCCGGGATCGACGGCGGGATGTCGCGGTTGCCCGAGACCCTCGCCGAGGGACTGGACATCCGGCTCGACACCCCGGTCGACGCGGTCACCCGCACTCCGCAGGGCTTCTTGGTCGAGCACAGTCCGATCGAGACCGGTGGTGAGGTCGAGGCGGCCGACGCCGTCGTGGTCGCGACCCCCGCTCCGGTCGCCGCCAGGCTGCTCCGCTCGACCGCCCCGTCGGTCGCACGCGAGCTGTCCGGGATCGAGACCGCGAGCGTCGCGGTGGTGACCTTCGCCTTCCCCGACCTTCCCGCCGAGCTGCACAACAAGTCCGGATTCCTGGTCCCGCCGGTCGAGGAGTGCGCGATCAAGGCCTCCACCTTCTCCTTCGCCAAGTGGGCCTGGGTGGGGGAGCGCGGCACCTACCTGCGTACCTCCATCGGACGCCACGGCGAGCCGCCCTCGGACGACGACGACCGGCTGGTCGCCGACTCCCTGGCTGCCCTGGCCGAGATCGCCGGGATCACCGTGACGCCGACCGACGTGCACGTCCAGCGCTGGACCGACGCGCTCCCGCAGTATCCGGTCGGCCACCTCGACCGGGTCGCCCGGATCCGGCAAGGACTCCGCGGCGTCCCCGGACTCGCCCTCGCCGGGGCCTCCTACGACGGCGTCGGGATCCCGGCCACGATCGCCTCGGCGCACCGCGCCGCCGCGGACATCGGCTGAAACCTCAGGCCGGCACCCACCGCAGCGTCGAGACACAGACGTCGAGAGCCAGCTTCCAGGCCAGGAACTTCTCGTCGGTCGCCGTCATCTCCATCGGCCTGGCCAGGGTCGCGGTGAGCTGAAGCCCTCGGCGCCGTCTCGAGCCGGGGATCGGGGTCATATAGACGATCGACGTCACGACCATGGGTTCGTCGCCCTCGGCGGTTCGGGTCGACTCGTGCTCGTAGCGGATGAACCGCTTGTCGCCGAAGAGTGGCTTGGCGCCGTGGTCACGGATCATCCCGGCGACGTGGGTGTCGAGAGTCCCACCGCCCTGGGCGCTGAAGGTCGTCGCGACGATCGCGGCGGGAATGATGGCGAGACTGTCGGTCTGGGCGGTGGCGGCGAAGTAGGCCTTGACCTGTTGCTGCTTCATGAGCGTGTACGCCTGATCGAGCTGCGCACGCATGGAGGCATGCAGCTCGGGCCGGTTGATGTTCATGAAGCGCTTCTTCAGCGCCGCGTCCATCGCGGCCCGGTCGGCCTCACCCGGGGTGTGTCGTTCCCAGCCGGGGAGGAGCTTCAGCTCGAACTCCGGCTCCTTGGTGCCGCCGAGCAGCTCGCGTAGCGAGGACTGCGGGGCGGATGCTGTCTCAGACAAGGGATGAGTCCTCCCAGACGTCGAACGGGTCGCTCGGCATGCCGGGGACCGGCTCTGCCGTGAACGGGGTGCCATCGGGGCGTACGACCTCGAGCTCGGCGAGGAAGAGCGGCATGTCCGCGATGGTGAGACCGAAGATCGCGGGTGCGCCTGCCTCGACCACGACCATCACGCTGAGCTCCTGCGTCGAGAAGACGAAGATGCCGGTGAGGAACTCGATGGTCTCACCGTCGATCTCTCCGGTCTTGGACGCGAGACATCTCAGTCCGGGACCGAGAGCGGCGCCGGCGTACTCATCGACGTCGAAGCCCTGCTGCCGCCACTCCTCGGGCGAGGTCGGCTCGCCGCCCCCGAGCACGACCCGTACCCGGCTGACGACGGGCGCGGGCAGTGGCCAGTGGAGCATCGAGGCCAGCGTCCCGGGGTGGAGGTCGTCGGCGAGATGGTGGGCGAGCAGGGCACGCGCGTCGGGGTCGACCTCGTCGGTCCACTCGCCGTCCCAGGTGTCGCGGAGCGAGGCGAGTACGTCCTCGACCCACCTCTTCGCACTCGCGGCGTCGAGCTCGCCCGCATCGGGGACCCAGATCCAGCGCTCCGACGGCTGGGCGATCTCAGCTTGCCATGTCTCCGGCATCATGCCTCCGAGGGCTGTGCGCTCTGCTGGTCATTGATACGCCGCTCGTTCAGCCCCTGGCTCGTCGAGGTGGTGCCGTACCACTCGCCTGCCCACTTCCCCAGGCCGCTGAGCCCGTCGAAGCCGGCCCCGATCTTCTGGCCCCAGGTCCCGGTGCGTATCCCCCCGTAGATGGCCATCCCGGTAGCGATGTCGGAGCCGCTCATGATGCCCACGGGAATGTCCTTGGGGGGCTTGAACGGGTTGGCCATCCAAGCAGCCCTGGTGCGGGGCACCTCCTTGAAGCCGGTGGAGATGGAGAGCGCGGTCTTGAACTTGGCGCCGAACGTGACATTCACGGGAGGCGGGTTCAGAGGTGCCGCTCGTTTCAGAACAAAGTTTCCGTACCCTCGTCCGGCGGCACCCGCAGTCTTGCCGCTGGAGGCGGCACCCTTCCCCAGTTGGCCCCAGGCCTTGCCGATCTGACCGAGCTTTCCGAAGGGGAGAATCGCGACCACCGCCAAGAGCACATCCGTGACCGAGGCCTTGCCGGCTGACGCCTGGACGATCTTCCCGATCAGCACCAAGGCTCCGAGGGCGAATCCGATGACGGCGACGATGCCACCGAGGAAGAGTCCGGCGATCATGAAGACCATGGCGATGACCTCGAGGATCTTGATGAGGAAACCGAAGATCTCCCAGAAGCCGTCCTTGATGCTGCCGGCCATCTCGTTGCCGATGCCGTTGACCGCGAGGTCATAGGCGTCTTCCCAGGTGTCGTACTCGGCATCCCAGCTCTCCGCGTCGTCCTGCCATTCGTCGTACGCGGCCTTCTTGGCCTGACCCTCGTCATCGTCTGCTTCGCGGTCTCCCGGAAGCCCCTCATAGGTGGTCCACTTGTCCGTGCAGGACTCGACCAACGGCCCCATCTTGGCTTGCTGTTCCCCGAGACTCGTGCCGTACGCAGCGATCAGCGGACCCACGGGCGTGTAGAGCTCGCTGGCCTCCCGCAACGTCTCGTAGGAGGACCCGATCTTGTCCTGGAGCTCGGCGACGGCCTTGCCCTGCATCTGGCCCTCGGCCAGCTCGCCGGTGGCGACCTGCTCGAGGACGTTGGCCGCCTCGGACATCTGCTCACCGAGCTCTTCGATCTTGTTCCCGCGCGCGACGATCACCGCCGAGTCGCCGGTGAGAGGTTGGATCTCCCGACCCTTGGGTGACTGATCCATGACTCACTCCATCCGTCTATTTCTGCTGGAACAGGAGAGCCGTCTCGCTGTCCCAGTTCTGGAATCCCTCGACAACGCCTTTGATGTGGTCTCGCACGTCGGAGAGCTCGTCCTTGAGATCGTTCCGCTTCATGTCCCAGCGCTGTTCGAAGTCGTCGGCCTGGCCGCGCAGCTCGCCGCGGCGGAACGGGTTCCCGATGGCGCCTTCGAGGGCGTTGGAGTTGCCGACCGCGTGGTCGAACTCGTCGATGATCGAGTCAAGCTTCTTGACCGTCTGATCAAGGGTCTCGATCTTGATGGAGACGTCTGCCATGTCACCACGCCTTTCCGGTGTGCACAGGGCTCGCCGAGGAGACGCGAAAGCGCTCTCAGCCGCAGGCGAATGGGGGGATCGAGGTGACGTACAACCCGAGACAACCTGGCGACGGACACCCGAGTGGAACGTTACAACACGGCCCAACGCGGAGGGTTAACAAACTCCCAATCGAACATAGAAAACTGCTGATGATCTCACCGCAGGAATGCGACGATCCCGGCGAGAGCCTCACGTGCGACCGGGGCGACCCCGGGGAGCGACATGAACCCGTGGAACGCGGTGTCGTAGTCCACGAGCGAGACCGGTGTCCCGGCGGCACGGAGGACCTCGGCGTACCGGGTGCCGTGGTCGCGGATCGGGTCGTGCAGCGCGGTGATGATGTGGGCCGGCGGCAGGTCGGCGTGGGACGCGGCACGCAGGGGTGAGGCCTGCCAGGACTCGTCCCCGTAGCGATCGCCCATGTAGAGGTGGCCGAAGGTGCTCATCTGCGTCGAGGTGAGCACCGGACCGTTGGCGTTGGCCGCCTCGGAGGGGAACTTCTCGTACATCTCCACAGCCGGGTAGATCAGCACCTGAGCCCGCACCGCCGGTCCGCCCGCATCACGAGCCATCAAGGACACCACCGCAGCCAGGTTGCCGCCGGCGCTGTCGCCCATCACCGCGATCCGAGTCGGGTCCCCACCCAGGTCGGCGGCGTTCTTCGAGACCCATTCCAACGCGGCCCAGGCGTCCTCGACGGCAGCCGGGAACGGATGCTCCGGCGCCAGCCGGTAGGACGGGGCGATCACGATCGACCCGGTCTCCGCGGCCACGTGCGAGGAGACCCACGCGCTCTGCTCCGGGGTCCCCAGACACCAGCCGCCGCCGTGGTAGTTGATGACGACCGGCGCGGCCTCGCCGACGCCATGAGGGGTGTAGATCGCGAAACGGCGGCCGTCGACGTACGTCTCCTTGATCTCGACGTCCGCAGGACGGCCGAAGAGGAACGCGCTGACCGGCCCGGTGCGGAGCCCCTCGCGCTGGGCGCGCAGGGCGATCATCTCCTCGGCGATCAGCGGCGTCTTGACCAGGCGCTCCTGGAGGAAGGCGAAGATGCGGGTACGCAGCGGCAGCATGGCGCTCACGATAGAGCCCGAGAGGGCGCGGTGACCGGCGGTAGCGCAAAATAGGGGCATGACCGACCCCCAGGCCGACATCAAGTCCAACGCAGCCAAGATCAACGAGCTCAACGACACCATCCGCTACACGATGTGGTCGGTCTTCTCCCTCGAGGAGACCCTCGGCGACGCCGACCGCAAGGCCGAGGCGGTCGAGGTCGAGGAGCTCTTCGCCGCCTTCGCCGGCGAGGACATCGTGGTGCGTGGCACATACGACGTCGCCGGCCTGCGCGCCGACGCCGATGTGATGTTCTGGCTGCACGCGGACTCCTCCGACAAGCTCCAGTCGGCCTACCACCGCCTGCGCCGCACCGCCTTCGGCGGCCGGCTCGTCCCGGTCTGGTCGCAGATGGCGTTGCACCGCCCCGCCGAGTTCAACCGGAGCCACCTGCCGGCGTTCCTCGCCGACGAGCGCACCCACGACTACGTCGCGGTCTACCCGTTCATCCGCTCCTACGAGTGGTATCTCCTCGATGACAAGGAGCGCCGCCGCCTCCTCGCCGAGCACGGCCAGATGGCGCGCGACTACCCCGACGTGCGGGCCAACACCGTTCCGTCCTTCGCCCTCGGTGACTACGAGTGGATGCTGGCCTTCGAGGCCGACGACCTCTCCCGCATCGTCGACCTGATGCGCCACCTCCGCGGCTCCGAGACCCGTCGTCACGTACGCGAGGAGGTGCCGTTCTACACCGGCGCCCGCGTCGAGATCGGCGATCTCCTGGACCGCCTCCCCTGAGGCGTTCCTGATCGGCCGGATCGTCTCGGAAATTCCCTGTCCGGCCACGGTGAGTCTCCACTAATCTCATCCGTCGCGGTGGCTCCTGCTCGGGTTCGTGTGCCGATCCCGTCATGGGCTTCTGACATGTCCGCATGACGATGGGAGGGCTGAGACGTGGGGATGACCATCCCTGGGGAGCTGGATTTCGTACTCGACCTGCTCGGCTACGAGTGGCCGAACGTCGACGAGGACGCGGTCCGCGATGCCGCGCAGCTGCTGCGCGGTCTGGAGTCGGACCTTCGTGGCACCCTCGACGACCTGGAGGCGCGGGTCAACGAGCTCGGTGACGGTGCCAAGGCCCAGTCGGTGAATGCGCTGATCAGAGCCTGGACCGACAACCGTACGGCCAACATGGACGCGGTGCTCGACGCGCTGCCCGAGGTCGCGACCGGGATCGACATCCTTGCTGACGCGATCGTCGCGCTGAAGATGAAGGTGATCGCCGAGCTGACGATCACGGCGGCACAGATCGCGGCAGCCGCGGCGACCGCTGTGGTCACCGGAGGCCTCAGCGTGATCGGCAACGCGGCGCTCATCGCCGCTCGGAAGAAGGCGCTCGACATCGCCACCGACATCGCGATGGAAGAGGTGCTCGGCCAGGTCGCCAGCATGGTGATCGAGCCGCTGACCGGAACGATCACCGAGCTCGCCATGTCGATCGCCGAGGCTCCGATCGTGAGCGACGGAGAGGCGACCGCGGCGACCAAGCTCAGCTACGACCTGATGGAGCAGATCGCCACCGCGCTCTCCGACTGCGGCGCCGACCAGTACGACCTGTGCACGACGTTCGCCGCCGACGTGTCCGCCCTCCCCCTCTTCGCCTCTTAGGAGACAGCTATGGCCAAGCAGATCGGCGATGTCGCCAAGGAGGCCTTCGACAAGGCGGGGGAGGTCCTCACCGAGGTCGGGGACTCGCTCAAGAAGAACGCCGACGACGTGGCCGACGACATCCGGAAGCAGGCGGACGCTCGACGTGACCTGGACGGCAGGCTGGGCCCCGGCGAATGGAAGCCCGTCAATCGGAACCACAAGTTCCTCGAGCAGAAGCTCGGCGCCGAGTTCGAGCGCCAGGTGACCGGCAAGGACGACGGGCTCGAATTCTCTCTTCGTGGATCGATGGACAACGAGGTCAAGTTCGACGGAATTCTCGACGGGAAGCTGATCGAGACCAAGCACGGCTACGGGAAGATGGTCGACTCGTGGGGATATCCCAACGGTGCCAAGGAAAAGGACTGGCTGGATCAAGCCCTACGACAGGTGGACGCGGCAGGCGATACGCCAGTCGAGTGGGTCTTCTCCAACAAAGAGGCCATGGAAGCGGCGCGGACCCTCTTCGAGGACTTCGACCTGCCTATTTCGGTGCGGCACCAGGAGTTCGTCAACCCGCCCAGTGAATGGGACGGCTGGAATTCGCCGAAGAGCAATGGATAGGCCTCATTTCGCCACGATGGCGAGCAGGCGGAGTTCGAAGATGCCGGCCGATACGAAGAGGGAGCGGTGATACGGTCATGAGCGTGGATGAAGAGCTGATCGCGCGAGGATTCTGGGGCCCACGCCAGGAGACCCCGGAGCGGGTTGCAGAGGAACTGAGTGCCTTCATCGCAGGCCTGGACAAGGTCTTGGGCGAGAAGATCTCGTGGTCCTCGCCCACGATGCCGGGAAAGCCCCTCGAAGAGGGGGATAACGTCCTGAAGGCGATCTCCGACGCGTTTCGCGAGAATACGGACGCTCCGAATCTTGGCATCAGCCAGGCTTATCGAGGACGCGGGAATCGCGCCATGGTGGCTATCACCTTGATAGTCGGCGGATATACCGAGTCCGCAAAGGTGCGCAACAGCATCGTGGTGAAGTGGCGTGGTGCCGATATCGCGCAATTCGCCGGCCCGGTCCTTCGTCAGCTCGCCTCTGCGTGGGACCCGGACTGGGCAGCGGTCACCTCGAGGTCGCTCAACGAAGCTCTCGCCGAGGTGCAGCCTGTCGGAAAGCCGGGGCCGAAGCTCGGCTATCTGAACTACCTCTCGCAAGGGAGGGCGAAGGCCCTTCCCGGTGGCATGGACAAGCACCTCGACGAGCTCGACAACGGTGGCGTCGTCATCGGGTCGGGCGAAGGCGACGGGTTCCTGTCAGTGGAGAAGGTCACCGAGTTCGCCAAGGTGCTCCGGCTCAGCGCCGCCTTCTCGCCGACGCCCACCGATCGCAGCAAGCTCTGAGCCGGCTCTGAGCCGGCTCAGCGGCCTCGCAGGCGCGCCAGGGCGCTCATCCCGTGGTAGATCACGACCGCGGCGATGGTGCCCAGCGCGATGCCGGTGAAGGTGAGGTCGCCGAAGGTCAGGGTGAGGTTGCCGATGCCGATGACCAGGGCGACGGCGGCGGTGAACTGGTTGACCGGGTCGGCGAAGTCGACCCGGTTGTCCATCCAGATCCGGATACCGATCAGGCCGATCAGGCCGTAGAGCGCGACGGTGATCCCGCCGAGCACGCCGGCAGGGATGGTGTTGAGCAGCGCGCCGAACTTCGGGGACAGCGAGAGCAGGATCGCCACGATGCCGGCGACCCAGTAGGCGGCGGTCGAGAAGACCCGGGTCGCGGTCATGACGCCGATGTTCTCGCCGTACGTCGTCGTCGCCGAGCCGCCGAAGCCACCGGCGATGGTGGTGGCGAGGCCGTCGGCGAACAGGGCTCGGCCGGTCTCGCGGTTGAGGGAGTCGTCGCCGGCTAGGTGGGCGACGCTGCGTACGTGGCCGACGTTCTCGGCGACGAGGACGAGCACGACCGGCAGGAACATGGGCACCACCGACCAGGACACGGTCGGTGTGGAGAAGTCGGGGAGCCCGAACCAGGCGGCCTCCTTGAACGCCGAGGTGTCGATCTGACCGGCGATCAGCGCGGCGATGTAGCCCACGACGACGCCGACCAGGATGGAGAGCCGGGCGATCAGCCCGCGGAAGGCGACCGCGACGACCAGCACGGTGGCCAGGGTGATCGCGGCGACCAGGACGGCGCCGTTGTCGGGCTTGGCCGGCTCACCGCCGACGACGTTGTTGGTCGCGGCCGAGGCCAGGTTGAGACCGATCAGCGCGACGATCGCACCGGTCACCACCGGCGGCATCAGCGCCTCGATCCAGCCGGTGCCGGTGACCATCACGATCACGCCGACCAGCGCCAGCAGCGCACCGGTGACCATGATCCCGAAGAGCGCCGGACCCATCCCGCCGCCACCCATCGCGGCGCCGATCGGCGCGATGAAGGCGAACGAGGAGCCGAGGTAGCTGGGCAGCCGGTTGCGGGTGATCAGCAGGAACAGCAGCGTCCCGATGCCTGAGAAGAACAGGGTCGTGGTCGGCGGGAAGCCGGTCAGCAGGGGGACCAAGAACGTGGCGCCGAACATCGCGACCACGTGCTGGCCGCCGAAGCCAATCGTCCGGGGCCAGCTCAACCGCTCGCCGGGCTTGACGATCGCGCCCTCGCGTACGTTCTTGCCGTCATCGTGCAGATCCCAACCGAGTCGCATCTCGCACCCTCTTCAGCTCTCGTACGGCGCGCTTCGCCGCCTGCCGAACGATAGGGCCGATTCGCGCGAGGACGGAAGCCGGAGGCTCCGTAGGGTTGGGCACATGACGATCCGCATCGGAGTCCAGATCCAGCCCCAGCACGCCGACTACGCCCAGATCCGCGACGCCGCCCGCCGCGCGGAGGAGATCGGCGTCGACATCCTCTTCAACTGGGATCACTTCTACCCGCTCTACGGCGAGCCCGACGGCAAGCACTTCGAGGCCTGGACCATGCTCGCGGCCTGGGCCGAGCAGACCACGCGCGCCGAGATCGGCTGCCTGGTGACCTGCAACTCCTACCGCAACCCCGAGCTGCTCGCCGACATGGCCCGCACGGTCGACCACATCTCCGGTGGCCGGCTGGTGTTCGGGATCGGGTCGGGGTGGTTCGAGCGGGACTACACCGAGTACGGCTACGACTTCGGCACCGCCGGCTCCCGCCTCGACGCGCTCGGTGAGGCGCTGCCGCGCATCGAGAAGCGGTGGTCCGAGCTCAACCCGGCGCCCGTCCGGAAGATCCCGGTCATGATCGGTGGCGGCGGGGAGAAGAAGACCCTGAAGTACGTCGCGAAGCACGCCGACATCTGGCACTCCTTCTCCGACGTCCCGACCCTCGAGCGCAAGCGCGGCATCCTCGCCGAGCACTGCGCCGACGTCGGCCGGGATGTCTCCGAGATCGAGATCTCGGTCGAGGTCCGCGACCTCGAGTCCGCCCAGGCGTTCGCCGACGCCGGGGCGTCGCTGTTCACCGTCGGCGTGAACGGCCCCGACTACGACCTCTCGTTCCTGGAGAAGCTCGTCGCCTGGCGCGACGCCTGAGCGGGGACTTCATCAAGGCGGTGTCCTGAGCCTGTCGAAGGGTATGCAGGGAAAGGCGCACATCCCTCGCGGACCTCCGCACGGGATGTGCGCCTTCGGCTGCATACCTTGCCGAAGGATCAGCCGACGACGACCGTCCCCGTTGTCGCCTGCAGGTCCGCGTACGCCTTGGCGAGCTGCTGCGTTACCGGCCCGCGCTCGATCGGCCGGCCGTCGAGGGAGACCACCGGGGTGAGCCCGCCCATGGTGCCGGTGACGAAGGCCTCGTCGGCCGTGTGGGCGTCGGTGAGCGAGAAGTCACCGACGTCCATCGGCAGGCCGAGGTCGGCGGCGAGGTCGAGGACGGTGGCGCGGGTGATCCCCTCGGGGCAGGCGCGGGTCGTCGAGGTGCGCAGCACCCCGTCGCGTACGTGGAAGAAGTGGGTGGCGTTGGTCTCGGCGATGAAGCCGGCATCGTCCAGCATCAGTGCGTCGTCGGCGCCTGCGTTGTTGGCCTCGACCTTGGCCAGGATCGAGGGGATCAGGTTGTTGTGGTGGATCTTCGGGTCGAGCATGTCGGCGCGCGGACGGCGCTGGGCCGCGGTGATCAGCGTGATCCCGGAGTCGTCGTAGACCGGCGACTTGAACTCGGCCAGCACGATCAGGGTCGGACCCGACTGGTTGAGCCGCGGGTCCATGCCGGAGGTGACCTTCACCCCGCGCGAGAGCGTGAGCCGGATGTGGACGTCGTCGCGCATCCCGTTGGCGGCCAGGCATTCCCGGATCGCCTCGGTCATGAACGCGTCCGACGGGATGTGCGAGAAGGCGAGAGCCCGCGCCGAGCGCCGCAACCGCTGGAGGTGCTCGTCGAGCTTGAAGATGCGCCCCTGGGTGAGCCGCAGGCCCTCCCAGACGCCGTCGCCACCCTGGGCGAGCGAGTCGAACGGGGAGATCCGCGCTTCCAGGCGATGGGTGAGGTCGCCGTTGATCCAGACCTGGAGGTGGTCGTTGCGGGGGTCGTATGTCTGCAGCATCAGTTAACTTTCATGACATAGGGGGCGAGGCGATCGTAGTAGGGCAGGCAGCGCTCCAGAAGCGGCGCCAGGCGCGCGGGCAGCGGGTCGGCGGCGCCGGGGGAGGAGGCGGCGAACCCGGTCGAGGCCCACACCCCGGAATACCAGTGCGGGGCCCAGACGCCGTCGGAGTCCCGGCGACCGGCCGGCCAGGACAGCATCGCCTCGTCGAACCCGATCCCCAGCGCCTCGCACAGCCCGACGAGAGCCGCTCGCGGCGAGGCCAGGATCGAGGCGGCGTCGACCACCGGCCCGCCGAACTCCTCGAAGAGCGCCACCTGCTGCGGCAGCCCGAGGTCCTCCAGCGTCGGCTCCTCGCGCACCTTGGCGTACGAGGTCAGCACCCGCTCCGGGTCCCGGACCAGGAACGCGTGGGAGAGCCCGGCGAAGGCGCTGTGGTCCATCTCCGGGAGCAGGTGATGGGTCATGTGCTTCTGGTACTGCACCGCCGACTCGACCGGCCCGGACGTGATCTCACGAGCCACCACCCGCCAGTCGTTCGGCTGGGAGGCGAGCACGTCCTCGCGCCCGGGATGGTCGAGACCGGTGGCCGAGAGGTAGGCGGCGTACAGCGGCTCGTCGACGACCGTGCAGTCGGGCCGGTTCTCGAACGAGCGCATCAGCGCCGTGGAGAGGTTCCTGGGGCCTGACCACATCGCGATGCGCATGGCCGCAGGCTACTGGTCCGCGGGCTCCAGCGAGATGGAGATCGAGTTGATGCAGAACCGGTCGCCGGTCGGGGTGCCGTAGCCGTCGGGGAAGACGTGGCCGAGGTGGGAGCCGCAGTTGGCGCAGCGGACCTCGACCCGGTCCATCCCGTGCGACTTGTCCTCGATGTACTCGATCGTCTCCGAGATCGGCTGGTAGAACGACGGCCAGCCGCAGCCGGAGTGGAACTTGGTGTCGGACTCGAACAGCTTGGCCTTGCAGGCCTTGCAGGAGTAGACGCCCTTGGTCTCGGTGTCGGTGTATTCACCCGTGAACGCCCGCTCGGTGCCCGCCTGGCGCAGCACCGCGTACTCCTCGGGCGACAGCTCTGCGCGCCACTCCTCGTCGGACTTCTCCACGTTGTAACCCATGGCTCAAATGGTACGTCTGGGGTGGGAGCACGACGCCATTGGCCAAAGTCGAGTCATCTACTATACTTAAACCCACGACGCTTCTGGAGGAGGCCACCTTGACCGCCCTTGCCATACGGCCCCTGCTGGACGCCATCCGCACCTACGCCGACGACGACCTGCTCGCGCGGGTGCAGGTGCCCGAGACCGGGCGCGAGTTCCACCTGCTCCACCGCGACGACGAGGTCGAGGTCTGGCTGATCGCCTGGTCCCCGGGCGCCAGCACCGGCTTCCACGACCACGGCACCGCGACCACCGCCTTCACCGTGCTCACCGGCAGCCTGGTCGAGCACAACTGGCTCGGCGGTCTGCAGATCGCCGACGTCGGCCCCGGCGACGCCCGGGCGCACGACGCCGGCCATGTCCATGACGTACGCAACGTCGGCTCGCGACCGGCGATCAGCCTGCACGCGTACGCACCGAGGTTGGACGCGATGCACCACTATCACTTTCGCGGCGACCGGATCAGCCTGATCGGCGCCGAGCCCGGACGTCCCTGAGCCGGTCAGAATCCGGTGATGCAGTAGGGCAGCGGGCCGCCGTCGGCCATCGCCGCCCAGGTCTCGATCGCCTCGGGCGAGCCCGTGATCCGGCCGGCGGCGGCCAGGGTGCGTACGTCGACACCGCCGAGATACAGGGCGCCGAGGGTGTCGGCGGCCAGCTCCACGGTCGGCGCGGCATCGGTCGGGGTGACCTCCGCGACGCCGTCCCGCACCACGACGCGCCAGGCACCGGCGGCGTGTCCGAGCGGGTCGTCGACGCCGAGGACGACCTCTCCGGTGGCGTACCAGGGTCGTGCCTGCAGGGCGGCCGGCACATCGAGCACGCGCATCCACAGCATGTCGTCGAGCTCGGCGCTCTTGACCGCGAACGGCTCGGCGAGCGCCCAGTAGAGCGGGTCGTGCACCGGAGCCCGGCGCCAGCCGACCCGCTCGACGAGGTCGATGTCGGCGAGGAACCGCCACAGCCGCAGGTAGGCGGCCGGGGTCAGTGCCACCAGATCGACCACCCGCGCCATCCGCAGCCCGGAGTCGTTGCGCTCGTCGGCGGTCTTGTAGATCGCATAGCCGTCGGGAGTGCCGGAGGCGTCCACGTGCAGCACGGCCCGCTGCTTGGACTCGCCCTTCGAGTCGCCGTCGAAGTCGTAGGCGCTGGAGAGCCACGGCTCGTAGAAGTGCGGCCGGGTGACCGATCCGCGGGTGCGCTCCTGGAAGGTGCCGTAGATCTCGGCGACCGTCTTCCAGGCATCGGCCGGCTCGACCAGCGTCACCCAACCGTCGTCGGCGGGAACCTCGGGGCGATAGCGGAACTTCGCGGTGACGTCCACCTCGATATGGCGCAGATGGGTGGCCGTGCCGAACCCGAAGCGGCCGTAGATCGACCCCTCGGAGACGGTCAGCGCCGCCAGCGGCAGACCCGCGGCGACCGCGTCGGCGAGGGAGACCGTCATCAGCTTGCGCAGCAGCCCTTGGCGCCGGTGGGTCGGGGAGACGGTCACGTCGCTGATCAGCAGCGTCGGGAGGCTGACCCCGCCGCCCACGTTGACCGGCGAGGTCCAGGACGAGAACGTCGCGACCGGGATCGTGGCCGAGGCGAACTCCGAGCTCTCCGTCCACGCCCCCAGCACGTTCACCGAGTCGTTGCGGATGTGGTCGCGCCAGACCTGGACCCCGTCGTCGTTGCCTCGGGACTGGTGGAAGCCACGCCGGGTCGCTTCGTACCACCCCTTCAACATGGCCTCGTCCCCGTCCAACGGGTCGAGGCTGCGGAAGACGAGGCCGGGGTGCTCGAGCGCGCTCATGGTCAGAACGTACGCCGCCGAGCACCCCGATCTCGACTGGTTATTCCTCCGCGGGGCCGGTGGCCGGCACCGGTCCGGCCATGGGCCCGGCCGCCTGCCGCCGGCGCCGGGAGAGGAGCCAGAGTGACGCCAGGACGAGCAGGATGACCGGCGTCCACGGGATGACGGCGCCGAGGGCGACCGCGAGGACGCGGGCCGAGTCGCCCAGGGCGTCCCAGCCGGCGCTCAGTCCGG
Source organism: Nocardioides sp. NPDC101246 (assembly GCF_044767415.1). Lineage (NCBI taxonomy): Bacteria > Bacillati > Actinomycetota > Actinomycetes > Propionibacteriales > Nocardioidaceae > Nocardioides > Nocardioides sp. NPDC101246. Next base: position 106,646 of record NZ_JBIWNX010000008.1, read on the forward strand.
CCAGGAAGCCGGGGTCGTCCTCGGAGGAGCCGCCGGGGCCGGAACGGTCGATGCTGACCGTGATGGTCGACAGCGAGGTCTGGTTCTCGAGGGCCGCCTGCTGGGCGAGCAGCGAGTTGAGGTCGGCCTCGCGTCGGGCGAGCTCGGACTCGATCGCGATGACATCCCCGATCGCCTCCGCGCGGGAGAGGAGCGTACGGATCCGCTCGATGCTCGTCCGGGCGTTCTTCACCCGCACCTCGGTGTCGACGACCTCGGTGGTGACGTCGGTGGAGGTGGTGGTGGAGTCGACTAGGGTGGCGGTGTCCTCGAGGTCGGCCATCGCGTCGTCGAACGACTTCGACGGGATCCGCAGGACCATCCGGGCATGGCTGGGACCGTCGTCGTCGCTGTCGCTGGTCTCCTGCTCGGTGACCTGACCGGCGTACCTGTCGGAGATCTGCTGCACCTGCGTACGCGTCTTCCCGACGTCCTTCGCGCTGAGCGCGACCGAGCCGGTGGAGATGATCGAGGCCTTCACGACGGCCTGCCTGGGGGCCGCCGCGTCGGCCGCCTCCGGTGCTGCTGCCTTTCCTGCTGACGTGTCTGCCAATGACTCGACGGAGCCTGAGTCGGAGTCGACCGAGGACTGGTTCGTCCCGCCGGACCCTCCGCACGCGCCGAGGGCGAAGATGCTGACGATCACAAGGGCCGCACCCGAGATAGGCCTGACCTTTGCTGTTTTCATGCCACTAGTACGCCCGGGGGCATGGAAACGGTGCGGGAGACGGCAAGTTTCTTCCAGCCGTCTCGGATCACCTCGTCGCCGCGGCCGCCACCAGGGCGAGGGCCTGGGCCACGATGTCGGCCCGCATGTCGGCCAGCGGCTCGCCGGTGTCGTCCCCGTCAAGGACCGGCACGTGGATGTGGCCCTGCTTGGTGTCGGTCTCGAGGGCGTCGCGCAGAGCGGTGGTGCGGTAGGCCGACTCGTTGGACAGGTAGTCACCGCCGCCACCGGCGACCGCGGTGGAGCCCGACGTCGGGTCCTCCCGGGTGACCGGCGTGGTCGACCCTGCCGGGATCTCGGTGATGACGCGGTTGATGTTCACCGGGAAGGTGCCGGGTACGGTCGCCTTCATCGCCTCGACCGGCAGCGTGGTCCGGGTCCACTGCGGCTGCGGGGCGGCGTGGGGCACGTCCTCGGGGATCGGGATGGTCTCGTTGACGCTGACCCGGTCGTTGTCGGGGAAGGTGCCGCGATGGGCGCCGTTCCAGACCTCCAGGTCGAACCGGCCGGCGCGGCCCTGGCTGATGGTGATGGCGGTGTCCACGTCGCGCCTGCCGGGGACCAGATGCGGTAGGAAGGCACGCTCGACGATGCCCTGCTCGAACGGCTCCCACAGCACCGGGAACACCACGGTCTGGATCTCGACGGGCCCCTTCGCCGTCTGCACCACGCGTCCGTCCATCGCCAGCGCCGTCGCCCCGGACGGGTTCGACTGGCGGATGTTGCGATCGAGGGTGAACGGGTCGAAGCCGGAGGCCAGCACCTGCCGCGACCGGCCACGCTCGCCGCCCCTGAAGGCGGTCGAGTCGATCCCGCGCGAGCTCCGGTCGAAGGCCGCCAGCACCTTCGCCCGGGCGTCCTCGGACCAGGTCCGGTACCCAGGGGCGACCCGCGCGATCTCCAGCTCGGCAGCGAGCCGGGACCAGTAGAGCGGCCTGTCGTCACTGCGCGGCAGGTCGCCACCGGCGTCGCCGCGGCCCTGCACCCGGTCGACCGCGCGCTGCCACAGCGCCTGGCCCGCACTCCGGGCCGCAGCGGTGGCGGCTCGGCTGCTGCCCGCGTCGCAGACGGAGGTCCGCACCGCGCCGGCGACGTCGTCGAACCCGGAACGGGCCAGGAGGTCGGCCACCGCCGGGTCGGCGAGTCGGGTGTGCTCCACCCGGGTCGTGGGCGAGGCGACCGTCCCGCATCGTGGGTCGGCGCTCGCGGTCGCGGGTGCGCCGGTGAGGCCGAGGGTGATGGCGGCGGTCAGGGCCGCCGTGGCGGCGGTCAGTGCCGTGGTTCGAGTCGACATGTGGGGGTCCTCCGAGATCGTGGCGGTCGCCGTACGTTGGAGCGGATCATGCCGGTCTCGGGACGTACTGGCCAGTGAGTTGCGGCAGGTTGTCCGGGCGATTTCGCTGGGGGAGGGGCCCGGGTCGGGCTAGGTTGGCGCCATGGCGAAGACACCGGCGGCACATGTGCAGGCGGGCGAGCGTGAGGTGCGGATCTCCAGCCCGGACCGGGTGATCTACGAGGCGACCGACCGCACCCCCGAGGTCACCAAGCTGATGGTCGCGGAGTTCTTCGCGACGGTCGGTGACCCGCTGATGCGGGCGCTGCGGGAGCGCCCGACGGCCCTGGAGCGCTGGCCAGATGGCTGGCGCGAGGGCATGAAGCTGGCCACCGGCCCCACAGACAAGGAGGGCGACGGCTTCTACCAGAAGCGCACGCCCAAGGGAGCCCCCGACTACCTGGAGGAGGTCCAGGTGGCCTTCCCGTCGGGGCGGACGGCACGGGAGATCTGCCCGACCGAGCCGGCGATCCCGGTCTGGTGCGCCCAGATGGGCACGCTGACCTTCCACCCCTGGCCGGTCCGCCGTGCGGACGTGGATCACCCCGACGAGCTCCGCATCGACCTCGACCCCCAGCCCGGTACCGACTTCGCCGACGTGGTGCGGGTCGCGGGCGTCGCCCGGGAGACGCTCGAGGAGCTCGGCCTGCGCGGTTTCGCGAAGACCAGCGGCAACCGCGGCGTACACATCTACGTACGCATCCGGCCGGAGCGGACCTTCGAGGAGCTGCGTCACGCCGCGATCGGGTTCGGCCGTGAGCTCGAGCGTCGCGACGGGGGAGTGACCACCGCGTGGTGGAAGGAGGAGCGCGGGGAGCGCATCTTCGTCGACTTCAACCAGAACAACCGAGATCGGACCATTGCTTCGGCCTACTCGCTGCGCCCCAAGCCCGGTGCCCCGGTCTCCACGCCGCTCACCTGGGACGAGCTGGCCGACCTGAAGGACCCGCGCGAGCTCAACCTCTTCACCGTCCCCGACCTCCTCGCCGACGGCGACCGCTGGGCGCAGATCGATGAGAAGGCGTACGACCTCACGCCCCTGCTCGAGCTCTGGGAGAAGCTGCCCGGTGGCGAGCTCAACTTCCCGCCCGACTACCCGAAGATGCCGGGGGAGCCGCCGCGGGTGCAGCCGAGCAAGAAGGTCGCGTCCCACTGGGACGAGGAGGGCAACCGCATCGGCGACAAATAGCAGAAGTGCCCACTCAGCGCGGATCCCCCGATCGCACGAGCAGGCACTTCTTTGTCGCTGGATCCCCCCGGAACAGCGAACCCCAAGATACTAGGGGAATGCGAGCCACAACTGCCACGTGAAGCCGGTAACAGAGCGGTAACCTTTGATGTGTTACCCGTCACGTCCGGTGCATCCGGCGGTCATGGGGACGAAACGTCCTACATTCCGGTGATTCCTTCGCCTTCGCCGGCCTGCTCGTCGAAGTTCTCGTGCTCGATCAGGTGCAGCACAGGCACGTGGAGATGGCGTCGGGCCTGGTGGGTCCAGTCGACGTGGAAGAACTCGGCGACCACGTGCGGGCGGGTCATGATGATCGCCTCCCGGCCGTCGACGGCCGCGACCTTGGCGCGCAGCGCCTTGACCGGGTCCTGGACGAGCTCGCCGTGGGCGGCGGCGCCGGAGGTCTTCAGGACCTTCAGGGTCTGCTCGAGCGCCTTCTCGGCCTCGTCCTTGGCCTCCTCGCGCACCGCGTCGAGGTCGATCTCGTTCATCATCATCGCCGAGCCGAGGTATTCGGCCGCGCTGAGCGTGCCCATCGCCGACTCGATCCGCGCTGCGGCGTCCTCCAAGGGCAGCAGCACGTGGTAGACCGGGTCCTCGACCCCCTCGTGGAGAGAGTGGACCCGGGTCGCGTCGTCGAGAGTGATTGCCTGCTCGACCAGGAGTACGACGTCGTAGCTCATGACTCCGACCCTAGCCGGATTTAACTGCGCTGTTCAGCGGGGCACTCCGAGCACTTCCGAGAGCTCGTACGCCACAGGTTCCTCGAGCTGCTCGTAGCCGCACGACTCCGGGTCGCGGTCGGGGCGCCAGCGCTTGAACTGGGCGGTGTGCCGGAACCGGCGTCCCTCCATGTGGTCGTAGCCCACCTCGACCACCCGCTCCGGACGCAGCGGGGTGAAGGACAGGTCCTTGCCCTGGGACCAGCGGCTCTGGGTGCCGGGGACCCGGTCGGGGTTGGCGGTGAGCCACTCGTTCCAGCGTCCCCACGGGTGGTCCTCGATCGGGACGACCAGCTCCTGCAGCTCTTGCCACAGCTCGGCGCGCCGAGCGGCGGTGAAGGACGCCGAGACCCCGATGTGCTGCAGCTCCGGCTGACCGTCCTCCCCAGGGGCGTACAGACCGAGCAGCAGGCTCCCGAGCAGCGGGTTCTCCGGGGTGGAGGTCTTGTGCTCGCGGTAGCCGGCCACGACCACGTCAGCCGTACGCGAGTGCTTGATCTTCAGCATCGTCCGCTTGTCGGGGACGTAGGGAGCGTCCAGCGGCTTGGCCATCACTCCGTCCAGGCCGGCGCCCTCGAACCGGGTGAACCAGTCCTGGGCGACCTCCGGGTCGGTCGTCGTCGTGCACAGATGGACGTTGTCCGAGGTCACCGAGGAGAAGACATCCTCCAGCGCCGCCCGCCGCTCCGTCAGCGGTTCGTCGAGGAACGACCTCTCGCCCAGCGCGAGCAGATCGAAGGCCGCGTACGCAGCGGGCGTCTCCTCCGCCAGCAGGCTGATCCGCGAGGCTGCCGGGTGGATCCGCTGCTGCAGCACCTCGAACTCCAGCCGGTCCCCGATCGCCACGAAGATCTCCCCGTCGAGCACGATCTTCTCCGGCAGCGCCTTTCGCAGCGCCTCGACCACCTCCGGGAAGTAGCGCGTCAGCGGCTTGGTGTTCCGCGAGGCCAGCTCCACCTCGTCCCCGTCCTTGAACACGATGCACCGGAACCCGTCCCACTTTGGTTCCAGTTGGACGTTTGGTGCCATCGACAGCACCTTGTCGAGCGAGGCTGGTTTGGCCAGCATCGGCAGGATCGGCGGCATCACGGGAAGGTCCATCAGTTCACAGTAGAGGATGGTCGGGGTCCTGGTCGGAGTGTCACAGGTGCCGGGGCGCCGGCGCTGTGCTGGGTGATCGCTGCAGGAGGGTGATCGGTTTCCTATCCAAGAAGCGATTCCAGGATCTAGCGTGGCTGTGTGGCGACTGATGACGTTGACGCGGCCAAGGCGGAGCTGCGGCCGGACTGGTTGCGCATCGACTTGTCGGTGTCTCTTCGTAGCCAGAGTCATGAACAGTCCGACGACCTCGGCTGGGAACGTTGGTACGCGAGGATCTTCGCCGGCTGGGACGTTTACGACGATCCGGATCGTGGCGCCAAGATCGCCGCCAGCCTCGATCGCATCTTTCCACCGGCCTCAGGCCGAGCGGATCTCGGTGAATGCACGGACGAGCTCGAGGTCGAGGTCGGTGGTTGTGAGCTCATGCTGCTCCGCTTCGATCTGCCTCATCCTGTCTTCGGGAAGGACGTCCGCGTGCCCTCGACCGGCCTATCGATCTTCGAGGCTGCTGACGCGTTGTCGCAGGATCTCGCCGACTTGGTCGGGCCCATCGTTGACCTGGAAGGCGAAAGCCCATTCGTCGACCAGGTCATGGACGCGGCTGAGGACGGCTGGTATGACGATCTCCTCATCGTGCGCAGTGTCGGAATCGACAAGCACTTCCGCGGCATGGGTATCGGGGGTTGGGCGGTCGCGCGAGTGGTCAACCGGCTCGCAGCGGCAACGACCCTGGTCGCGCTCACGGCGGCGCCGCTCAATAGATCCGAATTCCTGCGCGAGCTCGGTGCGGCGCCTGACTCTCATGCCGACCTCACTCCTGAGCACTCGCTTGCGTGGGACGCTGCCTGTGGACGGATCGCTGCCAACTGGCAACTGCACCTGGGTGTCGAAGCGCTCCACGGACATCCGCACACACTGTTCACTGCTGGCGGCGACAGTGTCGCTTTGACGGCCACCCTTGCTAGCTGGAGCGGCTAAGTCAGCTGTGGTGTGGACTTAGGCCCTTGTGGGTCGCTTCACCAGACAACTCTGGTGAGGGATCATTCTGATGTTCACTTCTTGACACCCAGATTGCCGTCGGCCAGGGGTGTCACGGGCTTGCGATGACGCGCAGCCTCATCCCGTGGGTCTCGAAGAGGAAGCGATCGGCGCCGCCCAGCAGTGCACGCATGTCGTCGCTGGCGCGCGACTTGGACATCCCGGGCTGGATGATCACAACGGCAACGCTGAGAGTCCGGAACCGCGCTTCCCGAACGATCGCTGCCAGCGTCTCGATGTCACCGACGACAAGGCCGCTCTTCCCAACGCTTTGGCGCATTTGCTCTCGGCGGAAGAGTCGCTTGGTAAGTAGCTCGGGGATTGCCTTGGCGCGATTCATCTTCATCGACTGTCCGCAGACGTCGTACAGATCGTCGATCCGCGCGCCCGGCTTATCGCCCGACGAGTACTTGCAGTGTGCGAGCAAGACCTCGAGGGCATCCTCGGTTCTCTTCAAGAGAACGATGTCGGCCAACTCACCGGCACCGTCGTCGTCGATGACGATCTCCCAGTCATCTTCGGCTGAGAGGGCTTGGATTGCGCGGTGCTGGATCGTTGCAGGATCCCGTTGGGAACCTTGCGATTCACGCTTGATGTTGACGCCGGTCCAGTCGATCGTCTCGATGGAATCAATCGGGAAGAGGCGTCGCTCGCGGTCTGGTCGCAGCAGGAATCCTTGCTCGACGAGGACCACCTCATCCTCGAAGGTGATGAGTAATCCATGAGCTGTGAGGAATGCTGCGAGGCTACCTGCGCCATCGGGGGTGAGGATCTGTCCATCGTCCGCGACGGGGCGAATCGTGGGTGGGGCATCTTCGTGGAAGTCGAACTCGAACTCGAGCTCCCATGCTGGTGTCTTGAGCTTGAACCGCAGTGGTTGATCCGCCGTGTGATCGCTGAGGGCGAGCTCGGTATCGAGCAGCGAGAAGGACTGTTCGCGGTAGCTCACCTTCCGTCGCTCGCTGAAGGTTGCGAGGAGCTGATATGGCCACTCGATCGACAGGGGGACGTACGGTGGTCGCTCCTGGGCGGGTTCGGGAAGCAGGAAGCCTGACATCACGGACTCGAGGGAGATGGAGGTGTCCGTGATGGTTGGTCCGACCTGGGTCGCCCAGTTGACCCAGTCGTGGATGTCGCGTGCCTGCTCATGGCTCCATACGCGCCCCTTGCGGGACGCCCCGAAGCTCACGGCTCTGCCGTCGGTGAAGCCGTGCGCGAAGATGTTGGTCTTCATCTTCGTACCGCCTTCACCACGCCAGGCGTTGAGGACGTCTTGGCCGACGTGCATGGAAAATCGACGATTGCGGCTAACCGAGTCGAGGAGACCGACGTTGGTCGGTACTCGCCGATTGACCTTGGCGAGGATTCGATACACCGTCTCGCCCTTGACAAGAGACACGTCCTCGCCGCCGATGGCCTTGGCGATGTCTTCGTGCATCGAAGCATTGTTCGTGCTGTTGATGTAGAGGAACCCGGCGGCGTCGTCGATGTGGACGACGTGGAGGTGGTGAACGAGCTCGTTGAAGCTGGCGAAATCACCCCATCTGACGGGCGTAGCTTCTCGGGACACCCACCATGCGACCTTGTCCTTGTTGTTGATGCCGATACGTGTTGTCAGCAATCGGTCCTCGAACAGGTCGTAGATGCTCTCCGGATTCCACGTGAGGGGCTTCGTGGACTGATAGGTGACGGTGCTCATCTTCGGATGGATGCTGCGCATGGCGACCTCGCGCGGAATTGATCCGAAGGCCACTTCGAAGTCGGTACGGTCCTTCTCATGGCCTACCCCATGCTCGGTCAGGTCACGAATGACCTCGTTCCAATCGGCGTCCTCGCCGTAGAGCTTCCGGAGACGCTCGTCAACGCCGGCGACTTGAAGTGGCACGAATGCCGAGGCCTCTCCAAGAGACTCGTCGCCGACGCGGGTGAAGCGTCCGACGAATTGCAGCGTGACGGCGAGGCTCTTCTGTGGGTCGTGGATCGCAGCGATCTTCAGCGCTGACAGATCGAAGCCCTCTCCGAGCATGTTGACGCACACGACGATCCGGCTGTCGCGATCGAAGAGCATTTGTCGGTGCTTGCTGCGAGTCGACTCTGCCATCGCTGTGTCGATGCGGACCGGAGCGAACTCCGGACCGAGCTCCGGACCGAGCTCCGTGTACAGCTTGATGATTTCCTTGGCCCGGTCCACAGAGCGGGCGCGTGCCATCAGAAGATGATCCAGCCCAGACTCTACGTCGGCCCGTAGTTGGGCCAGAGCAGCCGTGGCGACGGCGCGGTCGGGATCTGTGAGGTCGACCACCGAGTGGTAGTTGATTCTGGCGAAGTAGCCATGAGCCTGGGCGAGACGGAGCGGGTAGGCGTAGGCGATTCGGCCGCCGAGGTGCCGCCCGTCCTCGCGATACGGGGTGGCGGTGAACTGAACGACCTCGCGCCCGCTGAACAGGTCGACCACCTGTCTCCACGTGCGTGCGCCCATGTGGTGGGCCTCATCCACGAACAGCCGTTGGCACGACTGCGCGAGGAACGAACGCGCCTCCTCTGAGCAAGCGTTCAGCACTTGCGCTGTCGCCACTACCACGTTCGAGCGCGTGAGAACCCGTTGAACCTGATCCACTGTCTGCAGCCCACTCTTCAGCACCAGAACGGCAGGACACAAGAAATCTCCGACGACAGCCTGGACCTTAGGTAGCACCCCGAGAGTCGCGAACTTCCCGGCGATCTGAGTGCGTAGCGCATCAGATGGTACGACCACCAGAGTCTGGACCGGCGAATGGCAATACGCCGCAAGCATCGTCTCCGTCTTGCCGGTCCCTGTCGGCATCACAACTGTGATCGGGTCATGCTCCTCAGTGGAGCGGTACGCCAGGATCGCATGTAGGGCGCCGAGTTGCGGCCGGCGGAGACCGGTTCCCGGGTCGGACTCTTCTGCGAATCGGAACCTGCCCTCGAGGGCAGTTGCCACGACTTCGCTGTCCTGTGGTTCCTCGGGGTGAGCTCCAGGTCCGTCCCTGAGCCACCACAACTCATTCCCATCGATGTTGCGACGCTCGATCACCGTCAAGTGGTGCCCTTCGTCCCAGACTTGCGAAGTACCTGGCCCACACCCCGACCTTGACTTCCTCTGGACTTCAGTATGGCCGCCTAAGCGATCGCCAGGTCTGCGTTTCGCTCAATGCGTGAGCCTTCGGCACGTGTCGATGCGGCCCTGCGGTATCGGCGGCTGGGAGGCTGCGCAGATTTGAGGGGCGACGCAGATATTGAGAGATCAGCGGCGCTTCCGCAGGACCTGGAGGATCTCGTTGGGGGTGAGCCCGCGGTCGGCCATCCGACGCACGAGGCGTTTCAGGTGGCGGGTCTGGGTGACGGGATTGGGCGCCTTCTCGGGGTGTCGGGCACGCAGTCCCCGGATCAGGAGGGCATCGACCATGTCCGTGTAGGCGTGTTCGACCTGCGGTTGCCATTCCATGCGGAGTGGTGTCGGTAGCTCGGTGAGGTCGTTCCAAGCGTCGACGAGGAGAGCGCCATCGATATGGTTGAAGATCTGCTCGGGGCCACCGTGCTCGAGGAGCCACCGGTAGGCGTCGATACGGCCGGGGCGGGTGTCGAGGTCGAGGTCGTGCGCGGTGCCGTATGGGTCACGGACGGTGACCGGGGTGAAGCTGGCGATCAGGTCGAGGCGCCAGAGCCGGTTGGGTACGTACCAGGTGTGGGCGCGGTACTCGAGCTGGCGGAAGGTGATGTGTGGGGTGAGCGCGAGGTCGTAGCCGATGCTGGCGAGGATGCGTTCGGCGACGGTGAGGGTGGGTGACTTGGTGCCGCGTTCGTAGGCGGAGAGCGTGGATTGGGTGGTGCCGGCGCGGCGTGCGAGGGCTTCCTGCGTCAGTCGTGCTGCGACGCGGGCTTCTTCGATCAGCGACCGTCGGGTGGCCACATCTTCGAGGATAGTTCATAGCCGATCGGCGATGACATGTCCGTTAACTGTCCTTTGGCGGTGCACCTGACTGGTGACAGGCGTGCACGGCGAGGGCAGGAGGCCCGTGATGAGTGTTGCTGACAAGTTCGGGCTCGACGATCCGGATTCACCGCTGCTCGTGGAGGCGGCCGAGGGTTGGCGGCGATGGTGCGCGCTGGACCCGGAGCTCGCGGTGGTCGAGGAGTTGCGGGGCCTGCGGTCGTGGACGAGACAGGCGTCGCGGGAGGAGAAGGACCGGGTGCTGGGGTCGATGGCGGCGTTGACAGAGCAGGACCGCTCGGCGGTGGCTGCACTGGTGTGGCTGCTGATTCCCGGCGCGTGCCGGTTGGCGCAGTCGCTGAGCGACCTGACGTTTGATATCGACGACTTGGTCGCGGCTGAGCTGTGGATCCAGGCGTCCCGGGCCCATCGGCTGGCGCCTCGGGGGTTGGCACGCGGGATCCTGCGCGAGACCCGTCGCGCTGTTCTGCGTGGTCTCGATGTCGGGGTACATGCGGAGGCGACCTGGTCGAGGACCACGCTTCTCGACCAGGTCGATGACCAGACTCTCGGCGCGAGCGTGGATGCTGGAAGCGAGGACCCGGTCGGTGAGGAGGTCACCGACCCGGTGGCGGACCCGGCGGCCGAGGTGGTCGGCTTCTTGAAGGCTGCGGGACGTGATCGGGCGCTGGGCTGGTGGGAGGTCTGGTTGGTGTATGAGTTGGCGGTCGCGGCGGATGAGGTCGGTGCGCCGTTGCATCGGGGGCGGTTCGGGTTGACCACGCCGGCGGCGGTGGCCAAGGTGGCACGGCTGTGTGGGAAGTCGGAGCGTACGGTCAGGCGACGGGCGTGCCAGGCCCTGGATGCGCTGGCCGAGTACGCCGCCGTGCAGGTCGACGAGACTCGGCTGGCGCGGTGGCGTCTGGAGCATCCCGAGGTCTTGCCGACGTGGCGGCAGCTCGCCCGGGAAGGGGCGTGGGTGGAGGAGACGTACGGCTCCTCGGCCTGACCACCCGATGCCGCCTCCTTCGGTACGGGGTTACATCCCGATGCCGGGGCTGTTGCGGTAGGGATCGCGACCACCTAGACCGCTGGATGGGCTGATCTCGGGTTCGGGTCGGAGGGGGCCGCGGGCGAGATCGGGAGGGAAGATCGCGGGTCGCAGTTGCTGCTGGATTCGGTAACCGAGGGCCTCGCTCGTGCGCTCGGCAGGGAGTGGTCGCGTGCTGGCGGCGCGGTGGAGCATGGCGGCGGCGTTGTGCCCGTCGCGGTCGAGCCGGTCAAGGAATCGGGCGAGGTCGAGGGTGTGCTCGTCGCGGCCGCCGGCGTACGTGGCGATCTTCTCGGCCCACGTGTGCACGCTGTCGGGGAGGGCGGCCTCGTACCGGCGCCGCAGGCTGCGCTGGTACGCGGCCGCCCCAGGGGTGTTGGTGGGTTTGCCGGTGAGGCGACGGTCGTCGTCGGGAATGCCGGTGGCGGCTCGCCACAGCCGGATCTCGTCGTAGAGACCGCGGTCCTTGTCGAGCACATCGGCGTAGCGCTTCGCCCACGTCGGCGGCTCGGTGTCACGTGCATGGTCGTCTGTGTTCGAGTGGAAGGTGGTGGCCTGGGCGGTGACGAGGTCGCCCAGGGCCTTCAGATAGGGCCCCAGGTCTCGTGTGCGGCAACATCGATGGGGATTGCGGGCAGCCAGGGGAGAGGGCCTCGGCCGGCGGCTTCGAGGGCTTCCTCCCAATCGCCCTGGTAGCTGCGTTGGGCGGCGAAGGTGATCGCGTCGGTGTACTGGGTGACGGCGTCGCGCAGGTGCTCGCGGGTGCTGGTGCCACGGAGTCGGGCGGTGGTGGCCGAGACAGCGGCGCCGTCGCAGGCGATGATCTCCTCCAGCACGGGGCCGACCGAGAGCTGTTCGAGGATCCCGGGCAAGACAGGGTCACTCGCCGCGGAAGCGCCTGTGGGGCCGCGGGTGGTGCCACAGGTGTCGTTGTCGGGGTCGATGATCAAGTGGAGGTGGTTGGCGGTGCGGCCGCGGGTCAGCATCGTGTAGAGCAGTTGTCGGGTCTCGGTACCGGTGACGATCCCGTAGGTCGCGTCCGCGGTGAGTCCTTGGGCTGTGTGGACCGTGGAGGCGTACCCGAGCTCGACGTGGTCGGCGACGTAGTCCGCCGGTAGCACGACCGAGAGCCCGGAGGCTTGGTTGACCACCTTCAGCCCGCCGTTGCGGCGTACTTTGGTGATGGTCCACCGGTCGCCGTTCTTGACCCAGTCGGTGCCGCTGAGGCCGAGGCGGCGGTTGTTGCGACGGGTGATGACCACGTCCCCGGCCGAGGCCTGGTTGCCGTCAGAGAGCGCAACCTCAGCCACCCGATGGCCTTGAGACCGGCCCGAGGCGTCGGCGGCGAGGCGTGCTGCTCGTGCCCGTGCGTTGAGATCGGCGACCAGTTCGCGGGTCGGGGCGAGCATCAACGCATCTACCCCCGCCGCGTGTGCTGTGCTCCACTGGTCGAAGGCCTGGGCCAGGGCGGTCTCGGTGTCGCCGGTGTGGATGCGGTCGTTGTCGAAGTAGAACCCCAGCGCGGCCGGGTCACCTGCTCGCAGGTCGAGGGAGGCGGCGGCCTCGGCGGGGTCGGTGAACCGGACGACCTCTTCCAACCGGTCGGCGCCGTAGTGGGTGACGAGGTCGCGGAGGACGCCGCCGGCGCCGACTGCGGCGAGTTGCTGGTCATCGCCGACCAGCCGCACGGTCGCGCCCTGGTCCAGGCAGTACCCGACGACCCGGGCCAGGGTCGGGGTATCGGCCATGCCGGCCTCGTCGATCACCACCAGCGACCCGGCCCGGATGCGGCTGGCGAACCCACGCGGGTCCCGGCCCGGGGGCGTGGTGGTGACGTCGTAGTCGAGCTTGGCCAGGGTCTCGCACGGCATCCCGGTCGCCTCCCGCAGCACCGCCGCGGCCGCGGCAGACGGAGCGAGTCCGACGGCCGGGAAGCCGTCGTCGGCCCAGACCCGGGCCAAGACGCGGACCGCTGTGGTCTTGCCCGAGCCCGCCGGCGCCAAAGCCACCCGGAGCCGGTGGCCGCTGGTCGCCATCGACACCACCAGCGCCCGCTGACCCTCGTTGAGGCGCACTCCGCCACGGACCTCGGCGCGCCGCAGGCTGACCTCGACCTCCTCATGGGTGAACCGGAAGTCGCTGGTCAGGGCACCGGCGGTGACCAGCCGCTGCTCGGCCTGCAGGATCCGCAGGCTGGTGTAGTGGTCGCTGCCGGAACGCCGGTAGACGCTGGTCCCGTCCCGGCGACGCAGCAACGCCGGGACCCTCACGCCGTCCTCGAGCCGGTCGGGAGGCTCGGGGGTGAGGTTGACCAGCCGCGACCTCACCACATCCTCGACCGACACGACCACGTTGGTGAGCAGCTCACCAGGGACCTCACCATGTGCACGGACCTGCCGCTGTGCCTCCGCGCGCAGGTGCCAGGACTGCCAGGTCGCCCGATGCCCCTCCAAGGCGGCCACCACCTGCTCGGCAACCTCCTCGACCCACGCCTGCGACCGCCATCTCGGCAATGCTCCCGTTGGAGGAGCATCGCCGGGAGTAACCGCGTCTCGCATCATCTGGCCTACGGCGTCTGATGAGCCCAGCACGTTTGTGGCCTCGCGGCGCCAGTTCGCCCGCTGCTCTGCCTCGGAGACTGGGTCGTGCTTGCGATCACGCGTGGACAGGTTCGCCTGCTGAGCCAGCGCACGCTCCTCTTTCGCCGTCGGTGCCCGCCCGTGCTCCCGGATGAACGTCTCGGCCAGGTCGCGCTCTGTGGCCACGATAGAGAGCCGCCGCCGCGACCAGAACCTGCACAGCCCCGGATCCACGCCCACGATCTCCCGAACCGGACGAGTCTCCCGTACGCCCCCGGGCCGCTCGGCGAACCGCACCCCCAGCCGCTCGCGGAGCCGCACCTCCAACGCGGTGTTGTACGTTTCCGAGATCGCCACGGTTTGCGCGAACAACATGCTGCCGTAGACAGAGAGCCACTTCCCGCTTAGCGTCTGGACCTTGTTCGCCACCGCCACGTGCGTATGCAGATCCGGATCCCCGGCCCGGGTGTCGCGGTGCTGGAACGCGGCCGTGACCAGCCCACGGGTCTCGACCTGCCGGGCACCGTCGGTCCCCTCCCGGGTGAACAGCACCTCCCGCTCGACGTACGTCAGTGCGTCGGCGACCGCGGCCTCATGTGCCTCCTCAATCGCCCGCGCGATCGGCGGGGGAGCGACCGCCCACAGCGCCGAGACCGACTTCACCGGGCTGAATGTCAGATCGAACCCCGCCACCCCGCCCTTCCGCTGCGGACGCCCCAACGCCGCCCCGCTCACCGGATCCGTGCCCTCCCCGAACAGGTGCCCCATCTGCTCGGCAGTAACGACCTGTCTCGGTTCGATCCCGTGCAAGCTGGCGAGTCCGGATCCCAGCCAGCGACCTGGTGCCTCGCCCTTCGCCTCGTAGTAGTCGGCCAGCGGCATCCCACCCAGCTCGGTCGAATCCGCAGCCGCCACCTGCCGCGTCAGGTACTCATACCCCGACCCGGCCGCCAGCTTGTGAATCGTCATCGTCACCCTCCCCAAGGGCAGGGAGCATGGCCGAGTGGCCACCAGGGGGTATCTCCAATGAAAGAGGTGTGAAGGCTTGCGACTTCGTCGTTGCGTTGGGGGGATGAGAATCGAGGTGGGCGTCGTCTGGTGATGTCGGGGCACACACCGGTGCGGGGTGAGCCCCGAGAGCCAGGTGCATACGTCGCAGGGACATCGTGCAGGAACCGCCGGGCTCGGAAGCACGTTGGCCCGCTGTCCCTGTGATCTAACTGGTGCCACGTGACTAGCGCCCGCCCTTGCAACACCCGTTCGGCTTGGATGCGCGCGCAGGGCCGTGCCAATTCGTGCCATTGCGGGCTGCTCTCAACGCTTGGTCCGCACGAATCCCTGTCCTCGGTCCCGGCAGCTCACTCAAGATTGGAGCCGAAGAGCCCCGTTCCAGATAGCGTCCTCCGCACGTGCGATGCTGCCTGGAGCGCGTTGAGGGTCACGTGGAGTGGAATACGTTCATGTTCGATGCGTCGGTGGCCGGTGTGCGCGCTGGACCTGGTTGGTGCCCTCGTAGATCTGGGTGATCTTGGCGTCGCGCATCATCCGCTCGACCGGGTAGTCGCGGGTGAAGCCGTAGCCGCCGAGCAGCTGGACGGCGTCGGTGGTCACCTGCATCGCGACGTCGGAAGCGAAGGCCTTGGCGGCGGCACCGAAGAAGGTGAGGTCCTTGTCGCCACGCTCGGAGCGGCCGGCGGCGGCGTAGGTGAGCTGGCGGGCGGCCTCGATCTTCATGCCCATGTCGGCGACCATGAACTCCACCCCCCTGGAACTCGGCGATCGGCTTGCGCTCCTTGATGTAGTCGAGCGCGCCCTGCGCGACGCCGACGGCCTGGGCGGCGATGGTGATCCGGGTGTGGTCGAGGGTCTGCATCGCATAGGTGAACCCGAGACCCTCCTCGCCGATGAGCCGGTCGGCGGGGATGCGTACGTTGTCGAAGTAGACCTCGCGCGTCGGGGAGCCCTTGATGCCGAGCTTCTTCTCCGGGGCACCGAACGACACCCCGGGATCCGACTTCTCCACCACGAACGCGGAGATGCCCTTGGAGCGCTTCTCGGGGTCGGTCACCGCCAGCACCGTGTAGTACTCCGAGACGCCCGCGTTGGTGATCCAGCGCTTCACACCGTTGAGCACCCAGAAGTCGCCGTCGCGTACGGCGCGGGTCTTCTGGTTGGCGGCGTCCGAGCCCGCGTCGGGCTCGGAGAGACAGTACGAGAAGTTGCCCTCACCGGCGGCGAGCTTGCCCAGGTACTTCTTCTTCAGCTCCTCGGAGCCACCGATCTGCACCGGCAGCGAGCCAGACTACCGAAGCATCCTTCGAGGTTTGGCGGAACAGTACCGGCGCAAATGTCTGACGGCCGCGCTCCGACGAGGCTGAGAGGGTCGCGGCCACTGACTTCGGCGATCGAAGCACCGTCACACTGGCCTGCAGACGGACATCTGAAGTCGATGCAGAACGCACGCCCCCTGCCGATATCCGAGAACGACGGAACCGACCACACCTAACGGCGGGGCGGGTTCCGTGCGGTCAGTTCTGCGTGATTTCGACAAGTTCTAGGATGCCTTCCATGACCCCGCCGACGGAAGCGAGCGCTTCGTCCACGGTCTTGCCGGCGAGCCGGGCCGCGCACTGGTCGACGGAGGTCTGGGGAACTGATCCGTATTCGCCGACGAGTGCTTTGGTGCAGATGTCGATGAGCTCGCTCGCTGTGGCCTTGACATCCTCGACCGGCTTGGTCACCGGCTCCAGCGCCTTCCCTGGGTCGGTGGTGGTGCCGCCGTCGTCACTGCCGCCGCCACCGGTGCCGCCGCCGGTGCTCCCGCCGGGAGTCTCCCCGGAAGGGGCCTCGCTGGACGGGTTGGACGGAGCCTGCGAGGAGCCGCCGCGCGGGCCGGTCTGCTGGCCGCCTGCGCGGAGCTCGTGGCCCTTCTGCTTCGAAGGCTTGGGAGCCTCCATCCGCGGGATCGCGTAGTCGACCGGGATCGTGCTGTTCGGGATCGAGGTGAAGTCGCCGGAGCGGTAGGCCTCGGCGACACCGAGCACTGTGGTGACGTACGACTGGCTGTGGTTGTAGCGGAAGACCGCTGCCCGCGCGCCCTGGTCGGTGGAGAGGTCGTCGTTGCCGGAGCAGAGGTAGACGGCGCTCGCGAGGGCGGCGTCGTTGATGTCTTGCGGGTTGCGCTTGCCGTCACCGTCGGCGTCCACGCCGACCATCGCCCAGGTGGAGGGGATGAACTGCATCGGGCCGACCGCGCGGTCGTAGTTGGTGTCGCCGTCGTACTGTCCACCGTCGGTGTCGGTGATCTGGGAGACGTTGCCCTTGCCGTTGAGCGGCACCCCGTAGATGCCGGGGGTGGAGACGCCCTCGGTGCTGAGACGGTTGTCGTTGGCGCGACCGTGGTTCGACTCGACCCGGCCGATCGCGGCGATCAGCGGCCAGTCGATCCTGCAGGCGGCGTCCGCGGCGTTGATCACGGTGGCCGCCCGCTGGTAGGCGGCGAGCGCGGCGGAGGGGATGCCGGCCGTGCTGGCCGTCCCCGGCAGCGACTTGTCGCCCTCGTTGGTCGAGGCCGACACGCTGGCCGGCGCCTCGATCGCCTCGGTCGGGACCGATGTCCCGTCGGGCAGGCTGAACGCGTCGTCGTACCTGGTCCCTGATGCGGTGGCACCCGACTGCGACAGACCAGTAACGCTAGCTGTCCAGGCGGTGCTGAGCACCGCGATCGGGACGAGCGCTGTCGCCTTCTGAAGGCGGTTGTAGCGCGTAGCGGACATCGAACTTTCCTCTCAATCCTCGGACCAGAGTGCTTCGGCCCTTGCTCCTCGGTTCCCAACGGCCCAACGAACCGCCTCGGTCAGATCTAGGTAAGTCACTCGCTTCCTGGAAGCCTGCGCTCCTGGAAGCGCGGTCTCATTGCGACGGCCGTGGACCAGTCGCTGTGGCCGCACATGTCCTTGGTGATCCTCGCGCCGCACGTCATTTGGATCTTGCCTGTTATGCGGCTTTCGCTTGTGCCTTGCAGCGAACCGGACGAACTTCGCCGGGCATGAGCGCTGGCTCAGGCGGCGTCGAGGTGGTTGCTCTTCTTGGTGAGCACGACGCCAGCGAGATCACCGGGGCAGAGATCGGCGTACAAGCGGGCCGGGACCGCGGCTTCTGCGTGACCGACGAGGACGATCGGCAGGCCAGGGAGCTCAGACTCCGCCTGGTCGAGGGTAGCGGCGATCGCTTCCAGCGCCATGGTATAGGTGGACCCGTCATCGCATACGTCGCCATCGGCTTCGGTCGGGACCTCACAGGTGAAGGCACGCGCCCCGCGTGAGAGGGCACCGGCGATGGCGAGGTCGCAGTCGGAGAGCATCCCGCGTGGGGCGACGAGCACGACCACGGCCGTGGAGAGGCAGGTCGGTTCGCCAGAGTCCATGTTGCGGCGGTGCATCGTGATCGTGGCACTCATAGGGGCTCCTCCTGAAGGTCTGCGAATGTGGCGGTCGTCACAGATTGCTCTCGTTGTTGGTCGAGGACATTCGGGCGACTACGTAGATGACTACGTAGAAATGGCTCGAGTCGGAGGCTGAACTGCCATGCGCGGTCCGGCGAGCGTGCTTGCGCGGGACCGCCCTGCGTGTGAGATATGCCCCGGTTGGACGTGCAGCTGATCCACCCCACTCTGGGGGAGTGGGTAGGTGGGAGCTCGAGTCGATCAAAAGTGCTGGAAGAAAATTCGGCTAGTGATGCTCGCGGGAGTTGGCGGCGCGGGGAAGACCAGGCTTGCCCCGCCGATATCGAGGACGCCGATCTCATGGGTCAGAGGGTCTCGGGTGTTGTGGGGCTCAAGGTCGGCTCCGGTGACTGGAGTGCTGCTGTGCTCATGAGCAAGACTGGCTGCGATCGACGCTTGATCGTCCGCGAGATTTTAGAGATGATCAACCTCAGAAATTGAGAGAGTGTCGGGAGATCGCGATGTACGAAACAGAGCCCGTGTTCGTGCTCTACCGCCAACTACCTGCAGTCGGTACGGCGGCCGAGTCGCCGTTGCATGCCGGCGGTATCAGTACCGGAGGTTTCGCGTGACCTATGACCCGCATGCCGCGCTGGCTGCGATCGACGACAACGTGGTTCCGGTCGTCGGGTTCTTCTCGATCGTCGCGGTGGCGACCTTCGTCTACCTGGTCACCTCGTTCCGCGTGGCGGTGCGCGACCGTGCCTACGCCTGTGCGCTGCCGGCAGTCGGCTGGTTCGCGGTCCACGATCTCGGCTTCGTTCTGCAGTACGACGACTGGTTCCACACCTACGACCATTGGTGGGTCAAGGCGTGGTGGTTCGCATTGATCGCGACCAGCATCATCGAGTTCGCGCTGGTCGGCCTTGTCGTCAGGTACGGCCACGCCGAGCTGGCGCCGCACCTGTCGCGCCGTACGTTCGCGCTCGGCGTCATGGGAGCAGTGATCGGTATCACGGCGCTGTGGATCCTGGTGAAGCGGTCGGTCGACGACGAGCTGTACCTGATCTCGTTCCCGATCACGGCCTTCTGGGCGGTTCCGTTCGGGACGGCGCTGCTCGTGCGGCGTCGCACCCAACGCGGGCAGTCCGTCGTACAGCCAGGATGCGTCGCCATCATCGTGGCGGGTTTCCAGGGCGCGCTGTGGTACGTCGACGACTTCTTCCGTACCTGGGAGTTCGTAGGCTTCACGATTGCCGCCGTGGCCTGGTCACTCGGAAACGTGTGGCTGGTTCGCACGCTTCCTGCATGGCGCCCGGGGGAGGGCCGGTCGGCCTACGACTGGTGACCGACAGGCGTCCGCGGCGCTGGGGATGTGGTTGAACCATCCCCTCCCGCCGAAAGGACGATCAGGCTGTGTTGTGCCGCTGTCGGCTCAGGCAGCGTCGTCCTGCGGTAGCCCGTGCAGCACGTACTGAGGCTGTCCGGCCTCGCCCGGCATGAGCGCCGGCCGGCAGCTGCAGTCGTCGCTACAGGCCAGATAGGTGTGGGCCGGGTGGCCGCAGCGAAGGCACGGAAGGTCGTGCGAGAGATGCAGTGAACCGACCTGGACGATGTCCCACATGTTCGTGCCTCCTGCTGTGGCCTGTGGTGGATTCGGGTGAGCGGGCTGGGTGGTGAACTCGGGGCGAGCCCCGCTCAGGTAGCGGTGAAGTGGTTGGTCTTCTCGGTGAGCACGACACCGGCGAGATCACCGGGGCAGAGGTCGGCGTAGAGGCGGGCGGCGGCGCCGGCTTCCGCGTGTCCGACCAGGACGATCGGCAGGCCGGGAACCTCGGCCTCCGCCTGGTCGAGGGTGGCGGCGATCGTCTCGAGCGCCATCGTGTACGCGAACTCGCCCTCGAGCAGCTCGGCGTCTGCGCCGGTCGAGATCTCGCATGTGTAGGTACGTGCGCCGCGCGAGAGGGCGCTGGCGATGGCGAGGTCGCAGTCGGAGAGCGTCCCGCGAGGGGCGACCACGACGACGACGGCGGTGGAGAGACAGGTCGGTGCGCCAGAGCTCGTGTCGCGACGGTGCGTCGTGATCGTGGCATTCATGGGGAACTCCTCCAGAAGGTCTGTCGAATGTGGCGGTGGTCACAGGTTGCTCTCGTCGCCGCAACGAGACATTCGGGCGACTACGTAGATGACTACGTAGAAGTCGCCGGGCCTGGACGCCGAGACCGGCATTTGCTGTCCGGCGAGCGCGCTTGCGTGGGAACCGCGCTGCGTGTGAGATATGCCCCATGGTTGGCCGTGCAGTTGAGCCCACACCGCTCGTGGGTCGTCGACAGGAGCTTGAGTCGATCAAGAAACTGCTGGAAGGCAGTCGACTTGTGACGCTCACCGGAGTCGGTGGCACGGGGAAGACCAGGCTTGCGCGACGCGCGAGCATCGACCTCGCCAGGGCCTTCAAGGACGGCGTCTGGTTCGTCGAGCTCGCCGACATCGAGGACCCGGACCTCCTGGGGCAGACCGTCTCGCGCGCCGTGGGGCTCAAGGTCGGCTCCGGGGACTGGAGTGCTTCGGTGCTCATCAACTTTCTCGAGCAGCGTCGTGCCCTTCTGGTCTTCGACAACTGCGAGCATCTGGCTCAGGCCTGTGCCGACCTTGTCGACGAGATTCTCGAGGCCTGCTCCGGCATCCGCGTGCTCACGACCAGCCAGCGGGCGCTCGGGCTGACGAGCGAGGCGCTCTTTCAGGTGCCGCCGCTCGCGCTTCCCGTTCAAGATGGCGTCGATCTCGAGACGATCCACCACTACGGCGCCGTACGCCTCTTCGTCGACCGGGCCCGCGCCCTGGGTTCCGGCTTCGAGCTGACGCAGGACAACTCCGCTGCCGTCATCGAGCTCTGCCGGGCCCTCGACGGCATCCCGCTCGCCCTCGAGTTGGCGGCAGCTCGGATCCGGGTCTTGAGCCCGCAAGCCATGGTCGATCGCCTCAACGACCGTTACCGGCTGCTGAGCCACGGCTACGCCGGCCGGGTTCCGGATCGACAGCGATCGCTGGAGGCGTCGGTGCAGTGGACCTTCGACCTGTGCAATGAGCCTGAGCGGCGCCTGTGGGCCGTGCTCTCGGTGTTCCGCGGCGGCATGGGTCTGGAAGATCTCGAGGAGGTCGTGCCGGCTGCCGGTATCGAGGACGTCCTCGGCGGTCTGACCGGTCTGGTGGAGAAGTCCGTGCTGCTCCGCGAGGACAATGGTCAGCAGGTCAGGTTTCGGATGCTCGAGTCCATCCGACTCTATGGTGAGCAGCGCCTGGCGGCCTCTGGCGACCTCGAGAGGATCCGCGAACTGCACCTGCAGCACTTCCTTGTTGTGGCTGAGCGATGCGGTGCGGAGTGGATCGGGCCGGACCAGGTTGCCTGGCTGGAGCGATTGCGCAACGATCACCCGAACATTCGTACGGCGCTCCAGTTCTGTGTCGACCGCACGGACGAAGAGCACGCCTGCCGGATCATCAGCAGCCTCGAGGGGTTCTGGGTCGCCGCGGGCCTGGTTCGGGAGGCACGTCTCTGGTTCGAGAGGGTGCGTCCGTTGGCGTGCGACGACAACGGCGATGCGCCGTTATGGCGTCTCGCTGCGCTCCGCGTCGCAGTGTGGTTCGCCTTGATCCAGGTGGACATGGTCACCGCTGCTCGTCTTGTCGATGAGATCGAATGGGCAACGCGTGGTTCCGATGACGATGCGGCTCGGGCCCATGTGCTCATGGCGCGCGGGCTTCTGCTCGCCTGGGAGGGCGATCCTGCGCGCGGTCGATCGCTGATCGAGCAGTGCGTCGATCTACACCGGAAGGTCGGAAATTCCGCCGACCTTGCCTTCGGCATGGTCGTCGACGGAATGCTGCTCGGCTTCGGCGGTGAGGTGGAGCAGGCTCGTCAGGTGCAACTGGAGGTCGTGGCGCTGACCGAGTCGCGCGGTGAGCTCTACTACCGCTCGTTCGCGCTCGCGATGATCGGTGCCCTCTCCCTCGATCCGAGTGCTCCGGAGAGGAGTCGGGAGGTGCTCGAGGAGTGTCTCCGGATGAAGCACCAGCTCGATGACCGGCTCGGGATTGCCCTGTCCATGGAGTTCATGGCCTGGGTGGCCGCGATCGAGGAGGGCTTCGAGCGCGCCGCGATCCTTCTGGGCGCCGCGAGTGCGACGTGGCGCAGCATCGGGGTCAGCGTCGACGTGCTTCCGTTCTTCTCCACCCGTCGCGCGGAAGGACGAGACGTCGTGCGGCGCATGCTGCCGGGAGGACGGTACATGGCGGCGGAGGCGCGAGGGGAGGGGATGACTCTCGAGGCGGCGATCGCTTTCGCGCTTGGCGAGGCCGAAGGGGCTTCGCGACCGGCTGCTACGTCGGCGCCGGCGCAGTCTTCGCCGCTGACGCGCCGTGAGACCGAGGTCGCTGTCTTGGTCGCCGAGGGGCTCACCAATCAACAGATCGCGGACCGCCTGGTGATCTCGATCCGGACGGCTGAGGCTCACGTCGAGAACATCCTGCGCAAGCTGGGTGTGGACTCGCGGCATGCCATCACCGCTTGGTCCTTGGGGCGTGGCGACTCGTCGTGATGGCTGCTTGACGATGCCGCACAACCCACTCCATAGTAAGACGCACTGTCTCAAAAGGGAGTGGCTATGGCGGACCGCGGCGGACCTGCAGTGGGGGAGTACCTGCGCCTGTCGGCAGAGAGGTTTCCCGGGCGCCGCTCCTTCGTCTCCGGGGATGGCTCCCACTGGACGTTCGCGGAGACCAACGCCCGGGTGAACCGGTTGGTGGACGCGCTCGCATCCCATGGGATCGGTCGTGGCGACCGTGTGGCGGTCTTCGCCGTGAACGGCATCGGCTACGCAGAGGTTCTCTTTGCTTGTCTCAAGCTCGGCTGTGTGTATGTTCCCCTGAACAATCGGCTGCGCTCGGTCGAGGTCGCGAGGCTGCTCGAGCGAGCAGACCCGATCGCTGTCTTTGTCGACACGAGGTACGGCGACCTGCTTCGCCCGCTCCTGGTGTCGGTGCCGGTGCGCCTCGCTGTCGCCTTCGATGGCGCTGTCGAGGGGTTCGTCTCCTACGAGAGCCTTCTGGCGGCGGGGTCGCCGGAGGAGCCGGAGGTGCGAGTCGGGGACGAGGACATCGTCGGGCTTGCCTTCACGAGCGGTACGACCGGAACTCCGAAGGGAGTGCTGCAGTCCCAGCGCATGCTGCGCAACCTGACGACCTCGATCACGATCGACTACGAGATTCGGCCCGACGAGTTCCGGTACTCGTCGTCGCCGTTGTTCCATATCGGTGGCCAGAGTCCCGTCCTCATGCACGCTTGGCGTGGCTTCTCGACGCTCATGCTTTCCCAGTTCTCGGTGGACGAGGTCCTGCCGTGGATGCAGTCGGGGGGTCTGACCGGCTGCTTCCTGGTGCCGACCATGATCTCGGCGATCCTGGCAGACCCTCGTGTTCGTGACTCCGACTACAGCGAGCTGCGGTCGATCGTCTACGGGGCGGCACCGATGCCGCCGTCCGTCCTGCGGCGGGCGATCGAGGTCTTCGAGTGCGACTTCGTCAATGCGTTCGGGGCGGGCACCGAGACCGGTCTCCAGACCGTCCTGGGTTCGGCCGACCACCGGCGGGCCGTCGACGGGGAGGAGCACATCCTGGGCTCCATCGGCAAGCCCGCGTACGGTGTCTCCCTTCGTCTGCTCGACGAGCAGGGTGAACCCGTGGTCCGGGGTGAGGTCGGCGAGATCGTGACCCGCAACGGCCAGACCATGTCGGGCTATCTCGACATGCCAGAGGCGACCGCGGAGGCGTTGTCCGATGATGGCTGGTTCCGGGCCGGGGACCTGGCGTGGCAGGACGATGAGGGCTATCTGTACCTTGCGGGCCGACGTAGCGACATGATCATCCGGGGCGGCGAGAACATCTACCCGATCGAGGTGGAGGACGTGCTGTGCGAGCACCCGGCGATCGCCGATGCTGCAGTCGTGGGGTCGCCTGACGAGCATTGGGGCGAGGTCGTGGTCGGGTTCGTCGTCTCGGCGCCCGGTGCCGAGCTGGATCCCGCCGCGGTGCTTGCGCACTGTCGTGAGCGGCTGGCCGGCTACAAGGTGCCGGTCCGTGTGGAGGTCGTGGACGCTCTGCCGCTCAATGCGAGCGGCAAGGTGATGCGACGCAAGCTCAGGGAAGGCCTCGGCTGACCTCGCGAAGCGATTCCTGACGGCAACATTTTATGTCTGGGGTGTCTCAAAATAGCACATCTTGTGAGACGGACTGGCTCAGAATTGTTACGTTCTAGGAGTTCTCGTCGAACGAAGGGATGCAGTGATGGCTGTTCGATCCTGGAGGAACATCGACTGGGCGGCGCATGAGCGCGAGGCCCGGATCGAGGGCGTGCGTGTCCGCTACGTCGACTACGGGGATGGCCCACCCCTCCTGCTGGTGCACGGCATGGCAGGCTCGTGGGAGAGCTGGCTCGCCAATATCCCTGCGCTCGGTGAGAAGTACCGCGTCATCGCCGTCGACCTGCCGGGGTTCGGTGCGTCCGAGGCGCTGCCCGCGGACGAGGATTTCGGTGGCTATGTCCGCCTGCTGGAGGCGTTGCTCGATGAGCTGGGTGTCGGTGCCGTGGGCCTTGTCGGCCACTCGCTCGGGGGGCTGGTGGTTCTCTCGCTCGCGGCCGCGATGCCACATCGTGTCCGTTGTCTCGTCCTTGTCTCCGGAGGTGGCGCCGAGCTCTCGGCTCTCCGGCTGAAGGCGATCCAGGGTGTGTTCTGGCTCTTCAGGCTGGTGCTCGCGGTTCCTGGCGCATCGCGGCTCATTGTCACGACTCCGCTCGGTCGGCTGTTGCTGAGTCCTGCTCTGTTCGACTCCCGCAGCATCTCGCGTGACCTTCTCGCGCGGATGGTCCCGCGAACCGTCGGCCCCGGCTTCATGGACGCGGTGCGCCGAGGCGGCGAACAACTCGGCGAGCTCGACCTGGCCCAGGTGGTTGCGCCGACCCTTCTGGTCTGGGGGCGCCAGGACCGGATCCTGCCGCTCGCCGTTGCCCGTGACCTCGCGACTGATCTCCTGGAGGCGCGCCTGGTGGTGCTCGAGGATGTCGGGCACTGCGCCATGTTCGAGGCTCCGGACGCGTGCAACGGCTACATCCTCGACTTCCTTGGCGTGCAGCGACCGGACCGAGGAAGCCCTGCCTCGGAGAGGGCTGATGCGTATGCGTGGCTCTCGTCGAGGCCTGGTGACAGCCGAACGGAGAGGTGTGGAAATGATGCATGAAGAGGATGCGAGCGAACTGGCTCGGGCAGAGCTCGCCCACTGGGGCGAGTCGGCACTGAACCCCCTGGACGCGCTCATGTGGCGCACTGAGCGACCGCCTGCGGACTCCTGGACGGGGGTCGTCGTCATGATGCTGGGCGGCAGCCCCTCGTGGGAGCGGGTTCGCAGAGCTCATGAATGGGGTATCGCCGTCGTTCCCCGCTTTCGCGAGAAGGTCGTGGAGCCGCTGGTGCCGACCGGTCCGCCGGTCTGGACGACCGATGAGGACTTCGACCTCGACTACCACCTCCGCCGGGCACGCCTCCCGGGGCCTGGCTCGATGGAGCAGCTGCTCGAGGTGGCCCAACGGTTGGGGGTCACCCCGCTCGACAGGCGGCGACCGCCGTGGACGGCGATCTTCGTCGAGGGGCTGACGGGCGGCCGATCGGCGTACTTGCTCCAGAGCCACCACGTCCTCATGGACGGTGCGGCGGCGACCCAGCTGTTCTCGCGGGTCCTCGACCACATGCCCGACCAGGGTCCGAGCAGCGTCCGGCCTGCAGGCGAGCGCCCCTCGATCTCCCGCCTTGCCGCGGTCCGTCGCGGGTTCGAGTGGCAGGCCTCAGGTGTCCGTCAGCTGCTCCGCGGGGGCGCGGCGGCCGTGCAGAAGGTGAAGGCCGGCCCGGTCGACTCGGTGCGCCGTGGTCAGTCCTACGTCTCCTCGTTACCGCGTGTTGCGGCACCACCCCCGCGCGCGGCGAGCGACCTGCTGCGGCCTGGGCCGCGGTCGAAATGGCGTTTCGGGTCGCTGGAGTGCGATCTGACGGACCTGAAGAGCGCGGCCAAGTCGGCCGGTGGCACGGTCAACGACGCGTTCGTGTCGGCGATCCTTGGCGGGTTGCGGATCTATCACGACCGTCACGGTGCCGCACTCGGCGACGTCCCGATCTCGATGCCGGTCTCAGTGCGCAGGGATGACGACCCGATGGGCGGGAACCGATTCACGGGCGCCTTCTTCTCCGCCCCGTCCGGTGTCGCCGAGGCTGCGGAGCGGATCCAGGTCATGCACGAGCGGGTCGAGCGGGTTCGGGCGGAGCCGGCGCTCGACTTCCTCGGCAAGGTCACGCCGTTGATGAACCTGGCGCCATCGGGCCTGGTGACGGCTGCCATCCAGGCACTGAACTCAGGGGCCACGCTCACCACGTCCAGCTGGCTGGGTGTCCCTCGTCCGACGTACTTCGCGGGGGCTCCGTTCGAGCGGATGTTCGTGTTCGGTCCGCTTCCGGGCACTTCGATGTGTGCTGCGCTCTGCACGCACGAGGGCGTCTGCTGCATCGGGGTGAACGTCGACGGTGACGTCTTCGGTGACACGGACGTGCTGTGGGACTGCTTGCAGAAGGGCCTCGACGAGGTTCTGGCACTGGCTGCGTGATGGGACGGCTTTGACCCCGGCCGCCGGTCCTGAGTATTCTGAGACATGCCGGATCAAAAACCCTGACTGGATCGAGGAACCATGGCTGTCAGCCCGCTCGAGGTCGTCCGAACCTTCTATGCCGCCGCGGCCGGCAAGGACGCCACGGCGCTCGCCGACCTGTTGGCCGCGTCCTTCCACGAGGACGCCGCCGTCGAATGGCCCGCTGGGCTGCCCTACGGCGGCAGGGTCGAGGGCGTACGGACGCTTCGCAAGGTCTTTGCCGGGCTCACCGCCGGTTCTTCGACGCTGGGCCCTGAGGGCCTCGAGGTCGTCTCCGTCGTCGACGGCGGTGACCAGGTTGCGGCACAGGTGACCTTCGACTTCAGGGTCGGCGAGTCGACGATCCCGTCGGGCGCGCTCGAGCTCTGGACCTTCGAGGGAGGCCTGGTCAAGGAAGTACGCGCCTACTACTGGGACACCGAGGCCTGCGCGTCGCTGTTCCGTACCACCCACCCGGCCTGACCGGCCGAATCTCAAGGAGATACCGCATGAAGCGCTCAGCCGTCATCGTCGACGCCATCCGCTCGCCCCTCGGGCGTGGCAAGCCCGCCAAGGACGGCAAGCCCGGTGGTGTCCTCTCGCCGCTGCACCCGGCTGACCTTCTGGGCCAGGTGATGCGCCAGTTGATCGACCGCAGCGGGATCGACCCGGTCCTGGTCGACGATGTCATCACCGGCTGCGTGAGCCAGGTCGGGGAGCAGTCCGGTCCGATCGGTCGTTGGGCGTGGCTCTCTGCCGGCCTCCCGGAATCGGTGCCCTCGGTGGCGATCCACCGTGCCTGCGGCTCCAGCCAGCAGGCCGTCGAGTTCGCCGCTCAAGGCATCATCTCCGACGTCCAGGACATCGTGGTCGCCTCCGGCGTCGAGTCGATGAGCCGGATCCCGATGGGTGCCGGGCGGATCGGCATGGACCCGTTCGGGCCCGGCGTGGGGGAGCGGTATGCGCCGGGTCTCGTCCCGCAGGGTGTCTCGGCCGAGATCATCGCCCACCAGTACAACCTCTCGCGTGCCCGCCTGGACGAGTTCTCGGCTCGGTCGCACGAGCTCGCCGTCGCCGCGGACGCCAGCCCCGAGATCGTCGACGTCACGCTGCCCGACGGCACCGTGGTGAGCGCCGACGAGACCCCGCGCCCCGGCACCACCGTCGAGGGCCTCGCGGGCCTTCCGACGGTCTTCGCCACCGACGAATACCGCGCGCGCTTCCCGGAGATCGATGAGTGGAAGATCACGCCGGGCAACTCCTCCCAGCTCACCGACGGCGCCGCCGCGATCCTCATCATGTCCGAGGAGCGCGCCAAGGAGCTCGGCCTGGCCCCGCGTGCCCGCATCCACACCATGGCCGTCGCCGGCGACGACCCGATCCGGATGCTCACCGGCCCGATCCCCGCCACCGAGAAGGCACTCAAGCGCTCCGGGCTCACCTTGGACCAGATCGACCACTACGAGGTGAACGAGGCCTTCGCTCCGGTGCCTCTCGCGTGGGCGCAGCACTTCGGTGCCGACGAGTCGCGCCTCAACCCGCACGGTGGTGCGATCGCCCTCGGGCACCCGCTGGGCGGTTCGGGTGCGCGTCTCATGGCCACCATGCTCAACGCCCTCGAGGCCTCTGGCGGCCGCTACGGCCTCCAGACCATGTGCGAGGCCGGCGGCATGGCCAACGCCACCATCATCGAGCGTTTCTGACGAGCAGATAGGACCCACACGATGTTCGACCTCAACGAGGAGCAGCAGGAGCTGCAGAAGCTGTCCCGCAAGGTCGCGCGCGACCTGTATGCGCCACTTGCGCGTGAGATGGACCGCGAGCGTACGCACTTCCCGCGTGAGGAGAGGAAGAAGCTGGCCGAGCTCGGCCTGCTCGCTCTCGCCCTTCCCGAGGAGTACGGCGGCGGTGGCCGTCCGCTGATCGACGCGCTGATCGTCCAGGAGGAGTTCGCCAAGGCGAACACCCTCGCGGCATGGCCCCTGTTCGAGGCCTCGGCCGGTCCGGCGCGTGTCATCCACCTCTTCGGCACCGAGGAGCAGAAGCAGAAGTTCCTCCCGCCGGTCACGAGCGGAGAGAAGATCATCGCGATCAGCATCTCCGAGCCCGACGCCGGCTCCGCGGCCACCGACGTCAAGACCCGAGCCCGGATCGATGGGGACGAGGTCGTCATCAACGGCGTGAAGCGCTGGTGCTCGGGCGGCGGTGTTGCCGAGCAGTACCTCGTCTACGTCCGGTTCAGCGACACCCCCGGCGGCAAGGGCATGGGCGCAGTCGTCGTCGACAAGGAGACCCCTGGCCTGACCTTCGGCCCTCAGGAGCACCTGATGGGCCACCGCGGTGTGGGGTCGGCGGACATGTTCTTCGACAACGTCCGCGTGCCCCTGGAGAACGTGATCATCCCGGAGGGTGGCTTCAACAAGCTCTTCACCGCGTTCTCCATCGAGCGTCTCGGCAACAGCACCATGTGCCTTGCCATCGCACAGGAGGCCCTCGACCGCACAGCGAAGTACGTCCAGGAGCGTCAGCAGTTCGGCAAGGACATCATCGAGTTCCAGGCCAACCAGGTCCTGCTCGCCGACATGATCTCGCAGGTCGACATCGCACGACTGCTGATCTGGCGTGCCGCCGAGGCCGCCGGCGACGGTGCTCCGAAGCAGATCGACGCGTCGCTGGCGAAGTGCTTCGCGAACGAGATGGTCAAGAAGGTCACCGACCTGGCGATCCAGCTCCACGGGGGCTATGGGTATGCGGAGGAGTACGAGATCGAGCGCATGCACCGCGACGCCGTCGGCTGGGCCATCGCCGGTGGCACGCCGACGATCCAACGTACGCGCATCGTGTCCGAGTACCTCGGGCGCCGATTCGACCAGCGGGCCTGACGATGGCGCTGTTGGGTCGCCTGATCTTCGACGAGGACCACGCGGACTTCCGGGAGTCGGTCCGTCGTTTCCTGGCCGCGGAGGTGTCGCCCCACCTTGACGAGTGGCGCTCGTCGGGCGGGGCGCCGGCCGAGCTCTACCGCGCACTGGGGGAGCAGGGCTTCCTGGGGACGGCAGTCCCCGAGGAGCTCGGTGGCGGGGGGATCGAGGACCCTCGTTTTCCCGCGGTCCTCGTCGAGGAGCTGTCAGGCATCGGAGCTCTGGGGATCGCGCAGGCGGTCGCTGGGCACGCTGGTGTCGGCGTACCGGCACTCCTGCGTCTGGATCCCAGTCAGGAGCGCGACGCCTGGTTGTCGACGGCTGCAGCAGGAGAGGGCCTCGTCGTCCCTATGAACCTGGCCGGCAGCGTGGCCCGGTCGATTCCCGCCGGTCGCCGGGCCACCTGCTTCGTGGCGTTGACCCCGGGGTCGGAGGAGGCCGCCGTGGTCACGGGGGAGCAGGCGTACGTGACGCCGGTGGCCTTGCTCGGTGGCGCCGACGCTGGTGCTGCTGATGTCGAGGTCGCCCAGGACGCCGCGGCGTATGTCCGGCTCCCCGACGCGTTGAGCGTCCGACGGGATCTCGACCTCTGGTCCGGGGTCGTCGCGGCCGCGGGAGCCCGAGCTGCCCTAGCGCTTGCGACCGACTACGTGCGCGAGCGCAAGGTCTTCGGTCGTCCGATCGCCGAGTTCGAGAACACCCGGTGTCGGCTCGGTGAGCTCGGCGCCGACCTCGCCGCTGCCGGCGCTCTCGTCGATCGGGCGCTCGGGGCGCTCGCCGACGCGACGCTCGACGGTCCGACCGCAGCAGCGGCGACACTCGTCGCCGGCCGGGTCCATGACGGTGCCGTCGACCTCGGTATGCAGCTGCACGGCGGCTATGGCTACATGCGCGAGTACCCCATCGCGTGGGCCTTCGGCGACGCGCGGTTCCTACGAACCCGCGCGGCCACGGGGCGCGAGCCGCGCCATGTCCTGGCCGACGCGATCGGCCTGTAGGACACAGACTCCGCCGGGCGGACGATTCGACCCTCGCCCGTCCGGCGGTAACCAGCCCGGCAACCCGCGACGCGGAGGTGGACATGGACAGACCCCGCTGGGTCGATGCCCGGATCGTCGCGGTGCTCGTCGGGCTCGTTCTCGGTGTGCTCGCACTACTGTCCTTCCAGGCGCCGGCTGCTGCGCAGGACGACGGCACCCCCCGGCGTTGCGTACGCCGAAGAGTGTGCTCGCCGCCGCCCTGCACTGCAGCGGCGGGCTGAGAAACGCCCGGCACGAGCCGGTCCTGCTCGTCGCCGGCACCGGTGCGACGCCGCACGAGCAGTACAGCTGGAACTATGAGCCCGCGCTGACCGCGCGACACGTGCCGTGGTGCACGGTGACGATGCCCGACCACACGCTCGGCGACATCCAGGTCGCCGCCGAATACATCGTCTTCGCCGTTCGCCGGATGCACCGCGTGGCCGGTCGTCGGATCGCGATCGTCGGCCACAGCCAGGGCGGGGTGATCCCGCGCTGGGCACTCAAGTTCTGGCCCGACGTGCGAGGCAGGGTCGCCGACATGATCGGCCTGGCCCCTGCCAACCACGGCACCAAGATCATCAGGGACCTCGGGACCTGCAGCGCGGAGTGCGTGCCAGCCGCCTGGCAGCTGCGTCCGGGGTCGCGGTTCCTGCGCGCGTTGAACCACCCGGTCGAGACCCACAGCGGCAGCTCCTATTCCCAGATCTACACCCGGTATGACGAGCTCTCCACGCCGGCCGGGGCACGTGGGACCTCGCCGCTGCGCACCGGACAGGGCCAGATCGCCAACATCGCGCTCCAGCAGGTGTGTCCTGTGAACCCGGCCGACCACGTGCTCATCGGCTCCACCGACCCGGTCGGTTTCGCGCTGGTCATGGACGCGATCACCCACCGCGGTCCGGCCCGCGCGTCGCGGGTCTCCTCGACGACCTGCGCCCAGCTGGTGATCCCCGGACTCGACCCGATCGCCGCGCCGCACGTGCTGACCGCGTTCCCCTACCTGGTCTCGGGTGCGTCGCCGTTCAATCTCGTGGGTGCGCACAAGAGTCGCACGGAACCGCCGTTGAGGGCGTACGCACGTTGACCAGGCGGGTCTCGCGGCCGAGGATCCCCGGGGTCAGCGGCCGCGGAACTCCGGGGTTCGCTTCTGTCGGAAGGCGTTCACGCCCTCCATCAGGTCCTCGGAACCGAGCGTCTGCTCCTCCAGGGAGAGCGCGAGGTCGACCACCTCGAGGGCGCGCAGCTGCGAGCGGCTGTTGAGTGCACGCTTGGTTCCCTGCACCGCCAGGGGTGCTAGTGACGCGATCCGTCCGGCGATCTCGCGGGCGGTGGCGGAGGCCTCGTCCGGGGTGTCCACCAGGTCTGTCACGACGCCGAGCGTGAAGGCCGTGCCTGCGTCCAACGGGTCGCCGGTGAGCAGGTGGCGCCGGGCACGGGTCATCCCGAGTGCCTCGGGCCAGACGAGACAACCACCGTCTCCGGCCACGAGACCGATGGCGACGTGGGTGTCGGCCAGGACGGCCGTGCGTGTGGCGACAACAGCGTCGCACAGCATGGCCACGGTCGCCCCGAGGCCGATAGCGGCACCCTGCACGGCCACTACGACGGGCTGGGGCAGCTCGATGAACGCGTCCAGGAGGCGACGTGCGTCGGCGATGATCTCGCGGCGCGTGGCCGCATCCTTGTTCGCCTGTTCCATGAGCTCGAAGTCGCCGCCGGCCGAGAACGCCTTGCCGGTGGAGGTGAGGACGATCGCACGAATATCGGGGTCTGTGGCGAGATCGCGGAGTGCTCTGGTCAGCTCGTGGTGGAGGTCGGGGTCGAAGCGGTTGAGCAGCTCGGGCCTGGCCAGCTGGATCTCGCACAGGCCTCGAGGGTCCGTGCTGACGCGGATGGTGGTGTAGGTGCTCATGGGTTTCCTTCGCTCACTGGTCCGGGGGGCTTCGCGTTGCTATTATTGCGACGACAAGGCTCAATAAGCAATGGCGGCTCGGTTCGCCAGAAGGACTTCCGGATGGACACCCAGACCCGCATGGCGGCGATCCCTGCCCACGAAGACCCCGATGTCGCCTGGCGCGACTGGGTGAACTCCTATCCGACCTTTCTCGCGAGCGGTCTTCGCTGTGTGGAGATGGGGGAGAGGAAGGCGCGGTTCGGTCTGGACGAGACGCTCTTCCCGCTGAATCCGAACGGTGCGGTGAACGGCGGGGTCGTCGCCCTTGCTGTCGACCAGGCGATGGGCGCCCTCTCGGCCCGGGTCACGCCGACCGGCGCCACCCCGGTGACGGCGAACCTCCAGGTCCAGTACCACGCGCCGGCGTTCCCGGAGATCACGATGGATGCGGTGGCTATCGGCGGCGGCAATGTGATCCAGGCGATCGAGGTCATCGTTCGCAACGCGAAGGGGCAGCGGTGCTGCACCGCCATGGGCACGATGGCGGTCGGTCCGGTCCGGCGTACGGCCGGGGAGGCCAAGGTATGACCATGATCGAGGTCGAGCCGGGCGTGCATCTGTTCGTGCAGGATCTCGGGGAGGGAGACCCTGTCGTTCTTGTGGCGGGCTTCGGTCAGACACACGAGGCGTGGGACCGCCAGGTTCGTACGCTGGCTGAGGCAGGTCGCCGGGTGATCGCGTACGACCAGCGCGGCCATGGCAGGTCCGACAAACCCTTGCGCGGCTACGAGGTGGACCAGCTTGCTGCCGACCTCGTGGCCGTCCTCGATGCAGTGAAGGTCGACCGGGCGGACCTGGTCGGATGGTCCTTCGGGGGACAGGTCGCGTTCCGGGTCGCTGCGACCCGGCCCGAGCGTGTCGCGCGACTGGTGCTGGTCGGCTCGAACGCCGTCCGGGCGAGCCGCAGCGAGGCGTTCCCCTTCGGTCTCCCGCCCGAGCAGATGCTCCCCGGCCTCATTGCTGTCGAGCTCGAGAACCGTTTCACCGCGCGCCGTGCGGCGATCCAGGGCGGGTTCGGTACGGAGCCTCGCCCGGGTGTGCTCGAGTGGATGACCGCGCAGTCGCTGATGATGCCGTCCTGGGCGACCATCGAGTGCTATCGCTCGATGCTGGAGACCGACCTGGTCGACGACATCGAGAAGGTCCGGCATCCGGTGGTGGAGGTCATCGGTGAGGACGACCCGGTTCATTCCGCCCGCGGTGCCCGCTGGCTCGTGGAGAGGCTGGCGGACTCGCGCCTGGTCACACTGCCGGGCTGCGGGCACTACCCGATGTTCGAGGCGGCCGAGGAGTTCGACGCGGCACTGCTGGCCGCGCTGGGTTGAACCGCTGCCGCACGTTGTGCGGCCCGCCTGAAGTCAACGAGCGCGACACCCTCTGCCGAGGATGTCGCGCTCGTGTCGGTCAGAGGCCGAGGTTCTGGCTGACGATGACCTTCATGATCTCGCTCGAGCCGGCGTAGATCCGGCTGACCCTGCCGTCAAGATAGGCGTGACCGATCCGCGAATCGGCCCGGTACGCCATGGCGGGGTCGTGCAGCGACAGGCAGCGATCGATGACGCGGCCTTGGAGCTCGGTGCAGAAGAGCTTGAGAAGGGCTGCATCGGCCACAGCGAGCTCGCCGGCGACGTGCTGATTGATCGACTGGTCGACGAGCGCCTGGCCGGCGGCGACCTCGGTCGCGCATGCGGCCAGCGTGAACTTCGCGTCCTGGTCGGGGTCGGTGCCGCGCAGTGCCTCGATCGTCCAGTCGAGAGCGGCGACAGCCGCGGCCTGGGAGTTCACGGCGATGGAGAGACGCTCGTGAGCGAGGTTCGCGGTGAGGTATTCGAAGCCGCGGTTCTCCTCGCCGAGCAGGCAGCTGACCGGGACCTCCATGTCGGTGAAGGCGAGCTCGGCGAGGTCCTGTGACGCGAGGCCGAGCTTGTCGAGCTTGCGCCCGCGCTGGAAGCCGGGTGTCGAGGAGTCGACCAGGAGCAGGCTGATCCCCTTGCGGCCGAGCTCGGGTGCGGTCTTGACGGCGAGAATGACGAGGTCGGCAGCTGCGCCGTTCGAGATGAACGTCTTGGCGCCATTGACGACGTAGACGTCGCCGCGCCGCTCGGCGCGCGTCGACATCGCCTTCAGGTCCGACCCTGCGCCGGGCTCGGAGAGGCCCAGTGCCACGACGCACTCGCCGGCACACAGGCGCGGCAGCCAATGCTGTTTCTGTGCCTCGGTCGCGTAGCTCGCCAGGTAGGGCATGCAGATGTCGGTGTGCACTCGAAGCCCGCCGATGGCGAGGCCGAGGCGCTGGATCTCCTCGGTGACGACGGCGCTGTGCCGGAAGTCGGTGCCCTCGAGGCCGCCGTGCTCGACGGGGGCGCCGATGCCCAAAACGCCGAGGTCACCCATCGCCCGCCAGAACTCCTGGGAGGGCTTTCCTGCCTGGATCCAGTCGGGGTAGTCCGGCACCACGTGGTCTGTGAGGTATTGCCGGACTCGTGCCCGAAGTGCCTCGTGCTCCTCGTTGAAGACCGTTCGCTTCAGCATCGTGGGTCACTCCCTGTCTGTCTACGTCGTCGGGCTTGGCTGTCCTGTCGGTCTGTTGACGGCCATCCCACTGCCCTCATAGTATTGAGACGGTTAGGTTCAAAAACAAGTCCGCGCCGCATTGCCGGCACGATCGAACGGGATGCCGATGTCCGACGCGACGACGTCTTCCGCTGACGTTGACCTTGTCCTGATCGAGCGCCACCAGGGCGTCGTCGTCGTCCA
Source organism: Nocardioides sp. NPDC101246 (assembly GCF_044767415.1). Lineage (NCBI taxonomy): Bacteria > Bacillati > Actinomycetota > Actinomycetes > Propionibacteriales > Nocardioidaceae > Nocardioides > Nocardioides sp. NPDC101246. Next base: position 142,242 of record NZ_JBIWNX010000008.1, read on the forward strand.
GCTGAATCGGCGCGAGGAGATGAACGCCCTCTCGACCCAGATGATGGATCGGCTCATCGACGTGCTCCGTGACCTCGACTCCGACCCCGCCGTCGGCGCCGTGGTGATCGCCGGTCACGACAACGTCTTCGTTGCCGGTGCCGACATCAAGGGCATGGCTCGAAGGACCGTTGCCGACGTGCTGGCCGCGTCTGCGAGCCGGTTCTGGATGCGCCTTCGCGAGATCGAGGTGCCGCTCGTAGCGGCGGTCTCCGGTTATGCGTTCGGTGGCGGGTGCGAGCTCGCGCTCGCGTGCGACCTCGTTGTCGCATCCGAGACGACGGTCTTCTCTCAGGCGGAGATCAAGGTCGGCATCATGCCTGGGGGCGGAGGGACTCAGCGGCTCGCACGCACCCTGGGCAAGCACGTCGCCATGGAGCTCGTGCTGACGGGGCGCCCGGTCAAGGCGGAGGAGGCGCGTGGCCTCGGGTTCGTCAATCGTGTGGTGGGCCCGGCTGAGTGGCGCTCGGGTGCGATCGAGCTCGCGCGCGAGGTGGCTGCTGGCCCGCCGTTGGCGACCCGTCTCGCCAAGCGTGCCGTGCTCGCGGCCGACGAAGGACCGATCCAGCTGGGGATGCTCGCCGAACGGAAGCTCATGGAGCTCGCGTTCGCCTGTGAAGACCGTGTCGAGGGCATGAACGCCTTCGTCGAGCGGCGCGATCCCCGCTGGTCCGGACGATGACAACGACAGAGGAGCTGAAAGATGGATACGCCCGGTTTCACTGAGGAGCAGGTTGAGTTCGCCAAGGCGGTGCGCAACTTCGCGGCCAAGGAGTGCGGCACCCGCGAGCAGCGCGACAAGCTCACCGACAACGGTCGGGAACAGCACCATGAAGGCATCTATCGCAAGCTCGCGGAGTCGGGCTACCTCGGAGTCTCGATCCCTGAGGAGTTCGGCGGTAGCGGCGGGGGGATCGCCGAACAGGTGATCCTCTTCGAGGAGCTGTGGCGTGGCATGGTGCCGGTGCATGGTGCCGGTACGTCCCACACAGTCGCCGGTGTCTACAAGCGCTATGCGACCGACGAGCAGAAGGCCTCCGTCCTGGGTGCGATCTGTTCGGGTGCGGTCATGTCGATCAGCATCTCTGAGCCGGGGGCGGGCTCGGATGCAGCCGCGATTGCGTGCAAGGCCGAGCGCGACGGCGACAAGTTCCGCATCACCGGTCAGAAGACGTGGTGCTCTGACGCCCAGTTCGCCGACCGGATTCTCCTGGTCGCCCGAACGGGCCGCGGCGACCGCCCGCACGACGGGCTGACCATGTTCGAGGTCCCGGCCGATGCTCCGGGGCTGGAGATCCGCCCCATCGGCACGATGGGTGGCGGTGCGGAGGTCAACGACCTCTTCTTCACGGACGTCGTCGTTCCTGCCTTGGCGGTCGTGGGCGAGGAGGGTCGCGCCTGGCGGCAGGTGATGGCCGGCCTCAATGGCGAGCGCATCGTCTGTGCGGCCCAGGGGCTCGGCATGGCGCAGCGTGCCTTCGACGACCTGCTGGCCTACGTCAAGCAGCGCGAGCAGTTCGGTGCGCCGATCGGGTCCTTCCAGGCACTCCGGCACAGGATCGCCGACCTGGCGATCGATATCGAGGCCGCACGCGCCCTCACCTACGACACCACGCGCAAGGTCGCTGCGAGCACGGCCCCGCCCGAGGAGCTCGTCCGGGCGACCTCGATGGCGAAGGTCAAGGTCACCGAGACTGCGAAGCACGTCGCTCTGGAGGGTGTCCAGATGATGGGCGGCTACGGCTACACGCTGGAGTTCGACATGGAGCGTCACCTGCGGGTCGCCATTCCGTCGACGATCTACGCCGGAGCGAACGAGATCCAGCGCGACATCATCTCGGCCACGTACGGCCTTCGCCCATCGCGGTTCTGAGGCCCAGCCTGTTTTCGGGCACTGAATCTCAAAAAAAGGAGATTCTTTGGGTGCCGACCGTAGCCAACGTCACATTTGCTCGTTTAATGTGAGGCACACCGTCTCATAAATGCACCTGACTAGGAGGTGACGCATGACCGCCGCTCGGATTCGCGCGAAGCTTATCCCACTGGGGCAGTTCTTCGCTTTGGCCGGAGACTCGCTGCGGGCGATGTTCCGCAGGCCGTTCGCGACCGGTGAGTTCTTGGAGCAGACGCTGTTCATCGCAAGTGTCTCCTTCCTCCCGGCGATCTTCGTCACGATCCCGTTTACGGTGGTCGTCCAGTTCTTCATCAATCAGCTGCTCATGGAGATCGGCGCGACCGACCTCTCAGGTGCGGGTGCGGGACTGGTCGTCATCCAGGAGCTCGGGCCCTTCTGCAGTGTTCTCGTCGTCGCCGGCGCCGGTGCCACCGCCGTCTGTGCCGACCTCGGCTCGCGGAAGATCCGCGAGGAGCTGGACGCCATGGAGGTGCTCGGGCTCGATCCGATGCAGCGTCTCGTCGCGCCCCGGATCCTTGCGTTCGTCGTCGTGTCTCTCTGTCTCTACGGCGTCGTCTGCGTCGTCGGTCTGCTCGGCACCTATGTCTTCGCTGTCACGCTCGGAGGAGCCAGCCCCGGACTCTTCGTGTCGAACCTGACGTTGGTCACCGGCTTCGGCTCCTTCGTCACCGCGCTGATCAAGACCGCGCTGTTCGGCGTCGCCGCGGCTCTCGTCTCCTGCCATCTCGGCATGAACGCCAAGGGCGGCCCCAAGGGTGTCGGGGAGGCGGTCAACCAGACCGTCGTCTTCACGCTCATGGTCCTCCTGGTCATCAACTCGACCGTCACGACGGTCTATCTCCAGCTGGGAGGCTGAAATGTCTGCGGTCTCGATGTCCGAAGAGCGCGCCAGTCTGAGTAAACAGCTGCGTGCGAATCAGGTGGCCTTCGCGAAGAGGGTCGTGACAGCTCCGGGGCGGATCCTCCTCGACAGCGGCGAACACGTCCGGTTCTACATCGGTGCGATCGCCGGCATCCCGCATGCGGTCACTACGTACCGCCGCGAGGTGCTCCGGCTCATCTCGACCGTGGCGTTCGGCAGTGGCGCACTCGCGCTCGTGGGCGGCACCGTCGTGGTGGTCTCCTTCCTGACCGCCTTCGCCGGTATCGAGCTGGGCCTGCAGGGCTACTCGCAGCTCAGCAACATCGGAGTCGAGGCGCTCAGCGGCTTCGTCTCCGCCTACATCAACACGCGCCTGGCGGCGCCGGCTCTGGCTGGTATCGCGCTGACCGCGACTGTCGGTGCGGGCTTCACCGCCCAGCTCGGTGCCATGCGGGTGAGTGAGGAGATCGACGCTCTCGAGGTGATGTCGATCCACTCGGTGCGCTTCCTGGTGAGCACGCGCATCGTTGCGGGTCTGGTCTCGATCGTCCCGTTGTACGCCGTGTCGCTCCTCGCCTCCTATGCAGCCACCCGGCTCGTGGTCACCGTGGCCTTCGGGCAGTCGAGCGGTGCCTATCAGCACTACTTCAACACGTTCCTCATCCCCTCGGACATCGTGTTGTCGGTCGTGAAGGTCATGTGCATGGCGGTCGTGATCATGGCGATCTGTTGCTACTACGGCTACAACGCCAAGGGTGGCCCCGCTGGAGTCGGGCGCGCCGTCGGTAGCGCTGTGCGGCTTTCGCTCATCTCGATCCTGTTCGCAGACATGCTGCTGAGCTTCGCGCTCTACGGCACGTCGCACTCGCTCAACATCACGGGGTGATCTGAGGTGTCCAACGAATTCGAGACGAACCGCACGATGACCCAGCTCATGGGTCTGGCCGGGCTCGTCGTCATCCTGACGGTCTGCGGGATCCTCATCGCGACCTACCTGAAGGTGTTTGCCGACACCGTGCCCGTGACGGTGGCCTCCGATCGCGCGGGCCTGCTACTCGACAAGGGCGCGCGCGTACGTCTCTCGGGTGTGGCGGTGGGCGAGGTTCGTGACACCAAGCTCGGGGACGACGGAAACGTCGAGATCGAGCTCGCGATCGACGGAGACAAGGTGGACCAGGTGCCGGCGAATGTGCTGGCCAGCATCAAGGGCACGACGGTCTTCGGCTCCAAGTTCATCGACCTCAGCCTCCCCGACGTGCCCGCCGAGCAGGCGATCTCCGCCGGAGACACGATCAATGCCAACGAGGTGACCATCGAGGTCAACGATGTCTTCGAACGTGGATTGGAAGTGCTCAGTGCGGTCGATCCGGCGACGCTCAACACCACTCTCGCCTCCATCTCGACGGCGCTGCGTGGACGTGGCAACGAGTTCGGGCAGTTCTTCACCGAGTGGAACGCCTATCTCAAGCGCATGGAGCCGCACCTAGACGCCCTCGAGTACGTTCTCGAGACCTCGCCGGCCGTCCTGGGCACCTACTCCGCAGCTGCGCCGGCCCTGATCGACAGCGCCGACAACCTCGCCACGACAAGCCACACGCTGGTCGCGAACGGTGACGAGTTCACCGGCCTACTTGCCGGCGCCGTGGACGGCGCTGATGCCGCCCGCAAGTTCCTGCTGGCCGTGGAGGCTCCGCTGCGCGCGTTCAACCGTGAGTGGCTGCCGGTCACCGGCCTGGCGAAGAAGTACGTGCCTGAGTACGACTGCGTGATCAAGGGGCTCGACGAGCACCGGAAGGTGTTCAACAACTTCTTCGGTCACGAGAACCCGGACGAGTTCTACTTCTACGCGAGCGTCGGATTCCTGCCCGGCCAGGAGAAGTACTCGATGAAGAAGTACGCGCCGAAGCTCATCGAAGGCGGCGGCCCGGCCTGCTACCCACTGGCGACCAAGAAGAACCCGACGCCTCCCCGGGTGCGCTTCGACGACGGTTCGCTGGGCATCTACTCCGACGAACAGACCGACAAGCTCGCCCATCCTGGCGAGCAGCCGATCAATCTCTATGGCGACCTGCTTGCTGACTGGCTCGGCAAGGACGGCAAGAAGGCATTCCTCGAAGGGATCGAGAAATGAGACTCAACGCGATTCCACTGATCAAGGTGCTGATCTTCGTCGGCACGATGTCCTTGCTCATCGCGGCCGTGGGCGTGGTCTTCGGCCGCATGCGGATCGGCCCGAGCAACGAGTTCAAGGCGATGTTCACGAACGCCTCTGGCCTCCAGGGCGGCAGCGATGTCCGCGGCAACGGCGTGGCGATCGGCTCGGTCAAGAAGGTCGAGGTCGGCAAGGGCAACACCGCGCTGGTCACGTTCGTCGTCGAGGACAGTGTCGATCTGACCAAGGCCACGATGGCCCGTATCCGCTACGCGAACTTGACCGGCGACCGTTACCTCGACCTCGAGCCGGGGAAGTCGCGAGGTGCCGAGCCGCTGGAGGGAGGGGCGACCATCCCGCTGAAGATGACCAAGGCGGCGCTGGACCTTGACCAGTTCTTCGCCGGGTTCGACCCGCTGATGCGTGGCCTGGACCCGAGGGAGATGAACGACCTCGCTGAGAACATCATCGCCGTCACGCAGGGCCAGGCCGGCTCGGTCGAGGCGATGCTGAGCGACGTCGCGAGGTTCACCGGTCGTCTCGCCGAACGCGACGAGATCATCGGCGAGACGATCACGAACCTCTCGAAGGCACTGGCGGTCCTGGACGGCCACCGCAAGGAGTTCGACCAGCTCATCGTCGGTCTCGCCCAGCTCATGGACGGTTTCGCGAAGGATCGTGTCGTGATCGGCTCTTCGCTCGCCTCGGTGAGCAAGGCTGCGGCGCAGACAGAAGACCTCCTCCGGCGAACCCGTCCGGGGGTCAAGGCCAACGTCGACAACCTCGGCAAGCTTGCCGGCGATATCAACGCGAACGCCGACGACATCCGCGAGGTCCTCGAGACCTACCCGGAGTTCGGCCGGAAGCTCGCCCGCCTGGGTGCCTACGGCTCCATCTACAACTTCTATCTGTGCGGAGCGAAGGTGAAGGTCGATCTCCCTGGGAACGAGCTCGACGTCTATACGCCGTGGGTCATCGACAACACCGGCCGATGCGGAGGAAAGAAGCGATGAGGACCCGAACCAAGCCCAAGAAGATCCGCACGGCGTTCAGCGAGATGGACCTCGGCCTGATCGGGGTGGTTGGTCTCACGATCACCGCCCTCCTGATGGCGGGTGCTCTCAACATCGGCAAGATCGCTGACCTCGTCGGCCACGCGACCGGCACCGCGGACTTCTCCGAAGCCGGCGGCCTCCGTGCGGGCGACGACGTCCGGGTCGCGGGCATCGCCGTGGGGGAGGTCAAGAAGGTCGAGCTCGCCGCCGACCACGTCGACGTCACGTTCGGCGTCGGTGACATCGAGCTCGGAGACACCAGCCGGGCGCGTGTCAAGGCGGACAACGCTCTCGGTGCCAAGTACCTCGAGCTCGACCCGTCCGGGCACGGCGACGTCCGGCACATCCCTCGCAGCCGCACCGACTCCGGCTTCGCGGTGAACGAGGAGCTCGGCAAGCTCACCCGTGCAACGGGGGAGATCGACACGGAGAAGCTCGCGGAGTCCTTCGAGTCGATCAGCGCGGTCATGGCCGAGACGCCGGAGGAGTATCGGGCCGCGTTGAAGGGTGTCAGTGCGCTGTCACAGACCCTCAGCTCGCGTGACGAGGAGCTCGCCACACTCCTCGAGCGGGCGAGCAGCGTCTCCGGACTTCTCGCGGAGCGAAACAAGGAGATCACCTCGATCATCTCGGACGGCAGCGCGCTCTTCCACGAGCTGGAGCTGCGCCGCGAGATCATCGGGCGCCTGCTCCACAACATCGAGGCGGCCACCCAGCAGATGGTCGGTTTCGTACGCGACAACAAGGACAGCCTGAAGCCCGCGCTCATCGAGATCAAGAAGACCGCGAGCCTCCTCAAGGAGTACCGCGACACACTCGACTACGCCATCAAGAACATCGGGGTCTACGCGCGCTCTCTCGGTGAGGGTGTCGCGAGCGGCCCCTTCTTCCAGGCGTACGTAGCCAACCTGCTGTCCCCCGAGGACCTCGTCACGGGCGGCGTCTCCGGGCTCATCAAGCAGGAAGTGAGCAAGTGATGGTGTCCAGGCTGACCGTGCGAGTGATCCTCCTCGCCCTGATCGCTGCCACCCTCGGTGCGTTCGCGTTCCGGGGTGGCGGGACGATCCAGGTGACGGCGTACTTCGACCAGTTCAAAGGGATCTACAAGGGTGACGACGTCACCGTGCGGGGAGTACCGGTCGGGAGCGTGACCTCTGTCGAGCCGCAGAAGGACCAGGTGAAGGTCACTCTGGATCTCGACCCCGACGTCCACATCCCGACCGACGTCAAGGCTGCCGTCATCGCGCAGTCGCTGGTGGCCGTACGCTCGATCGCTCTCGGTCCGGTGACGGCGAAGGGAGCGTCGCTGGAGGACGGTGATGAGATCCCGATCTCGCGGACCGCGATCCCTGTCGAGTGGGACGACATCAAGGACCAGCTCGTCTCGCTCAGCACGGCACTGGGCCCCAACGGAGCCAACCGCAACGGTGCGACCAGCGACCTGGTCACGGCGGGCGCCGCCTTCCTCGACGGCACCGGAGAATCGCTCAACCAGACGATCCGCAACATGTCCGAGGCGATGAGCACGTTGTCGGACAACAGTGGAGACCTCTTCGCCACCGTCCGGAACCTCCAGGTCTTCATCGAGGCGATCAAGGGCAGTGACACGCAGGTCCGTCTCTTCAACGAGAGGTTGGCCACGGTGTCAGCCAGTCTCGAGGAGGACAGCGACGCCCTGGTGGGGGCGCTCAAGGGGCTGGACCGGGCTTTCAAGGAGATCGACGCGTTCCTCGTCGACAACCGAGACATCACGGTCAAGACCCTCCGTGAGGTCCGCGCGACCACGTCGCTGCTGTCCGAGAACCGGCAGAGCGTCGCCGACCTGCTGCAGGTCGCGCCGTCCACGGTGTCGAACTTCTACAACATCCTCGACACGCGCGGTGACAACGGCGCCATGATCACGGGCGAGCTGGCGGTCAACAACCTCAAGGCCCCGGCCCAGATCATCTGTGGCGCGCTGCTCGCAATGGGAGGCGACCGCGTCGCGTGCCAGCAGGCGCTCGGCCCGCTCGTCCAGTACCTCGCCATGAACGCCCCGCCCGTCGGTACCAGTCTCTTGGAGTCGGGTGGCACCGGTGAACAAGGGTCGATCGAGCCAGGCGGCAAGCAGAAGCAGCAGTCGCCCTCGTCCAACAGCGAGCCCGGCCTCGTCGACGATCTGCTCGGAGGAAAGCGATGATGACAATCCCACGCCTCGCCCGATCCGTGGCTGCGCTCGCCGCAGTGACGGTGACGGCCTCGGGCTGCACCTGGTCCGGACTGAACGGCATCTCGTTGCCCTTCACCAAGGGAGGAGGGGACGACAGCTATCGGGTGACGGTGCAGCTGGACAACGCCGCCAACCTCGTCGCGAACTCCGAGGTCAAGTACGACGAGGTGACGATCGGCTCGGTGCGCAAGATCGAGCTGAAGGACTGGACGGCGACGTTGACGATCGGTATCGACGGCGATGCCAAGATCCCCGACGACGTCACCGCCAAAGTCGCCCAGAAGAGCCTCCTCGGTGCCGAGTACCTGGCCCTGTCCGACCCAGAGGACGCCAGCGCGGCGGCTGGGTCGAGCGGCTACCTCGCGAGCGGGGACGTGATCGGGCTCGAGCGGACGGGTCGTTACCCGGAGACCGAGGAGGTGCTGGCCGCCGGCTCCATGCTGCTCAACGGTGGTGGCCTCCCACAGATCCGTGAGATCTCCCACGAGCTGAACGCGGCCCTCGGCGGACGCGAGGGGGACATCAAGTCCTTCATGCGTACCTCCAGCCGCTTCACCGCACGGCTCGACGGCCAGCGCGACAACATCGCGACCACCCTGGTGCAGCTGGACAAGTTGTCCCGCACCGTGGTGGAGGACGAGGACAAGATCGACAGGGCACTCGAGGAGGTCCCTGAGGGGGTCGAGCTCCTCGAGCGCGACCGCGCCCAGCTGGTCGACGCGCTCGAGGCGGTCGACGGCTTCGGCAAGACGGCCGACCGGGTCGTCGGCGCCAACAAGGCCGACCTGCAGACCAACCTCGACAATCTTCGGCCGGTGACCGGCAAGCTGGCGAAGAACAGTGAAGTGCTTGCCCGTAACGCCGATGCCCTTGGTTACCCGTTCATGGTCCGAGCCGGAAACCGCACGATCCAAGGTGACTACATCAACCTGATCGCGGAGATCGAGGTCAGCGCCGAGCACCTGGCTCGCGACTGGCTGGGTGGAACGCCGCTAGACGGACTCTTCAACGGCTTCCTCGGTGCCCCTGTCGGCACAGTGGACGATACCGCCGGCTCCCTCGAGGGGCTTCTCGGGAACGGCACGGGCGGTTTGCTCGGCGGCACCGGAACAGAGCCCGGCGAAAGCGCCCTCAATCCTGGGGCGGGCGACAAGGAATCCGATGACAGCGGTGCCAAGAGCCACGGCACCGACTCGGGGTCGGGCTTGGGCGGCGGCCTCGGCGGCCTGCTGGGGGGAGACTGAGATGCTGACTCGAATCACCAAGGTCAAGCTCGGTGTGTTCGTTGCGATCGCGGTCGTGACCCTCGTCGTGATGGCTTTGAGCTACGTCCGCCTGCCGGAGCAGGTCGGCATCGGCCGCTACGGCGTCGACGTCGAGCTCGCGGCCGCGGGAGGCCTCTACCCGCAGGCGTCTGTCACTTATCGTGGCGTCGAGGTCGGCAAGGTGACCAAAGTGTCGCTGGCGAACGGCAGCGGAGACGTTCTCGCCCACCTCGAGATCGACGAGGGCACTGATATCCCGGTCGAGTCGACCGCGGAGGTTCGCAGTGCGTCGGTCATCGGCGAGCAGTACGTCAACTTCGTACCCCTTGCGGAGCGGAAGTCGGACAAGCTCCTCGCCGAAGGCGCCACGGTCCCGGTCGACCGCACTCGCATCCCCACGACAACCGACGAGTTGCTCACGTCGTTGGACGGCTTCCTGACCTCGATCCCGCTGGACGACCTCAGGACCGCGGTCGACGAGGCTGGTGCGGCGACCAACGGCGTCGGCGACGATCTCGGCCAGCTGATCTCTGACAGTCACGACTTCCAAGCGGCGGCCAGTGAAAACCTCCCGGAGACGATCAAGCTGCTCGAGGATGCGGAGCCGGTGCTGAAGACGCAAGCTGGGCTCGATCCCGAGATTCGTTCCTACGCCAAGAGCCTGAGCTCGGTGACGGGTGCTGTCGAAGGGGCGGACGCCCAGATGCGTGGGCTTGTGCGGACAGGTGCCCCGTTCATGCGTGAAGTCGGTGCTTTCGTCAACCAGTTGAGCCCCGAGGTGGTTGCGGCCTTGACCGACCTCGCGAACTTCGGCCAGGTGCTGAACGTCTACGTGCGCCACATCGAGCACGTCCTGATCGTCCTGCCGGCGATCATCACCACCGTGCTCTCCAGCGTCCCGATCGAAAAGCGTGGTGAGCGCAGCTTCGCCAACCTCTGGTTCAAGCTCGGTGTCGACCCGCCGCCGTGCACGACCGGCTTCCGGGACGCCGACAAGATGCGTGACCCGTCGATCATCGCGCCGATGCAGAATCCGTCCCAGAACGACTGGTGCAAGGTGCCGTCGAAGAGCGACCTGGCCGCGCGCGGGGCCCGAAACGCCCCCTGCCCGAACGGTGGGCGAGCCGCAACGGCTGAGGGCTGTGGCCTTGTCTTCGACAAGGGCGCGGTGAAGCGCTCACGTCATCAGGCCCAGGCATCCGGCGGAACTCCGCCGAACCGCGGTTCGGTGTTGGCGCCGTCGACCGACGGTGGCTCCTTCCTCAGCAGTGGAGGAGCAGGCGCCATGACCCTGACCGATCTCCTGAAAGGACTGGTGAACTGATGCGACGAATCACGATGCCGGCCGCCCCGGTGGCGGCCGTGATGGCCCTGGCTGTGCTCGGGCTCTGCGTCCTCGTGTGGCAGGCGTCCGCGTGGCGTACGGCCCAACGCGACGACGATCGCCGTGCCGCGGCGGTCGAGACTGCCGAGGCGCAGGTTCTCGACCTGACCACGATGGACCCGAAGACGGTCAAGAAGACGATGAATTCGCTCACCGGGCGTCTGAGTGGCGACTTCAAGCGACAGTTCAACGGCTTCTCGTCCAACTTCGTCACCGCGGTGACCGAGGACAAGATCACCGCCAAGGGCAAGATCAAGGGCTCGGCGATCTCCAAGTTCGACGGTGACAAGGCCACCGTTCTCGTTGCCAGTGCCGCCGACGTCGGTCGCGGCGGGCAGGAGACGGTGGCTCGCGGGTGGCGCTTCAGCGTCGACCTCGAGCGCTCGGGAGACGACTGGCTGATCTCGGGAATGGAGTTCGTACAGTGAACACGAAGATCGAGGAAAGACTGACCGTTCGCCCCGCCAAGGACCGATCCGCCGCCAAGGACCGATCCACAGACGACGCCGAGACGAACCCGCAGCGCCCGCGCTGGCCGCTTCTCGCCGTTGCCGCGGTGCTGGTGATAGCCGCCGCGGCCATGTATGTCGTCAACCACCGTCACGACAGCTTGGCCGACAGCGCCGATGACGCGCGCACGACGGGAGTCGCGCACGTCGAGGAGCTCCTGAGCTACGACTACCGCGACATCGAGCACGAGCTCGAGATCGAGCGCGACTGGTTGACCAAGGGCTTCATGGAGTCCTACACGCCGCTGATCTCGGACACGTTCGGGCCCGAGGCCGAGAAGGCGAAGCTCATCACCGAGGCGAACGCGGTCGCCAGCGGCGTCGAGTCGTCGAGTCGTGACCACGTCGAACTGCTCGTGTTCGTCAACGTCGCCGTTCAGCAGGGCGGCAGCAAGACCCCCCAGATCACTGGAAGTCGGCTCCACGTCGACCTCGATGAGGTCGACGGCGACTGGCTGATCAGCGCTATCGACCCGATCTGACCACCACCCACCCAGCGAAGGGAACCACCATGACTGTCTTCAGCTCCGCAGAGGAGATGTACAGCGTCTTCACGCCGTTCATGCAGAGCCTCACCACCGACCCGGTCGTCGGCCGCAAGTTCGTCGCGGCGAACACGTCGTTCCGTGTCAACCACACCGACCCGGACGGAGTCTTCCTGCTCGACGCGACCGTCGATCCGCCGCGCCTGTACGTCGGCGACGAGGCCGAGGGGAAGTCAGCCGAGGTCGACCTGACCATGTCGGCCGAAGACGGCCACAAGTTCTGGCTCGGCCAGCTCAACCTGCCGGTCGCGCTCGCGCGCCGCAAGATCAAGGTCGACGGCGGTGTGGCCAAGCTGATGGGCCTCGTGCCCGCTCTCCAGCCGGCGTACGCGCTCTACCGCGCGCACCTCGAGTCCATCGGCCGCGCTGCCTGAGAACCGAACCAAGGAGTTGGGGCCAGGTCGTTGACACTTTTTGAGACCATCCGTATCTTTTATGGAGTGGGCAGTCTCAAAAATACCGGGAAGACCCACCTCTGCGACGCCGGCTCTACCGCGCGTTGAACGACATCCAGCGAAGGACGGCATTGCGATGACCACCACCTCGACCCAGCCTGACATCAAGGTCTTCGACTACGACACGTACGCCAACGGTGACCCGACCACGTTCGGTCTGCCCCTGGACCAGTACCAGTACCTCCGTGACGAGGAACCGTGCTACCTCCAGGAGCTCGACGACCCGATGCTGATCGACAAGACGTGGGTCGTCAGCCGGAACGAGGACATCTGGGAGGTCGACCGGAACACCGAGCTCTATGCGGCCGACCGTGGGTACGTCAACATCTGGCAGGTCGTTCCGATCGACCCGAAGAACGGCGGTATGCCGGCGATGCTGACCACCGATGGCGAGCGGCACCGTGCGCAGCGTCAGGTGCTCGCCAAGGGCTTCACGCCGGGCTTCGTCCGCAAGCTGGACGGCAAGTTCCGCAAGTACGCCAAGGACGTCGTGGACGACGCGCTGGAGAAGGGCACGTTCAACTTCGTGCAGACCATCGCGCACAACATGCCGATGGAGGCGCTCGGGGACGTGCTCGGTGTCCCGCAGGAGGACCGGTCGAAGTTCTTCGGGTGGGTCGACAAGTTCGCCGCACCGTTCGACACCCGGATCACCGCCTCGTTCGACGAGGTGATGGAGGCGATCGGCAACCTGATGGTCTACTCCGAGGAGCTGGCCGAGCTGAAGCGGGCCAACCCAGCCGACGACGTGATGTCGCGGCTCGTGGCTTCGGGCGAGGGCGGCGACCCGCTGATGTCGCCCGACGAGATCATGGGCAACGTCGCGCTCCTCGCGAGCGGCGCCGCCGAGAGCACGCGTACCGCCATGTCGCACGGCATGCACGAGCTCATGCGCAACGAGCGGGCGATGGCCTGGGTCCGGGAGCGCAAGGACAACATCCCGTCCACGCTCATCCAGGAGATGGTGCGCATCGCGTCGCCCTTCACCCACCTGGTCCGCACAGCCACCCGCGATCACGAGCTTCACGGCAAGCAGATCAAGGAAGGAGACATCGTCTCCATGCTCTTTGCTGCCGGCAACTTCGACGAGCGCGCCTTCGAGGCCCCGCACGAGTTCCGTCCGGATCGCATCGAGAACCCGCACGTCAGCTTCGGCCGCGGTGCCCACAAGTGCTTGGGGCAGCACGTGGCCGCGCTCGAGATGAAGATCCTCTTCGAAGAGCTCTTCCAGCGCACGTCGAGCATCGAACCGGCAGGGCCGATCGAATACGTCCGCGACGCCTACTCGCGCGGCGTCTACTCGCTCCCTGTCACCGTGACCCCGGCCTGAGCCGGCCCTACCTCGAGGAACCCACATGAAGATCAACGTCGACACCCATCTGTGCGAGGTCCACGGCGACTGCGTCGTCGCTGCCCCCGATGTCTTCGACATCGGTGAGGACGACGACGTGGTGCAGTTGCTGCTCGCCGATCCCGGTGAGGAGCACCGTGCGACGGTCACACAGGCCGCCCGCATGTGTCCGGTCAGCGCAATCCTCATCGAGGGCTGACATGCGCAACGTCGTCGTTGTCGGCGCAGGCCTGGCCGGCTTCCGCTTCGCGCAGGACCTTCGCGACGCCGGGTATACCGAGTCGCTCACGGTGGTCGGCGATGAGCTCGACCGGCCCTATGACCGGCCGCCGCTCTCCAAGCAGTTGCTCTCCGGCGCCTACACGGAGGAACAGTGCGCGCTGGCGGGCGATGTCGCCGATGCCATCTGGAAGCTCGGTCGCCGCGCCGCTCGCCTGGACCGGGACCGACATCTGGTCATCCTGGATGACGGTGAGGAGATCCCCTATGACGGCCTCCTGATCGCGACGGGGCGCCGGGCCCGCGAGTGGCCTGGGGTGTTGCCGCATGCCGGGGTGCATATGCTGCGCAACCTCGCGGACACCGCCGCGTTCCGGGCATCGATCGGTGAGGCTGCGAAGGTGGTCATCATCGGCGCCGGCTTCATTGGGTGCGAGGTGGCGGCCACTCTCCGCAACGAGGGGGCCGACGTCACCGTGGTTGGCGTCTCGGCCTACCCGATGCCAGTGATGGGGCCGGACGTCGGCGCTCGTGCCATCGCGATTCACGAGGCGCATGGCGTCGACTTCCGGCTCGGCACTGGTGTCGCCGCCGTTGAGGGTGACGAGACGGTCACCGGCGTCCGTCTGGACTCCGGCGAAGTTCTCCCTGCGACGGTCGTGCTCATCGCGGTCGGCTCCGTCCCGAACTCGGAGTGGCTCGAAGGGTCGGGCCTGGCCGTCGACGGGGGCGTCGTGAGCTGCGACATCACGTGCACGGTCCTGGACGAAGCTGGTCGGCCCGTGCCGGAGATCATGGCTGCAGGGGATGTCGCCGCGTGGCCGCATCCGCACGGTCGCGGCGCGGTCTGCATCGAGCACTGGTCGAACGCGCGTGACATGGCGGATCTCGCCGCGCGAAACCTTCTTGTCGACGTGCCCGATCGGGCTCCGATGGCGGCGCTTGCTTCGGTCCCGACCTTCTGGTCCGACCAGTACAACGTCAAGATCAAGTCGGCTGGCTACCTGCGTGCAGCCGACCGTTGGACGGTGGTCTCCGAGGATGTCGAGAAACCGTCCCTCCTTGTCGAGGGCCACAGGGGTGACGAGCTCGTCGCTGCTGTGGGATTCAACATGAACCGCAGCATCATCACCTACCACCGCTCGTTGGCGGCGGAGGGTGCGGCCGTCTGACGTGGCGTACGACCGCGGCATGACCGGTGAGTCGTCGGTCGCTCGGGTCGCGGTCAGGACTTGCCAGAGGCCTTGCTGCCGGTCTTCTTCTGGGCAGATGCCTTCTTAGTTGCCGCCTTCTTGGTGGGCCGCGCTGACGATTGCTGTCGGCTCGGTCCTCCCAGGAGTGTCTGAGTGAGGGAGACAGCGGTTTCCGTGATCGCCTCCGCGTCGTAGACATCGCTCGGTCGGTACCAACGGGAGACCCAGATGCACGCGCCGAGCAGGAGGCGGGCGGTGATCGCGGGATCGACGTCGCTCAGTTGGCCGGTCTCGACGTTCGCACGAATGACGTCGGCCCAGATCTCCTCATATGAGCGGCTCCACTCATGCCACCGCTCGAAGACTTCGGGTGGCAGGTCGCCGCCGCCGAAGAAGACCGGCATGTATCGGCGCATCTTGATCGCGGCGTCGACCTGGAGGCGGACCAGCCCCAGCAGTTGGTCGGCGGGGTCCTCGGTGTCAGAGACGATGGCACGCGCGGACTCGGTGAGCTCGCCTGTGCTCCGCTCGAAGAGGATGCCGACGAGGTGCTCCTTCGTCGGCACGGTGCGGTAGAGCGTTGCTCGACTCACCGAGAGCTTCTCGGCGGTGTCCAGGATCGACACTGCCTCGAGCCCTCCCTCGGCGAACAGCTCCGCGACGGCGTCGGCCACGGCGTCCGGGTCGATGTCGCGTCGCGGGCGTCCTCGCGGACGCTTCGTCTTCTGCCCCTCGGTGGGATCTGCGGTCATCGTCGGCTCCATCGGCGGTTGGGCAGTGTGCTTTCCAGAATATTACCCATCCGGTGTCTCAAAAGGTTCAAGCGGTTTCCTCTTGTAATGAGATTCACTGTCTCATAATCTATGTCATGGTGTCCCCGATCCCGAGGAGTTCCTCTTATGTCGACGACCGACGAGTCCATCCACCCCGTTCCCAAGGCGGCGAAGCGTCGCGTCGTCGACGTCGTGAACCCTGCCGACGGCAGCATCGTCGGCTCGGTGACCGACATGGGCGCCGCGGAGGTCGCGGCCCTGGCGGCGAGCCTCCGAGACGCCCAGCCTGCCTGGGAGGAGATCGGGCCTGAGGGACGCAAGAAGTTCCTGCTCGCGTGGCTCGACTGGATCGTCGACAACAAGGACCACGTGCTCGGGCTCGTGCACAAGGAGGCCGGCAAGAGCTGGGGCGACGCGCAGATCGAGCTCCTCGTCGCCGTCGAGGTCATCAACTACGCGGTCAAGCACGGCGCGGAGTTCCTCGCAGGCGAGCGGAGGACGCCGCACAACGTGTCGGCGGTGACCAAGAGGTTGCGTCTGCTCCGTCGGCCCTATCAGCTGGTAGGCATCATCACCCCGTGGAACTACCCGGTCGCGATGCCGATGATGGACGTTCCTGGTGCCCTCATGGCAGGCGCTGCCGTGCTGACCAAGCCGTCGGAGGTCACCCCGCTTGCGTGGGCCGAGGTCGTCCGCGGGTGGGACGAGATCGGAGCCCCGCCGGTGCTCGGCATCGCCACGGGTCTGGGCGAGACCGGCCAGGCGGTCGTGGACGAGGTGGACATGATCCAATTCACCGGTTCCACCGCCACGGGTCGCCGGATCGGCGTCCGTGCCGCCGAGCGGCTGATTCCCTCGAGCCTCGAGCTCGGCGGCAAGGACGCGATGGTCGTGCTGAGCGACGCCGACCTGGACCGGGCCGTCCAGGGTGCGATCTGGGGCGGCCTGTTCAACTCCGGCCAGTCGTGTGTCGCGGTTGAGCGCATCTACGTCGAGGCCCCGGCCTACAACGAGTTCGTCCGCCGCCTCGCAGATGAGGCCGATCGGCTTCGTATCGGCCACGACGCTCCGGGTGCCTTCGAGGCGGACTACGGCGCGCTCGCGAACCAGAACCAGATGGACATCGTCGAGCGCCACGTTGCCGACGCCGTCGACAAGGGCGCCACCGTCATCACGGGTGGCAAGCGCGGGGAGAAGGGCCTCTTCTACCCGCCGACCGTCCTCACCGAGGTCGACCACTCGATGCTCGCGATGACCGAGGAGACCTTCGGTCCGCTGCTTCCCGTCATGAAGGTGGCTGACGAGGAGGAGGCGATTCGCCTCGCCAACGACTCGCCCTACGGCCTCTCGGCCAGCGTCTGGACCTCCTCGAAGGAGCGCGCCCAGCGGGTTGGTCGACGACTCGAGGCGGGGGGCGTCAACATCAACAACGCGATGACCCACGTCTTCCAGTTCCCCCTGCCGATGGGCGGCTGGAAGTCGTCCGGCCTCGGTCACCGCTTCGGTGGTCCCAACATCGTTCAGAAGTACTGCCGTCAGCAGGCCTTCGTCAGCGAGCGCGTCAACCTCAAGAGCGAGCTGCACTGGTACCCGTACACGCCGAAGAAGGCGGCCATCACCGACAAGGCACTACGCCTCGTCGGCATGCACGACTGGCGCCGCCGTCTCGGCCGGCCGGTGCCGGGCACCCCCTCCACCCCGTCCGAGAAGAAGTAGAGCAGGAGCCACCCGTGAGCACGAGAATCTCCCACCCGCTCGAGGCACGTACGGTGCCCGAGGCCTTCCAGTGCACGGTCGCCGTGTACGCCGACAAGCCGGCGCTTCGCACGATCGACGGAAGCGTGAGCCTCACCTGGAGCCAGGTCGACGCCCGTGTCCGCAGCATTGCTGCCGGGCTGGCTGGCATCGGGGTCGGCCGTGGCGACACGGTGGCGCTCATGCTGCCCAACACGCCCGAGTGCCACCTGGTCGACTTCGGTGCTGCGCACCTCGGTGCGGTGCCGTTCGCGATCTTCAACAGCTCGCCCGCCGAGCAGATCGCGCACCAGCTGCGCAACGCCGACGCGCGAGTCGTGGTGACCCAGCAGGCCTTCCTGCCCAAGACACTCGAGGCCGCTGCGGTCCTCGACGGCCAGGTGGAGAAGGTCGTCGTCGTCGACGGTGAGGCCTCGGGCGCGGTCGTCACTCTGGCCGACGTAGAGGCAGCCGGGGACCCGGCGTTCGACGTCGATGCTGCCTGGCAGGCGGTCTCAGCGGACGATCTGGCGACCCTCATCTACACCTCTGGCACGACCGGCCCGCCGAAGGGTGCGCAGTGGACCCATGACACGGTCATGTCCGCGCAGCGAGCGATGGCGGAGGCGCTGCCCGTGCCGGAGGAGGGCATCATCTCCTTCCTGCCGATGGCGCACGCCGGCGGTCGGATCACCTGCCAGTACATGTGCCTCGCCAAGGGTGCGACGATCACGGCCTGCCCGGACATGAGGGAGGTCCCGGCCGCGCTCGTGGCGGCTCGCCCGGACGCGTTCTTCTCGGTGCCCCGCCTGTGGGAGAAGCTCCAGGTCGGCATCCAGGCGATGATCGCGGGTCAGCCCGACGAGGAGCGCGGCGCTCTGCGGGAGGTCATCGACGTGGGCCTCGAGCGGGTCCAGGCGGTCGAGGCCGGCTCGGGTGTGAGCCCGGAGGATGCCGCTGCCCTGGTCGACAAGCACGAGGCGCTCCTTGCTCGCCTTCAGCCGATCCTGGCCCGGCTCGGACTGGACCGCATCAAGGCCGCCTTCGTCGGCGGTGCGCCCTCCAGCCCGGAGCTCTCGCAGTTCTTCCGCGCCGTCGGCATCCCGATGCTCGAGGCCTACGGGCTCACCGAAGGGTCGCTCAACGTCTTCAATCGCGTGGACGACTACAAGACCGGTTCGGCCGGCAAGGCGCTCCCGGGCGTCGAGGTCAAGCAGCTGAAGGACGGCGAGCTGCTGGTGCGCGGCAGGCTCAACTTCGCCGACTACCGCAAGCAGCCCCAGGCCACCGCCGACACGGTGGACCCCGACGGCTGGCTCCACACCGGCGACATCGCCGAGATCGACGAGAACGGCTTCATCTCCATCGTCGACCGCAAGAAGGAGATCATCATCAACTCGGCGGGCAAGAACATGTCGCCCGCGAACATCGAGTCGACGGTCCGCGGTGAGAGCTCGCTGGTCGGCCAGGTCGTTGTCATCGGTGACGCCCGGAAGTACGTGACCGCGCTGATCACCCTCGACCCAGAGGCGGTTCCGGTGCGCGCTCGCGAGCTCGGCCTCGAGCAGCTGCCGCTCGACGAACTCGTCACGCACCCGAGCCTTCTCGCCGCGATCGACGACGTCATCGCCCGCGCCAACAAGCGGCTGCACGGCAACGAGCAGATCAAGAAGTACACCGTGCTCGGCTCGGCGTGGCTTCCGGACAGCGATGAGCTCACGCCGACCGCGAAGCTCAAGCGTCGGGTGATCACCAGCAAGTACGCCCCCCAGATCGAGGAGATGTACGCCGACTAGTCGGCGTACCCGCAAACGAAAGGACCCCGAGTGCCTGAGAGTCACGGCATCGAGGAGATCGCGGACGCGGTCGGCAGCCCCCAGCTCGGCACCGACCGTGGACCTCTCGCGGGTATGCGCATCGTGGAGCTCGCGGGCATCGGCCCGGGGCCGTACGCCGCGATGCTCCTGGCGGACATGGGAGCGGAGGTCATCCGTGTCGAGCGGCCCGGCAGGCCGGGCAGCAGTGTTCCTCCCCAGAAGGACGTACTCCGTCGCAACCGTCGCTCGGTCGTCCTCGACATCCGCGATCCGCGGGGTCGCCAGGCCGTCCTCGAGCTCGTGGAGCACGCGGACGTGCTCATCGAGGGCTTCCGACCCGGGGTGACCGAGCGTCTCGGGGTCGGGCCGGAGGACTGCTGGGCCGTGAACCGGAGGCTGGTCTACGGCCGGATGACCGGCTGGGGCCAGGAAGGTCCGCTTGCCCAGGCTGCCGGCCACGACATCGGGTATGTCGCGATCACCGGTGCCCTTGGTGCGATTGCGGGTCCGGACGGCAAGCCGGTGCCGCCCCTCAACCTGGTGGGCGACTTCGGCGGTGGCTCGATGTTCCTCGTGACGGGAATCCTGGCCGCGTGCTGGGAGGCGGCGCGATCCGGGCTGGGCCAGGTCGTGGATGGTGCCATCGTCGACGGCGCGAGCTCCTTGACGGGCCTGCTCCATGGCATGTTGGCCTCCGGCCTCTGGCGCGACCGGCCGCACGCGAACATGCTCGACGGTGGGGTGCCCTGGTACGACACGTACCGTACGTCCGACGATCTGTGGATGGCCGTCGGCGCGCTCGAGCCGCAGTTCTACGACGAGTTCGTGCGACTGCTCGGTCTCTCGCCCGAGCAGGGGGATCGCTCGGACCCGAAGCGTTGGGGCGAGCTCCGTTCCGCCTTCGAGAGCGCGTTCGCGTCGCGGACCCGTGCGGAGTGGACGGCCGTGTTCGAGGGAACCGACGCCTGTGTTGCCCCCGTGCTGTCGCTGGTCGAGGCGGCGGACCACCCGCACCTCGCTGAGCGCGGTTCGTTCCTCGACGTCGGTGGCGTCAACCAGCCTGCGCCGGCACCGCGCTTCAGTCGCACTGCGTCAGGTGTGCCGGAGGCACCGCCGGCGATCGGCGCTCACACGCGGGAGGTGTTCACGGAGCTGGGCGTCTCTGACATCGACGGGCTGCTCCGGGACGGGGTCGCGGAGCAGGCGTGACCGTCCCGAGAGGGTCCTGGATGCTGAGGCCGTGGTGGGCCGGTTTCGTCGGGAGACGAGACCGGCCCGCCTGCTGTTTGACGATGCCGCGACGAGTCGCACGCGGGATCGCCGGTGCCCTCAGCCCGGGCTCACCAGAAGCGCGGAGCCCGCTTCTCGCTGAACGCCTGCTTCGCCTCGGCGTAGTGGGGGTGCCGCTGGGAGTCGCCTTGGGCGGTCGCCTCGGCGTCGAGCTGCTGGTCGAGGTTGGTTGACCATGCCTCCCGCAGGAGCCTGCGAATGGTCCCGACCGAGGCGGACAGGCCGGCCAGTTCGGTGGCCACCTCTCGCGCTCGCGTCAGCACGTGATCGGCGTCGACCACCTCGTTGACGAGACCCCAGGACTCCGCCTGCGCTGCGGTCACCTTGCGCCCCAGGAGAGCGATCTCGGCGGCGCGTGTGGCCCCGACGAGGCGGGGGAGGAGCCAGGTGGCGCCCGCGTCGGGCACCAGGCCGACCTTGACGAAGGAAAGGGAGAACGAAGCCTCGGCGGAGGCGATCCTGAGGTCGGCTCCCAGGGTGAGCGAGAAGCCGGCGCCGGCGGCCACCCCGTTGACCGCGGCCACGATGGGCGTCGACATCTCGGTCATCGTCGTGACAAGCGGGATGTAGAGGCGACGGATCACGTCCTCGACATCGCTTGGTCCGGCGCTGAGGTCGGCGCCCGAGCAGAAGGCGCGGCCCGCGCCGGTGAGGATGACGGCCCGTACCGACGGGTCGGTCTCGAGCTCCTCCAGGGTCTCCCGCAGCTGACCCACGAGGGCGTGGTTGAGCGCGTTGTAGCGCTCGGGCCGGTTGAGCGTGACCTCGGCATAGCCGTCGCGACGCTCGACGAGCAGGTGGGTGGTCGTGTTCATGCGACTCCTCCGGAAGGTGTGCTGGCGCGGCGATTGACCGCCCCTACGCGTCGAAGTATATTCGAGACAAGCGATTTCAAAAATATTGGAAGGTTCTCGCATGAATCTCACAGGTTCCTCGGCGGTCGTCACCGGCGGCGCGTCCGGCCTTGGGCTCGCCACCGCGAAGCGTCTCCTCGAAGCAGGCGCCGAGGTGGTCGTCCTCGTCGATCTGCCGGCCTCGGACGGCAAGGCCGTCGCTGAGTCGTTGGGCGACAAGGCGGTCTTCGCCCCGGCCGACGTTCGCAACGCTGACGAGGTCAATTCCGCCTACGACGCCGCCGAAGCGGTCGCCCCCGTGCGGGCCCTGGTCCACTGTGCCGGGCGCGGTGGTGCGGTCCGCCTGGTCAACAAGGACGGTTCGCCCGGGGACATCGACCTCTACAGCGAGGTCATCGGGATCAACCTGATCGGCAGCTTCAACGTCCTGCGTCTGGCTGCGGCACGGATGGCGAAGAACGAGCCTGTCGACGGTGATCGTGGCGTGTGCATCCTCACCGCGTCGGTGGCGGCGTTCGAGGGTCAGATCGGCCAGATCCCGTATGCCTCGGCCAAGGCGGGAGTCGTGGGTATGACGATCGTCGCCGCCCGTGACCTGGCTCGCAAGCAGATCCGCGTGTGCACGATTGCGCCCGGCACCTTCGACACGCCGCTGCTCAATCGACTCAGTGAAGACGTGCGCGGCTCGTTGGCGGCGACCGTGCCGCACCCGAGCCGCTTGGGTCAGCCGGACGAGTATGCCAAGCTCGCCCTCTCGATCATCGACAACGGCATGATCAACGGCGAGACCATCCGACTGGACGGCGCGATCCGGATGGCTCCTCGATGAGTGACGCAGTCCTCGTCGAGGTCGCCGGCGGCATCGCCACCGTCACGCTGAATCGGCCGGAGGTGCGCAACGCGATCGACCGGCCGACGGCGGTCGCGATCGCCGCCGCGCTCGACGAGGCCGACGCGCGTGACGACGTCTCGGTCATCGTGCTGACCGGAGCCGGTTCCACCTTCTGTGCCGGCATGGATCTCAAGGCGTTCAGTGCGACGAAGGAACGGCCGATCGACGACGTACGCGGTGCTTTCGGCATTGCAGAGCGTCCGCCGGCGAAGCCGATCATCGCTGCGATCGAGGGGAAGGCCCTGGGGGGCGGACTCGAGATCGCCTTGGCGTGCGACCTGGTCGTCGCTGCCGAGGACTCGATGCTCGGTCTTCCCGAGGTCAAGCGCGGTCTCGTTGCCGCCGCAGGTGGCGTCCTGCGTCTGCCTCGACGCGTCCCGTACGGCATCGCGATGGAGATGGTCCTGACGGGGGAGCCGATGGCGGCGGCCCAGGCGCGGGAGTGGGGTCTTGTGAACCGGGTGGCGCCTTCCGGTGCGGCGCTCGAGACGGCGCGTGAGCTTGCCGCTGCGGTGGCGGCGAACGCCCCGCTCGCGATCCGTGCCGCCAAGCGGATCGTTGTCGAGTCCGCCGACTGGTCCGCGGAGGAGGAGTTCGTGCGCCAGCGGGTCCACACGGATCCGGTGCGTTCCTCGGCCGACGCCGCGGAGGGTGCTCGTGCGTTCGTGGAGAAGCGTGATCCCGTCTGGTCGGGTAGCTGAGCGCAGCAGTCGAAGGGTGATGGCCGGTCGGACTACGACCGGCCATCGCTGTATTTCTGGCTGGATGGAGCGGGTTCTGGACGGGGCGAGTTGACGCTGCGGCCAGGCTCAGGGCATTATTGAGACACACATACTCAATAACGTGATGGCGCATAGCGCCGTATCACGTTGCCCGCCGGCTGACCCCGGTGTGACGCGTTTCGGAGGAAGCCAGTGAGTGACACGATCAGTGGAGTCGACGTCCGCGAGGGCGAGGACCGGGAGCAGCTCGCGGCTGCGCTCGAGCAGGCCAACATCCCCACGCTCGTCCTGGTCCTCGCCCACCTCACGGGCGACGACACCTGGCTGCAGGAGCCGTATGTGCCGCAGCGCGGTCCGGTTCTGGACGACAACGACAGCGGCCAGCTTCCTGAGGCGGTCCAGGAGGTGATCCGCGCCGCGGCGCTGAACGCGATCCTCGCCAGCGAGGCGGACAACACCTCTGCCGCGCAGCCGCTGTCGCCGGAGAAGGTCACCCGCATGCTGGGGGCCGCCCTCGTCGAGGAGATCCCGGAGGAGTACGGCGAGCTGCTCGCGGAGGAACTCGGCGAGGCG
The DNA here is from genome assembly GCF_044767415.1 of Nocardioides sp. NPDC101246. Classification (NCBI taxonomy): domain Bacteria; kingdom Bacillati; phylum Actinomycetota; class Actinomycetes; order Propionibacteriales; family Nocardioidaceae; genus Nocardioides; species Nocardioides sp. NPDC101246. Next base: position 166,050 of record NZ_JBIWNX010000008.1, read on the forward strand.
CCGCGAGACATCGACGTCCCTGCCTCGATCCGTCCTGGGTTCGGCGTGACGATCATCGGCGCCGGAATCTCGGGCATCGGGCTGGCGATCAAGCTGAAGGCCGCCGGCGTCCCGTTCACGATCCTCGAGAAGAACAACGCCATCGGCGGCACGTGGTGGGAGAACACCTACCCGGGCTGCGGCGTGGACACGCCCAGCCACCTCTACTCCTTCTCCTTTGCCCCGAACGCCGAGTGGTCGCGCTTCTTCGCCAAGCGCCCCGAGGTGCACGACTACCTCGACCGCCTCGTGCAGGAGTACGACCTGCTGGACCACATTCGCTTCGGCGTCGAGGTCGTCCGCGCGACGTACGACGCTGAGCGCTCGAAGTGGGTGGTGGAGACGAAGGAGACCGACGGTGTCGTCGACGCCCTCGAGGCTCCGGTGCTGGTGAGCGCTGTCGGCATGGTCAACCGCCCCTCGATCCCGAACGTCGAAGGAGCCGAGACCTTTGCCGGCCCGGTGATGCACACTGCGGCGTGGGACTCCTCGGCGGAGATCTCCGGGAAGACAGTCGCCGTGATCGGGACCGGTGCCAGTGCAATGCAGCTGGTTCCGACGATCGCAGGGGATGCCGAGAAGGTCATGGTCTTCCAGCGCTCGAAGCAGTGGGCCGTGCCGCACCCGAACTACCACCGCAACGTCCCCGACGGGGTGCGCTACCTGATGCGTCGCGTGCCGTTGTACACCCGCTGGTACCGGCTGCGCGCCTTCTGGAACTTCAGCGACCGCCTCCACTCGTCGCTGCGTATCGACCCCGAGTGGACCCAGACGGATCGATCGATCAACACGCAGAACGAGCGTCACCGCCAGTTCCTGACGAGGTACATCAAGGATCAGCTCGGGGAGCGTACCGACCTCCTGGACGCCTGCCTCCCCGACTACCCGCCGTACGGCAAGCGGCCGCTGCTCGACAACAAGTGGTTCCAGACCGTCAAGCGCGACGACGTCGAGCTGATCACCGAGGGCATCTCGCAGATCAACGAGAACGGTGTGGTGGGGGAGTCCGGCGATCAGCACGATGCCGACGTGATCGTCTGGGCCACCGGGTTCAAGGCGCTGCAGTTCCTCTGGCCGATGGAGATCCGGGGCCTGTCCGGCAAGACGCTCGCCGAGCAGTGGGGCTATCACGACGCACGGGCCTACCTCGGCGTCACGGTTCCCGACTTCCCGAACTTCTTCATCCTGAACGGCCCCAACACGAACGCCGGCCACGGCGGCAGTGCGTTCCTGGCGTGCGAGTTCCAGATCCGCTACGTGATGCAGGCGGTCGCGCTTCTCGCGACCGGTGAAGCCGACAGTGTGGAGGTCCGCGAGGACGTCTTCACGAAGTACAACGAAGAGCTCGACGCCGAGCTGGAGCTGTGCATCTGGAGCCACCCGGGCATGACCAACTGGTATCGCAACGAGGCCGGCCGGGTCGTGGTGAGCAGTCCGTGGACCTACCTCGACTACTGGGGCCGCCTGCACGACCTCGACCGCACCGAGTACGTCGAGGTGCCGAGCGGCGCCTAGCGCCCCTCTGATCGCAGCAGCGCCCGTTCTCCTGGCCGCACTTCCGGGAGATGGGCGCTGCTGTCATGTCCGGGGTGCTGGCACCGCCGGATCAAGGCTGAGTGCGTCGAGCGCTGCCCGCGCCATGTGGACCAGCAGCTGCTGTGCCGGTGCCCCTGACCCAGCACCGTCGCGGCGGCGCGAGCTGTCCGAGGTCAGCAGGTCGTGCACGGCGTGCATGGCCGTCACGAGCTCGGACCGCGTGTGCCCTGGATGGCAGGCGTCGAGGGTGGGCACCCAGCGGTCGACGTACAGGCGCTGGCGGGCATGGAACTCCGCGGCGTCCGGCGGGGCCAGGTTGTGCTGCTCGCGTCGCCACACGTCGACGAGCCGCGGTTGTTCGTCGACGACGGCCGCGTGTGTGGTGAGCAGCAGCTCGAGATCCTCGCGGTGATCGGAGAGGGGCGAGCCGACACGCTCGAGAAGGGTGTCGGCCACCTCCTCCATGAGTGCAAGGAGGATGGCGGCCTTGCTCCCGAAGTGTCGATAGACGCCCGAGCCGGTGATCCCGGCCTCGCGGGCGATCGCATCGACGCCGGTGCCGTCGAAGCTCCGCTCGTGGAAGAGCTTTTCCGCGGCGCGGAGGATGCGTTGGTCGCGGCTCATCGCTCCAGTCTAGGAAACGGTGGCCGTGCGTGGCGTGGAGGAAGGTACCTGGGACCAGGAGCTCGGCACTGCTCCGACGGCCTTGAGTCGTTGTACGACCACGATGCTCCAGATGCACGCTGCGAGACAGATCCCGACGTACTGCCACGAGTGGAAGAAGCCGCCGCCGAAGAAGAAGATGGACGCAGCGCTGTAGCAGAACGTCATCACGGCGAAGGCCTGCCACTCCAGGAGCGACTGGCCGGCTGCCGAGCGACGTCGCAGCAGGAGCGCGGAGGCGGACGGGAGCCCCCACAGGAGGGTGCCCATGAAGCTGAGCAGATAGAGAGGGTCGTGCAGTGCGCCCTTGAGGAGGGACCAGCTGATCACTCCCGCGGCCACGGCCCCGAGCACGCGGAACGTGTGCGCGCGTTGTGACTGACCTGGTGACAGCTCATCGCGACCGTAACGGACGGTCTGGACGACGTAGGTCGTCTCCGAGAGGAAGGTGACGATGATCGCGAACCAGAACAGCTTCATGAACCAGTGGTCGTAGGTGCCGAACCACAGGTCGAAGTCGAGCAGATAGTTGCCGTCGTGCGGCCACCAGAGTGCGGTCATCCAGAGCGCCATCGGTGCGACCCGGTCGCGGTGGCTCATCCGGGCAGCCTCGATGAAGAAGACCCACATGGCGACGATCGAGACACCGCCGATGGCGACGACTCCGATCCAGTTGTCGGTGATGGCGTCGAGGGTGCCCTCGGGGCTGTAGATGTTCACGCGCTGATCGTCTCCGGAGCGATACCGAGGCCGTCGCTGCCTGCGAAGGAGCCCGGAGGTGGGGTGACCCCGTTGAGGCGGCACCACTCGCCCGGGGTCGGCTGCGTCTTGCGCGGGATGCCGCTGGACGTCTGGAGCTGGAGCGGGATCGGCGGCAGGGGCGGGAGTTCCAGGCCCATCTCCGCGGCGAGCTCGTCGGCGTCCTTCTCCTCCGACATGCCGATCGGGCCGACGGTCTGGGCGTTGAGGAACTGACGCACGACCGGTTCCTCCGAGCTGAGGAGCATCTCGCGCGGACCGAACATCGCCAGGTGCTTGTGGTAGAGCAGCCCGATGTTGTCCGGCAGGGTGCGGGCGGTGTTGATGTCGTGCGTGACGATGAGGAAGGTCGCTTCGATCTGAGCGTTGAGGTCGACGAAGAGCTGGTTGATGAACGAGGTACGCACGGGGTCGAGGCCGGAATCCGGCTCGTCGATGAGCAGGATCTCCGGGTCGAGCACCAGTGCGCGGGCCAGGCCGGCACGCTTGCGCATGCCACCGGAGATCTCGCCGGGGAGCTTGAACTCGGCGCCCGTGAGGCCGACGAGGTCCATCTTCTCCATCACGATCTTCCTGATGTCGGACTCAGACTTGCGGGTGTGCTCGCGGAGAGGGAAGGCCACGTTGTCGTAGAGGTTCATCGAGCCGAACATCGCACCGTCCTGGAAGAGGACGCCGAAGAGCTTTCGCAGCTCGTAGCGCTCGGCGGCGCTGCAGTGGGCGATGTCGGTGCCTTCGATGGTCACCGAGCCGTGATCGGGCTTGAGGAGGCCGATCAGGGTCTTGAGGAGGACCGACTTTCCTGTGCCGGACGGCCCGAGCATCACGCAGATCTCGCCGGCAGGGACCGTCAGCGTGACGTCCTTCCAGATGAGCTGCTTGCCGAAGCTCTTGGTGAGCTCCTCGATCTTGATCTCAACACCCATGACACTCCCGACGACGCGCCCGGACCGGACCGGACTCCTGAGACAATTTTGAAACGCGTTGTCCATAAAACAATGCTCGCCGACCCTGCGTCAATAGCCTGAGCGCTGGTCATCGCACTTTCTGAGTGGTACCGTCTCATTAATTGCATGTGAACGATCGTTCACGCCAGTCTTGAATCAGAGGAGCAGAGATGAGCTACAACCTGCCCGTCGAGAACTCGTTGCGCGGCCCGTTCCAGCCGATGCGCTTCGAGGCAACGGTCGACGAGTGCATCGTCACCCACGGTGAGATCCCGAAGGACCTTGCCGGCGGTTTCTACCGCGTAGGCCCGACGTGGAAGCGCCCGACCCGGCAGGGCACCAATCCGTTGCTGAGCATGGACGGCATGGTGCAGGCGATCACGTTCGAGGACGGGGTCGCCAACTTCAAGAACCGCTGGGTCCGTACGCCGAAGTACGTCCTCGAGGAGGCCCGCAAGCAGGGCATGTTCGAGTGGGAGGATGGCGGGTTCGGCGACTGGCGCGACACCGCCTACGGCGAAGTGAAGCGCGACCTGGGCAACCAAGGCGTCTCGCGCGGTGTCTCCAACATCAACATCTTCCCGTTCCAGGGGGAGATGCTCGCGGCGAGCGAGCAGGGTGGCCCGCCGATCGCCATCGACCCGATGACGCTGGAGACCAAGGGAATCGTTCCGTGGTCGCCGCGGCTGACCTCCGGCCTGCACACGCCGGCGGCCTACGGTGACGCGACCTTCTCTGCGCACCCCAAGTGGGACTCGGACACGGGTGTCCTCTACGGCTGGACCTACAGTGACGAAGCGCCGTACGTCGTGATGCACTATGTGCAGCCCGACGGCACGGTCGACACCCGCGAGCTGTGGGATGCGCCGTACAACACGGTCGCCCACGACATCTGGCTCACGCCGGAGTGGGTCGTCATGCCGTTCCAGCCGTTCCTCGCGGACAAGAAGCGGATCAAGGCCGGCAAGAACATCTGGGAGTGGAACCCTGAGCTGCCGATCGTGATCGCGCTCATTCCGCGTCACGATCTGCACGGCGAGATCCGCTGGATCAAGACCGATCTCCCGGCGCAGTACATCATGCACACGATGTCGGCGAACGTCGTCGGGGACGAGCTCCAGCTCGACGGCCCGATCTTCAACCGCCCTCCGTTCCCGTTCGAGCAGGACTTCGAGGAAGGTGACGACATCGCACTCTTCTTCTCGATCGCGAAGAGCCACCTGGGGCGCTGGATCATCGACCTCAAGACGGGCAGGTCGAAGGCCGAGCAGCTTTCCGATCGTCCCTCGGAGCTGCCGAAGGTCGATGAGCGCTACTACGGCAAGGGCTACGAGTGGGGCTACTCGGTCGGCGGCATCGTCAAGCGCGGTGGTATGAAGATGAACAACCTCACCGTCACGAACATGAAGACGCTCTCGGAGCAGACCTATCAGATCCGTGACAACGAGCCGGCGGCCGTCCTGGAGGCGACCTTCGCCCCGCGCAAGCCTGACTCGCCCGAGGGTGACGGTTACATCATCGTCCCGGTCTCGTGGTGGGCCGACAAGCGTGGTGAGTATCAGATCTTCGACACCGACGACATCAGCGCCGGGCCGGTCTGCAAGGTCGAGCTCCCGTTCCTGATGGGCTGGACGCCTCATGGTCACTGGATGGACTTCCGCTGATCTGATCTCGGGCCGGTGACACACCGGTTCGGCCGGTGACACGTCGGTGATGCCGCTCTGCGGCGTCACCGGCGTTCGTCGTTGGGCGGATGCCGTCTCAGTCCGCTTCGAGGCACGTACGGAGCCGATGCTTCTGCAGCTTGCCGCCCGCGTTGCGCGGGACCGTGTCGACCACCGTCAGCTCCCGCGGGATCTTGAAGCGCGCCAAGGAGGAGGCGCAGTGTGCGCGCAGCTCTTCGAGATCGAGATACGTCCCCGCTGCCAGCTGCGCCACGGCGACGATCGTCTCGCCGTACTCGTCGTGGGGGCGACCGATCACCGCACAGTCGAGGACGGCCGGATGGGTGAGGACCACTCGCTCGACCTCGGCGGAGTAGACGTTCTGTCCGCCCGTGATGATCACGTCCTTGCGGCGGTCGACCAGCACGAGCGTTCCGTCGGGATCCCGGCGGAAGAGGTCGCCTGTGTGGAGCCATCCGTCCGTCAGTGTCTCCGCCGTCGCCTCCGGTGCGCGCCAGTAGCCCTTCATCACCGCCTCGCCCTGGAAGAGCACCTCGCCGACCTCACCCTCGCCGACCGGGCCACCGTCCAGCGCCACGAGCCTGTGGGCGAGGAACGGCTGTGACTGGTGGCCGGTGGAGTCGGGGCGTTCCCGCACCTGGGCGGTCGTCGAGAAGAGGCCGGTCGGGCCGGCCTCGGTCTGGCCGCACAGCTGATAGAGGTCGATGGCTGGTAGACGTGCGAGCAGCTCCTCGACGGTCTCGCCCGGCATGGCGGCAGCGCCGAAGGTTGCCACGCGGAGCGAGCCGAGATCGCGATCGTCGAAGTCCGGGTGTCGGAGGAGCTGCTGATACATCGTCGGGACACCGAGGAACGCGGTGATCCCCTCTGTCTCGATCAGCTCGAGGACCGGTCCGGGCGCGAAGGCCCCGGCGAGCACATGGGTCCCGCCCAGCAGCGTCACGACGGTCGTGAAGACCACGCCGCCGGAGTGGTAGAGCGGGGAGAGGTGCAGGTAGCGGTCACCGTCGCGCAAGCCGATCGACGCCATCTGCGCGAGTCCGGCCCACAGCGCTCGGTGGTGGTCGGCGAGCACGCCCTTCGGTCGTCCCGTCGTGCCTGAGGTGTAGGTGATGAAGGCATCGTCCGACTCTGTGGCCCGGTCGCCGTCGATGGGGTCGGTCTGGTGGGCCGAGGCGATGGCGTCGTCGAGCGCGAGCGCGAGCACGACGCAGTCGCGGGTCGTCTCGTTCCTGGCGGCCGCGACCGGCGCGCTCGTGGTGTCGTCGGTCAGGACGAGCACCGGCTCGCAGTCCTCGAGGATCACGGCGATCTCGGGGGCGGTCAGCTTCGCGTTGACGGGGACGACGATGGCGCCGAGCAGCAAGGTTGCGTACTCCGCGAGGATGTACGGCCCGGAGTTGGTGGCGACGATCGCAACCCGGTCGCCGTGCTCCACGCCCTGCTTGGACAGGACGGTGGCCAGCTGGCGGGCGCGAAGCGACACTTCTTCCCAGGTCAGGCGGTCCTTCCCGGCGACCATGGCCTCCCGCGCGGGAACTCGGAGGCCGTTCTGTAGGACCAGTCCGCCGATCGTGGGCATGGGTTTCCTCCCTGGGTGTCCAATGCGAGACGGAATTAGTAGACAGGTTGCCTCATAAACTGTCAACGTTCTTGAGATGCAGGACGTTCACGGCGCCACGGGCGCCTCGAGGCAAGGAGGAATGACGATGACGCAGGCGGAGCCCGTGGGGTTCGATCAGTCGATGCACGAGGAGGTCGCGGTGCGGGAGGCCGTGCGCCGGATCGCGCGCGGCTACGGGCCGGACTATTTCCAGAGTCAGGTCGACGCCGGCGGCGCGGCACGGGATCTGTGGGCGGAGCTCGGCGGGGCCGGCTACCTCGGTGTACATCTGCCTACGGAGTACGGCGGTGGGGGAGCGGGCCTGCGCCAGCTCGCCATGGTGGTCGAAGAGACCGCGATGGCTGGGGTGCCGGCACTCGCGATCCTCTTCTCGCCGGGCGTGACCGGCACGATCCTGGCTCGCAGTGCCAGCGAGGAGCAGAAGGCCCGGTGGCTGCCGAAGCTCGCCTCCGGTGAGGAGCGGTGGTCATTTGCGATCACCGAGGCGGATGCCGGCTCGAACGCTCATCGGATGGCGACCTCCGCGCGTCGCGATGGTGACACCTATGTGCTCAATGGGGAGAAGGTGTTCATCACCGGCGTCGAGGCGTCGACGCGGATCATGGTGGTGGCGCGGACCGGAGAGGACTCGGCCGGCAGGGGAAGGCTCTCTGTCTTCGTGGTCGACGCTGATGCGGAGGGGCTGTCGCGTACGCGGATCCCCACCGTCATGAACCAGCCCGAGCAGAGCTGGCAGCTCCACTTCGACGACGTCCGGGTGCCTGTGGCTGATCGGGTCGGGGAGGACGGCAGGGGGCTCGCGGTGGCGTTCACCGGTCTCAACACCGAGCGCATCCTGACCAGCTCGATCTGCACGGGCATCGGGCGCTACGCGCTCGAGAAAGCGGTCCGTTATGCGCGTGAACGTCAGGTCTGGGGGGTGCCGATCGGAGCGCACCAGGCGGTGGCGCACCCGCTCGCTGCTGCTCATATCCACATGGTGGCAGCGATCGACATCACTGAACGGGCCTGCCGTCTCCATGACGCCGGCCAGGAGGTCGGCGAGCTGGCGAACACGGCCAAGTTCTTGGGTGCGGAGTCGGGTCTGCGGGCGCTGGATGCCGCGATCGGGGTGCATGGCGGAAACGGCGTCACCCGTGAGTACCAGCTTGCGACGTACTTCTGGATCGTGCGCATGCTCAACATGGGGCCGGTCTCGAAGGAGATGATCCTCAACTTCGTCGCCGAGCACAGTCTGGGGCTGCCGCGCTCCTACTGAGCGGCGCCGGGTTTTTGATACGGCATGCTTCACAAAGATAGTTGAGTGTGCCTAAACTTCGGCCATGAACAAGAAGGTGTGGCTGGCCGGACGGGCCGCAACCGTCGGCGCACATGTCCTCTCGGAGAAGATCCGGACCGTGCCGCCGCGCGCGGCGGCCGACGTCCCGACCTCCGGTGTCGCTCTCACACCGGAGTGGTTGACCGCTGTCCTCTGCAGGGGCGTGCCCGGTGCCAAGGTGGTGTCCTGGCACAGTCCTGGCGGCTCCAGCGGTACGTCGGAGCGCGCCGCACTCCGGGTGGTCTACAACGCTGCCGGGCGAGCCGCTGGCCTGCCGACGGAGCTGTTCACCAAGTCGTCGGCCAGCTTCACCCAGCGGCTCCTGCTCGGAGGGGCCGACGTGCTTCACGGGGAGACGCAGTTCTTCCTGACCTTCCGCCCCGAGGTGGAGATGGAGGCGCCGCGGGGCTACTGGGGAGCGGTCGACGAGAAGTCCTGGCGCAGCATCATCGTGCTCGAGGACATCGACGCCTCCAAGGGCGCCACCTTCGTCCATCCGACCGCGCCGCTGACGCGCGGCCAGGTCGAGGACGTCTTGCGCAACATGGCGGCCTACCACGGCGCGTGGTGGGGCGCACCGGAGCTCAAGGTCCTCAAGACCCCGACCGACCACTACAACAACGTCGCGGACATGCTCGACTTCGAGGCCCGCTGCAAGGTCGGGATGGAGCGGGCCGACGCCGTGATCCCAGCAGCGCTCCGGGGCCGGGCGGACCGGCTCTGGGCAGGCACGAAGGAGGGCCTCCGGACCTGCACCGACGACCTCCCCACGACGCTGTTACACGGGGACTCGCACGCCGGCCAGACCTATATCACCGCCGATGGCGCCATGGGGATCACCGACTGGCAGGTCGTGATGCGTGGTGGCTGGTCCTACGATGTTGCGTACTTCATCTCCTCCGCGTGCCGGCCCGAGGACCGGCGTGCGTGGGAGCGAGACCTCCTGGAGCACTATCTGGAGCACTTGGCGGCGGCCGGAGGTGAGGCGCCGGACATCGACGAGGCGATGCTGCGCTACCGGCAGAGCCTGTTCTACCCACTCTCGGCGTGGACCTTCACGATCGGTCGGGCGTGGTACCAGCCGAAGATGCAGCCCGACGAGATCAGCCTGGCGATCATCGAGCGGATCGCGACAGCGATCGATGACCTCGATGCCTTTGCCGCTGTCGGGGTCTGAGGCGTCCGGTGGCGCCCCGGCCGTGCTCGCACTCGCCCGCACGATAGCGGCAGACGCCTTCTGACGTTCCCGGGCCGACCGTGGCTCGCCGATAGAGTGGACACGACATGGCAGGGATCAGGCGCAGTCCGTACCGACGCGGGGAAGCGCGGGCGGCCGTCCTCGAGCACGCCCGGGCCGTATTCTCCGAACGCGGCTACCACGCCGCTCGCCTCGCCGAGGTCGCCAGTCGTGCGGAGGTCTCCGAGACACTCGTCTATCGCTACTTCGGTTCGAAGTCAGGCCTCTTCGAGGAGGCGATCATCGCGCCGGCGCGCACCTTCGTCGATGGGTTTCTGGTCGACTGGGAGGAGCAGGAAGGCGGCCCTGGGCTCGAGGAGAAGGTCCGGGTCTTCGTCGTTCAGCTGCTGGCCTTCGTGAGCGAGCACCAGGGCCTGCTCGTCGCATGGGCGCTGGCCCAGCGTGAGAGCGGGCCCCAGGAGATCGCCACCGACGGCACGCACGGCCAGGCCGTACGCAGGTTCGCGCTGACGCTGGTCGGCGAAGGTGGTGACGACGCCGAGATGGCGGTCTCGCTGGCGTTGGGCGTGATCTTGTCGGTGGCGACCTTCGGTGACCTCATCTTCGCGACCGACAGTCCCAACCGCGACCCGGAGCGCCTCACCGAGGCCGTCGTCCAGTTCGTCTACGCGGGGTTCATGGCGCAGGCGGGGCGCTGAGGTCACCCGGGGCACCGCGGACGACTCGGGGTGCGGCGTACGACGCTCTCCGTCATGCCTGCCGTCCGCAGCCGGTGCAGCCGCAGGTGCGGGCCGGAACGTTCGGCTCGGTGCCGTCTTCGACCTGCTGGTTGACGGCGCGGAACACGCCCCAGCTCGTGCAGAGCATCCAGATGCAGAAGCACGGGAGCGGCACGAAGAAGCCGATGGCGCCGTTCCAGGCGAAGGGTCCGTCGTGGAAGAACGGGACCAACCCTGCAGGGAAGACGCCCGCCGCGCACCAGAGGTTGACGTAGCCCACCCAACGGGGGAGAACCGGACGTTCCGGCCGGTCGATGAGGATCGCCCAGCCGATCGCGATCATCTGCAGGAACACGACCCAGACCACGCAGACGAACTGGAGCCAGCCGATGTCCTGGAGCACCTGGGTGATGCCCGGATCGCGGTCGGGCCGGTAGGCGGCGGCGATCCACAGGGTGATCGGGATGATGAACGTCAGCGCGCCGAGGCCGGACGACAGCATCTGGGTGTCGGCGAGGGCACGCGCTCCGTCGATCCGCTTGATCTGGCCGCTGATGGCGACGCCCCAGGGTGTCAGCAGTGTGGACCCGATCATGGCCACGATCATTCCGGCGAGGATCGCGTTCGAGCGGTCGGTGTACATGCGGGCCAGTCCGTCGGCGCTCTCGCTCGGCCTCGAGGGTGGGATATAGCCCGCGATGAAGAGGAACGAGACCAGGAAGAGCAGGACCATGAGTGGTCCCGACCAGATGAGGATGCGTTGCGTACGAGCCTCCACGATGCTCCTCCAGCCTCAGGCCGCCGCGGCGTCTGCCGCGTCCAGCTGGTCGAACTGGCTGTGGACCGCCCGGAGCAGGACCGGGACGGAGGCGCACAGCCAGATGGCGAACATGACGATCGGGATCCAGAAGCCGATCACGCCGTTCCAGGCGAGGGGGCCGGACTTGAAGTAGACAGCGATCGCGCCTCCGCTGCCGCTGATGCCGACCCACAGGCAGAACCAGCCGTACCAGCGGGGGAAGGCCTGCTCCTCGGTGTCCATGAAGGCGGCCAGAGCGATGCAGATCATCTGCAGCACGTAGGTGGGGAAGACCATCACGAAGATCAGCCAGGCGAGGTCGTTCATCTGCTGCATCGCCGGTGCGCTGTAGTCCCGGAACGTCATCGCGATCCAGAGCATGTGGCAGACGAAGAAGAAGACGATCAGCAGGACGGCGGCGCCGAACTGAAGCATCGCCAGGATCGGGACGCGCCCCTCGATGCGCGCGATCTGCACCGAGAAGGCCCCGAAGAAGCCGAACATCAACGTGCAGAAGATCATCCCGAGGATGAGCCCGAACCGGATCCGTTGTCCGTCCTCGGTGAAGAGCTGCACGACCTCGTTCGCCGTGAGCGAGGGTGACGGCGGTGGCAGGTAGCCGGCGATGACGCCGAACGCGAGCAGGTAGAGGACGAAGAAGAGCGGTCCGGTCCAGACCGTGGCCAGGTTGATGGTTCGACGCATACGTGACTCCCGGTGAGGTGAGGGCTCGGATCAGAGCGCCAGGTAGAGGAGGGCGAGCAGGGCACAGACGAGGAAGGTCCAGCCGTGGACGAGGGACTGCAGCAGGCGTGGCGCGTGAGCGACCTCCATGAAGCTGGTGGTCACCATGGCGACCTTGATGAACGCGATGACGATTACGCCGACCGTGGCGACGCGCGCACCGCCGGCGAATGCGTGATCCGTGCCGAGGTGCCACGAGGCGATGGTGGCGATCATGAGCAGCGCCCAGACGATCGTGGACTGATGCCGCAGCATCTTGGCGGCGTACGAAGTGGTCATCGCATTCCCTCAGGTCATCAGGTAGAGCAGCGCGAACAGGGCGATCCAGAGCAGGTCGACGAGGTGCCAGTAGGTCGCCGCGCTCTCGAGAGTGCCGATGTCGTCCGGCCCGAAGTCGGGCTGGGCGAGGAGCCAGCGCATCCGGGCGAGGACGCAGAGCCCGATGATCAGGTGCAGCGCGTGCAGGCCCGTGAAGCAGAAGTAGTAGGTGAAGAAGATGTTGGTGTCGGGGCCGTGCCCCGAGGAGATCTTGTCCGTGTACTCGATGACCTTGTTGATGCCGAAGAGGCCGCCGCAGCCCATGGCCCAGAGCAGGAAACGCGAGGCGACGGCCGGCAGCCCGTCCCGGGCGGCGTGCACGGCCCAGGCGACGAACAGGGAAGCGGTCAGCAGGAGCAGCGTGTTGACAGCTCCCCAAGAGATGTGGAGCTCGGCGCGCGAGGCGTTGAACAGGTCGGGTTGCTTGGACCGGTCGACGACGAACGTCGCGAAGAACAGCGCGAAGATCGCGAGGTCGCCCAGGATGAAGACCCAGATGCCGGCCTCGCCGGGAATCCGGCGACGCGTGGCGGGCGGCACGGGATCGTGGACGGACACACTCATGCGACACCTTCTTCTACGAGCGTGAAGCTCTGATCGCACGGTGCGTCCGGATTCTCGATGGCGACGCGGCGGCCCATGGCCCAGGTGACCGATTCGACCCAGACGAAGAAGACGATGAAGGGCACGTACATCCCCAGCACGCCGTCGTAGGCCATCTCGCTGCTCTTGAAGAAGAGTGGCAGGCCGGCGGGGACGAAGAGCAGCGCGGTCAGGAGGCTGACGTAGCCGACCCAGCGGGGGAACGTCGGCTCGCTGCTGCGGTCTCGGAAGATCGCGAGGGCGAGGCAGATGCAGAGGAAGCTCCACGGCGGCCACGGCAGGACGAACATGAGCCAGCCGGCGTCGTTGAGGGTCATGGTGATGTCGGCGCTCACCTCTCCCGGCCGGAAGGCGCCCATGGCCCAGAAGAACGCGCAGAGCACGCCCACCATCTCCGCGATGGTCAGGCTGATCGTCATCGCGATCGCGAGGATCCGCCCGCCCGAGACCCGGCGCCACACCCACGTGATGATGACGGCGCCCCAGCCCGCCCAGAGGGCGAAGCTGGCGAACATCAGCGTCGCGCCGAGCCGGATGCCGTCCTTGTCCTCCGCATAGCGCTGCGCGATCGCCGTGGCGGAGAGCTCGGGCGAGGGAGGTGGGAAGAACCGGGCGAGGCCGAACCAGCCGACGATGAACAGGACCGTCAGGGTGTGGCCGCCCGCGACGAGGAACCACCACTGGAGTCGGCCGACCGGCATGATCCGCCGGCTGCGGGGTGTTGCTGCCTGGCGCGCCGGAGTGGCCTGCGTCACTATCATACATGAACGGTACACCATGGTGTAGTGGCACTACACCACCTAGAATGGCAAAACTCTCGATCGACAGTGGGGACCGATGACGACGAACTCCCGCAGGGCGGCGAGTCCGGCCTGGGGGCACGGGCGCAATCTGCTGATGCGAGCGGCACGTGACCTCTTCGCTGCCGAGGGCTACGAGTCCGTGACCACTCGGCAGATCGCTGAACTCGCCGGGGTCTCAGAGCAGATGATCTTTCGGCACTTCGGGTCCAAGGCGAAGCTCTTCGAGGCGGCCGCCGTCGCGCCGTTCGTGGAGCACCTCGACGACTACGTCAAGGTGTGGAGCGAGCGTGCTTCGGGCGTACGTGATCCGGTGCAGGAGGCCTCGGATCTCTACCGGGGTCTCTATGACGTCTTCGCTGAGAATCGTGCGTTGCTCACGGCCCTGGTCTCGACCCAGGATCCGCAGTCTGGGTCAGGGGAAGCGGTCTCCGCGGCGCTCGCGCCGGCCCTCGACCGGTTCGCCGAGCTGCTCGACGTCGAGCAGCAGCAGCGAGGGTTCCGTGACTTCGACACCCGCATCGTGGTGCGGCTGGTGGCCGGTCTGGTCATGAGTCAGACCATCTTCGCGGATCTGCTCTATCCCTCTGCTGCCGGCGGGAGGCCCTCGGTGGATGCTCTGATCCACGAGATGGCCATGCTGACCATCCATGGGGCCTGGCCGGCGGATCGAGACGACTGAGTCCTCAGTCGGCCAGCAGGTCTAGTCGGCGGCGCAGCTCGGCGACCTCGTCGACGAGGCCCCGGTCGCGCTCGCTCGGGGTCAGGTCGTCCGCGTCGACGGCCTTCAGCAGCATTGCGAAGTTGGGCAGGAACCAGACCAGGAACGCCGTCACCGGGACCCACCAGACGAAGACGCCGTTCCAGGCGAACGGGCCGTCCTTGAAGAAGACGATGGTGCTCGCCGGCGTGAACATCAGTGACAGCCAGAGGTTGGTGTAGCCGAGCCAGCGCGGGAAGATCGGGGTCTCTCGCCTGTCCATGAGGATCGCCGCACCGAAGATCGCCAGCTGCAGCACGAAGGTGCAGATCACGCCGAGGAAGAAGAACCAGCTGATGTCGAAGAGGGCCCGGGTGACCTCGGGGTCGGTGTCGGCACGGTAGGTCGAGACGAGCATGAAGACGTAGGGGATCACGAACTCGATGGTCGCCATCGTGGCGAGGGCCAGCTGGGTGTAGGCGAGGATCGGGCGTGTCCCCTCGATGCGGCGCATCTGGATCGTGAACGCGGTCATGAACGGCATCAAGAGGCCGCACGAGGCGAGGCAGAGCACGATGCCGAACCGGATGGCCGTGCGGTCGCGGTCGATCATCGCGGCTACCTCGGCGGCGGTCTGGTCGGGCGACGGCGGGGGGAAGAACCCCGCGATCACGAAGCCGATCACGAAGAGGACGCCCATCACCGGTCCCGCCCAGATGCAGAGCTTCTGGGGGAGCCGCGACGGCGTGGGGATGAAGGACGAGGTGGCGCGATGGGGCGCGACGAGCGAGGCCATGATTAGAGTGTAAACACTCTCTAAGTAGTGTCAAGGGGATGCTGGGGCGCTGGGGTGACCGCGAGGCTGTCGACCCGCCGAGGACCGGGTCCTGCGCGCGTAGACGAGTCTCCTGAGAGCAACGAGCGCCCGGTTTCTCTGGGGGAGGAACCGGGCGCTCGTTCGTGCTCGTCAGGCGCGACCGAGGATGAAGTCGGAGGCGCGCTCGCCGATCATGTAGCAGGGGGCGTTGGTGTTGCCGCCGGTGATGCTCGGCATGATCGAGGCGTCGACGACCCGGAGGCCCTCGACGCCGCGCACCTTGAGGTCGGGCCCGACCACGGCACGCTCGTCGACACCCATCCGGCACGTACCGACAGCGTGCATCACGGAGACCGCACGCCGGCGGATCGCCTCGATGCTGTCCTTGCGTACGTCGTTGCCGGGGTAGATCTCCTCCCTCACCGCGCCGCCGAACGTCGAGCTCGACATGATCGCGCGGATCATCTCAGTGCCTTCGGCCAGGATCTTGAGGTCGTCGGGCTCGGAGAGGTAGCCGTAGTCGATGCGGGGTGCGACGGTTGGGTTGGCCGACGCCAGGCGGATCGTGCCGCGGCTCTTCGGGTAGATGAGCGTGGAGAAGACACCCAGCGACGGGCGCGGGTCCGGCTTCTGCTCGCCGTGGTCACCGGCGCCCGGGTCCGGGTAGCTCCACGGGATGGCGTGCAGCTGGATGTCGGGAACGTCGGTGGCCATCGAGCTGCGAACGAACCCGACCGACTCGAAGATCGAGTGGTTGAGGAACGTGTCCTTGCCCATCAAGTTCTTCGCCATGCCCTTGAGGAAGAAGCCGGGCGTCGACTTGTGCGTGATCGTGGAGAGCTGGAACGACAGCGGGTGAAACATGTGGTCGTGCAGGTTGTCGCCGACCGGCAGGTCTGCGATGCAGTCGATGCCCAGGGAGCGGAGGTGGTCCGCGGGTCCGATCCCGGAGAGCATCAACAGCTGCGGACTGTTGATGAAGCCTCCGGAGACGATGACCTCCCTGCCGGCGCGGATCGTCCGGCGGCCGCCGTCCTTGCCCTGGTCGAGGACGTCGACACCGACGGCCCGACCGGCCTCGATGACGATCTTTGTGGCCAGGACCTCGGTCTGCACCTCGAGCGTGCGCGGTGCCAGGTCGTGGACATAGCCGCGGGTTGAGGAGTAGCGAACGCCGTCTCGGACGTTCTCCTGCATGATCGAGATGCCCTCCTGCTCGGCCCCGTTGTAGTCGTCGTTGATCTTGACGCCGAGGGTCTCGGAGGTGGCCTGGATGAACTGGAGGGTGCCCTCCTGGGTGATCTTGCTGCGGGTCACCTTGATGGGGCCTCCGGAGCCGCGGTAGGCGTTCTCGCCGTCCTCGAAGTCTTCTGAGCGCTTGTACGCAGCGTTGACCTCGTCGGCGGACCAGCCGGTGTTGCCCTCGGCGGCCCAGGAGTCGAAGTTGGCTCGGTTGCCGCGTACGTAGACCATGCCGTTGACCGAGCTGGACCCGCCCATGACCTTGCCGCGGGTCACGAGCATCTCGCGCCCACCGGCGTGAGCCTGCGGCGTGGACTTGTAGCCCCAGTCGAACCCCTTCTCCAGGCGCTCGTCGAAGTGCATGGGCGCGCACATCCCGGGTTTCTTGGTCATGTAGCCGTGCATGCCCTTGTTGTCGGACTTGCCGGCCTCGAGCATGATCACGCTGGCGCCCGACTGGGCAAGGCGGCTGGCGACGGCTGCACCGGAGCTGCCGGAGCCGATGACTACGTAGTCGGCTTCATTGCTGTAGGTCGGGCGCTTGGCCATGGTGGGCTCCATTCGGGGGCTGATTGTGCATGGCGTGGTGATGGTGGTCACGTGCCATGTCGACGTTCACTATTATTGAGATGATACGTCGAAAAAATCAGGAAGCGCTACCTGGGTCACACCTTTGGGGTCTCCGGGTGGTCGGCCGAGTGGTGTCGCCGACCCGGTGGGGTCACCGATCCGCCCGGTAGAGAGTCGCGCCGACGAGCATCCGCTTCAGCTCGGCGCGCAGGCGGTCGCCCCGTAGTTCCGGAGGGAAGAGCGAGTCTTCGAGCAGCGTGGTCGCGATGACCGAGGCTGTGGCGATCCTGATGGCGACCGGCACATCGAAGTCGAGGTCGTAGCGCTCGGCGATCGCGTTGCCGACGGACTCGAGATGGTCGAGCGCCTCTTGGGTGTGGCGAGCCGACGCCTGCTGTGAGCCGAGTGCGGCGATCAGCGCGCGGTTCTCGCGGACCAGGTCATGGAGCTCGGTGACGAACTGCTCGAGAACTTCGTCCGGGTGCCCGCCTGGGGTCACTGTGTCCAGCCAGTGTGTGCTGAAGGTGTCCAGGAAGTCGGTGAAAGGGCGGAGCACTGCCTCGTTGTAGAGGTGCTCCTTGGAGTCGTAGATGCGGAGCATCGTGGTTTCGCGCACCTGGGCGCGCTCGGCGATCTCGCGCGTCGTCGTTGCGGCGAAGCCCTTGTCCCCGAAGAGCTGTACGGCGGCCTCGAGGATCAGGCGCCGGACTTCGTCCGAGCTACGTCGTTGCCTGCGCGGAGGGGTGTCGGGGTTGCTGGGGCTCACGAAAAGCACCCTAGTGCCGGGGTCCGATCAGCGTAGGGCGGCAGCGCCGAGGGCCGTCGCGGAGGCGGCGGTCAGGCCGCCGATCACCGTGGCTCTGAGGGGAATCGCGCCGCGACGCGTCTCGTCGGCGACGGTGGCCAGGTCGATCAGGTCCACGGCCTGGTTGAGCTTGAGCATCTGCCGGCTGTCGCTGGCCAGCAGGCCGACGCCGAGCAAGAGGTTGCGCGAAGCCATCAGTCGCGTCAGGACTGCGCCGAGGGGATGTGCGGCGAAGTCCAGTCCGAAGAGGCGGCCGGCGAAGCGTGGAGCCAGGAGGGCGACGCCGCCCAGGGCCAGGCGATGGACGGTCAGCGCGGTACGGGCGTTCATGCCGTCACCTCCGAGCGGTCCGAGGCGGTGCTGGTGGACGCTGGGGCGGGCGGCAGGTGCAGGTAGACCCATGTCATCGCGGCGGCTGTGACGCAGGACGCGACAGCGACCAGGTAGTAGGACGGGCGCTGGAAGTACGGACCGAAGAAGATGGTCGAGGCGGTGAAGTAACAAAACGTCATCATGAGGAAGCCGGCGCACATCACGCCGTTGAAGCCACGGCGGTCGCCGCGGCGCAGCATCATCCCGATCGCCAGGCATGGGTAGCTGAGGATGGTGAGCGCAAAGATGTCGAGGTAGACCGGATCCTGCATGGACTGCTTGAGCCAGATCCAGGCGATGTACATCGCGGCCAGGCACATGATGAACCCGATCCGGAACTGCAGGGGAGTGAGGCCGGGTGCGAGCTCCGCTTGTCCCAGGCGGAGCGTTTGGCGCATGTAGTAGAGCTCGAAGCCGACCGTGAAGATGATCAGCACCCAGAAGAGCTGGGGGAACCAGTGGTCGTAGGTGTTGAACCACCTGTCGTAGCTCAGGACGAAGGACGAGTCGTGCGCGAACCAGAAGAAGGTGAGGAAGAGCGGGATCGTGAAGACCCGATCTCGCTTGCCGGCCGAGATGGCGCCGAAGAACCAGATGTAGTTGCCGAGCATGGCAAGCGACGCGAGCGCGAAGACCGGGACGATGTTGTCGTCGAGCGCGTCGAAGGTGGCCTGTACGTCCAAGGGAGACCCCTCGCCTAGAGAGTGAATACTCTTCAAAGTAGGGGTTGAGTGAACGCCGATCAAGACCTCGGGGCAAATTATGAGACATCGTTGACCAAAAAGATTGAGTCGGCCTAGGGTGGCGATCATGCGCGACGAGTGGGACTACGTGGTCATCGGCGGAGGTCACAACGGCCTCAGTGCCGCCTGCACGCTGGCGGCGGAGGGCGCTTCTGTGCTCGTGCTCGAGAAGCAGAACGTGCTCGGCGGATTGGCGAACAGCCATGCCTACCTTCCGGAAGCGCCGGACCATGTCCTCTCCATCGGCGCCATGGACGACATGTTCATGGCCTCGACCTCCCTGGCCCGTGACCTCGGCTTGGCCGACTACGGCTATTCCTCGACGCGCCTCGAGAATCCCTATGGCTGGATCGGCGAGGACGGGTCGACACTGCTGCTCTTCCATGACGCCGCGCGTACGGAGGCGGACATCCGTCGCTTCTCACCTCGCGACGCCCGGGCCTATGCGGGGCTTCGGCCGGCGCTCGACTGGATCCTCGACGTCCAGTCGATGGTGATGACCAGCCAGCCCGACGACCTGCCGAAGCGCGCGATCCTGCGCAAGCTGCTCAAGCTCGCCCCGGACCGGGCGATGCGTCGTCAGGTCGGCCGGTTGATCTCGTCCAACCTCGTCGACTTCGTCGCGGACACCTTCGAGAGCGATCAGATGCGGGCGCTCTGCACCTACTGGTCGAGCATGATCGGCCCTGTCGACGCGGATGCCACCGGCTTCTACTGCGTCGGGCTGGCAGCGGTCTCGCGGCCGTCCGGTGTCCTTCGGCCCAAGGGCGGGATGGGGGCGCTCGCGGCGTCCTTCGGTCGGCACCTCGAGGCCCGTGGGGGCCAGGTCCGCACGGGCGTCACGGTGGAGCAGATCATCGTCGACAAGGGCCGGGCGACCGGAGTGCGGCTGGTCGGCGGCGAGATCGTCCGAGCAGGTTGGGGAGTCCTGACGACGACGGCCCCGCAGCTCTCTCTCGGCCGGCTCGTGCCGGACGGAGTGCTCGACGAGGGCACGCGTGCCAAGGCGGCCATGTTGCCGGCGGCCTCCAACAACTCGGCCACGATGAAGATCGACATGGCGGTCGGTGGCCGTGCCGGCTACCCGCTGGGGGAGAGGTTGCGCGAGCGCTACGACGGCGCCGACATCCGACGTACGGCGCTGATGACCGGAACGTTCGCTGACCAGATCGCCAACCTGACCGCGATCAGGCGGGGCGAGATCATCGAGAATCCGCCCGTCTACATGGCCGTCCTGTCGGCATCGGACGCGACGATCGCCCCGGAGGGCCAAGACGTCGTCTATCTGGCGGCCAACGTGCCGTCGGTGCTCGCCGGCGGATGGGCCGATGGCAAGGATCGCGTGGCCAAGGCCGTGCTCGGTTCGGTCGAGCGCTACATGTCGGGCCTCGACGCGGAGATCGGTCGCATCGTGACGTCGCCGGCTGACTTCGAGGGCACGTACGGCGCGCCCTCGGGCTGCTACTTCCACGTCGACATGACGCCGTTCCGCTTCGGGATGAACCGGCCCGCGCACGGCCTCGGGGGCTATGTCACTCCGGTCGAGGGCTACTTCCTCGCGGGCTCCGGTGTTCACCCTGGCGGCGGTGTCAGTGGCTGGCCAGGCAGGCTGGCCGCTCAGGCTGCTCTCGCGCGGCGCTGACGCTGCACGAGAGCAGTCTGAGCGATCACGGGGTCGCCATGTTCGGCTGCTGTGTGGCGGCCGCGAGCCTGGTGGGAGTCGGCATCTCGCCGCGGCGGAGCGTGTGGATCCAGGCGGCGGTCGCAGTCAGGCTCACGAAGGCGGCGACAGCGGAGGCGAGGTACTGCCAGGTGCGGAAGGCGTCACCGTACGCACCGGCGGTGACGGCCGTCCACAGGATGACCATCCCGGCGAAGCAGCCGTAGATGATGGGCGACTGTGCCACGGCTGAGCCGCGCCTCAGGACGAGCGGCACCACGAAGAGCGGGATGACGTACATCGTGGTCGAGGCGAGCGCCTGGTAGAGCGGGTCGTCCCAGATCGTCTTCTGGTACTCCCAGCACAGGGTGGTGAGCGCGGCGCCGGCGAGGACGAGGGTGGCCCACTGGGCACGTGACCCGCGTGGCAGGAACTCCTTCTGGCCGTACCGGACGGCCTGTGCGAGGAAGACCAGCTCGAGGAGGAAGGCGGAGACGAGACCGACCCAGAACAACTTCAGGAACCAGTGGTCATAGGTGTTGAACCAGGTGTCGAACCGTACGACGACGCCGAGATCGTGGGCGAACCAGAGGAAGGTGCAGGGGAGGGGGATCGATATCCAGTGCTCGCGGTGCGACATCACGACCGCGGTCACCATGGCGATGTTCTGCAGCACCATGGCGAGTCCGAACCCGAGCATGATGGGCAGCGTGTGCGAGTCGATCGCGGCGAGGATGGTCTGTGGGTCGTACATGGGCGGGACCTTTGTTTGGTTGGACGGTAACTGGCGTTGCGACGGTAGTCACATTATGAGACCGTTAGGCTGAAAAATATAGCCCTGATGAATAGAGGTCCCATGTACGACGTTGATGCAGTCTTCGCCGCCGTGGACGACAGGACGGTTCTGTTCCTGGCGCTCGGCGCGCTGGCCCTTGCCTGCAACTGGTACTACTTCTTCGAGTGTCAGCGTCTGGCGCGGCGCGACCGCTGTGCACCGATGGCATTGTGGGCGACGACGGCTTTCATGGGCCACGACGGCAGCTACCTGCTCAACTACGACGACTGGTTCAACCGGTACGACCACTGGTTCCCGCAGCTCTTCTGGGTCGGGCTCATCGTGACCTTCACCTTCGAGTGCATCTTCTTCGTGCAGACCGTGCGCTACGGCCGAGAGGAGAACGCGCCAGGCATGTCGCAGCCGCAGTGGGTGGCCTACTGCCTCGGGGCGCTCGTCACCGGCGTCGTCTTCTGGTCCGTCGTGCGGACCTATCTCGACGACCCGCTCTACCTCATGACGTTCCTCGTCACGTTCGGGATGTGTGCCCCCGCCACGCTCGGGCTGATGGTCCGCCGCGGGGATCGCCGTGGCGTCGGTGCGGGGCAGCTCTGGGCCTACCTCGGCATCGGTGTCTTCTACGTCGGACTGACCTCGATCGTGCTCCGGGGTCCGTTCGCGGACACGGTCTTCCTGCTCGGTGGCGCGGTCTGCATGGCGCTCGCGGCGACGATGCTCGTCGTCTACAACCGCATGCCGGAGCATGTCGTGAAAGAACTCCCGCGACATTCGAGCCTCGCTCCTCGGGCAGCTCGTGGGGTCCTGTGATGGGCCGCCGTGCGTTTCGGCGCCGCTGGCTGGCCGCCGCCGCAGTCTCGCTGCTCGCAGCTCTTTCCGCGTGCTCCGGTGGTGAGTCTGACGAGACCGAGCAGGCGCCGTACAAGCCGTTGACGAAGGAGACCTTCGGGCCAGCCGTCAGCAAGGCGATGGCCGAGAACGACACGGTCCACGTCAGCGGCGACATGGAGGGCCAGGACCTTGATCTGTGGATGGAGGTCGGCGGCAAGGAGGCTGCCATGAAGGGCGACCTGGGCGACACCAAGGTGCTACTGGTCGACGGCAATCTCTATCTACGCCAGGGCGGGGCGTCGAAGTGGGACCGGATGCCGGCCGGATTCAGCACGATGATGACCTCGCTTCTCGACGACGTCTCGCCGAAGTCGATGGCAACGGACTACGCCGAGAGTCTTGTTGGCCTCGACTACGAGGGCGAGGAGAAGATCAAGGGAGCACAGCTGCATGCCTACCGGCTCACCCTCGACGAGAAGTACGTGCGGAAGCAGGTCGGCGAGGAGGCCGCGGAGTTTGGGGCGGATCCGACCACGCTCGCGAGCAATGACCTGCCTGAGATGGAGTTCGCCACGCTCCTCGACAGCAACAATCTGATGCGGCAGGTCGAGATCACCGTCGCCGGACAGACGATGGTGATGACCATGGACGGGTGGGGCAAAGATGTGGACATCGAGGCGCCAACCGTGAACGACGTCCAGGAGATGGAGCCCTGAACCGCGACGACGCCGCGAGCGGGTCGGTACCTAGGTCGCCGGCAGACCGGTCGGCTCATGATGCCACTCGGTCACTGCTCGTCGGCGAAGGTGCTGCTGCTCCACGGTGGAGGCGAACTTCGGCGACGAGGGTAACAAGCCTCTGTTGGCTGAGTTGAAGCCGCTTATGGAGTGAGTCGGTGGCGGTCGACAGCCTGCCCGCGGCATGGGTTCGTAGGGCGTCGGCGTCGAGCACGACGATCGCTCGGCCGTCCAGAAGGCACCAACCGCGGCGTATGAAGCTCGCACAGATCGTGCTCACAACCGAGCGATTGAGGCCGATGATGCGAGCGAGGGTTTGCCGTGTGATGTGGTGCAGTACGGGTTCGTCACTGCCGTGCACCGTCTCCGCAGAGAGCAGTACGAGGGCCTCCGCAACCTTCTGGTCGATGCTCTGGAGGCGGTTGCGGTGGGTACGGTCCAGCTGGACTCGGATCCGTGCGGCGATCACCGACGTCGCCGCCCATTCGATGCTGTTGAAGCCGGTCTGGGTGTCATCGCCCGGGGAGGGCCACGGCATCCAGCGGACCTGCGACGGCACGAGGGCCTCGAAGCGTATGTCCGGGTCAGCGAATCCGTGCCCGAGCAGGCTTTCCTCACCGAGGGTGGCGCCCGCGCCGCGCAGGCCGATCACGGCCTCCTGGCCGCGCCGATCGGTGCGTATCGCTGCCAGGATTCCGCTCTCCACGCGGCCGAAGCGACTGCCGAGATCGATGGGGGTGGCGAGGCTGGCTCGCTCGGAGCCCACTCCTCGGTGAGGTGGCCGGGGAGATCGGCCATGAACCGGTGCCGGATCGCGGTGTTGGGAATGGTTCACACGAAGGTGAGTACGTCGTTGATGGCGGCTCGCTGTGTCCGGAAAGCATTCACCGGGTCGCCATCAGCCTCGTAGCCGAAGGAGACACCGAAGACCACTGTGCGATTGTCCGGAAGGCCCAGTTCCGTGCGGATGACCGGCGCGACTGCCGCCAGGGCGGCCTGCGGCACCGTCGCCAGTCCCAAACTGGTGGCGGCGACAAGGAAGTGGCCGAGGAAGACCCCGCAATCGATCGCACCATAGGTGCCAAGGGCCCGTTCCGTGGTCACGATCGCGGTATGAGGTGCACCGAAGAGGGCGTAATTGCGAAGTGCCTCGACCGAGGAAGCCGCACGATCGCCGCGGACGACGCCCACGCTCTCGTACAGTTGCCAGCCGCAGGCTCGGCGGCGCTCGCCATAGATGCCGGGATACTCTGTGGGGAACGGGATGTCGGGCATCGGGTCGTACGCGAACGCGTGGTCGACGAAGGCGCGAGCAAGGCGCCGTGTGGTCGCTGGTCGAGTGACATGGATCTGCCATGGCTGTGTGTTGCACCACGACGGACTTCGCTGGGCAAGGTGGACGAGCCGTTGGATGGTGGCGTCGTCGACCGCGCGGTCGGTGAACGCGCGGCAGCTGTGGCGCGCATCTAGAAGTTGCTCGAGCACCGTGTCATTGGTCGGAGCTATCATCGGCGGTCAATTCGATCGATGGTCAGGCCGAGTGTGCGCAAGTCCCGTGCGATGTCTTCAGGACCTCGCTCGCGAAGCTCGGTCGGCCCGACTGCGTCGAGGTGCTCCTTGGTTGCGGCTATCAGCTTCATGCTGGAGTCCTCCTGTCGGGCGACGTAGGAAAGTTGCGGGACGGCCTCGCGCAGCATTAGCCGCCAAGTCCGGTCTCAGGTGGACATCAGCACGTTTGGTTCGCTGGCGGACAACTCCTCGTAGTGCCGCTTCTCGGCCTTGATCGCCCGGAAGAACTGCCACCAGGTGATCAGCAGGAACGGGACGAACGAGCCCACCGGGAGGTAGAAGCCGATGGCGCCGTTCCAGGCGAACGGTCCGGAGAAGAAGAAGATGCAGAGGATCCCTGTGGAACCGACGACGGCCATCCAGAGGTTCAGGTAGTAGAACCAGCGCGGGAAGACCTGGACGCCTTGGCGCTGAGTCAGGCCGGCGATGCCGAGACAGATCAGTTGCATGCTGAAGGTGGGGAAGAAGAGCAGGAACTCCAGCCAGGTCATGTCGCTGATCAGCTGCACCAGTTCGGGTGACCGGTCGGCCCGGTAGTAAGCCCCGGCCCAGAAGATGAACGGCAGGATGAACGCGACGGCGTTCACGGTGCCCGAGCAGATCGAGAAGATGGACCAGATCGGGAATCGGCGCCCCTCCTCCATGCGGGCGATCTGGGCGGCGACCAGCACCGACCACGGCACCAGGAGTGAGCTTCCCAGCAGACCCACGATGATGCCGAGCTTGACCAGATTGATGTGCGGTGCGTACTTCGCCAGCAGGTCGCTCCCTGACATCTCGGGTGACGGCGGGGGGATGAATCCAGAGAGTGGGGCGAGTCCCACGAAGAACAACACTCCGAATCCGATGCCACAGGCCCATAGCGCGAGCTGGACCTTGTGATGGATGAACTGCGATGGGGTCACGGCGCTCTCCTAAATATTGAGATGAACTATGTCAAAAATGTAGCGCGGGTCACGCCCTTCCGCCATGTGCCCGAGCGCCGTTCTCGGTCGCGGGAGTCTCGTTCCGGGCAGGCGACGGTTGGACAAAGGATGTACATGTGACGTCGCTTTTATGCATAGTGTCGTCTCAAAAAGACTCGCTTGTCCATCCTTGAGGGCAGCGAATTTTCTGAAGGAGTGAAGCGCCGTGGAAGCTCGAGTGCACCGCGTCCTGATCTGGACCGGCCCGCTGATGGTGGTCATCTGGTTCGCCACATTCATCTTCGTGATGGGTTTCTTTCCGCCGTCCGCGCCGAGCGCGGGTGCTGAGGAGATCAAGCGGCTGTACGCGGACGACCCGACCCTGATCCGGGTCGGGCTCGTGATCGTGATGGCCGCCTCGGCCCTGCTGGTCCCGTGGGCTGCGGCGATCTCTGGCCAGCTCAAGCGGATCGACGGCGCCCGCGTCCTCGCCTCGACCCAGTTGGTCTCCTGTGGCCTGCTCTCACTGGAGTTCATCATCCCGATCGGCGTCTGGATGGCTGCCGCGTTCCGGTATGACGACCGCCCTGCCGTTGTGACTCAGGCGCTGCACGACCTCGGCTGGATCCTCTTCGTCACCGTGATCTGGTCGCTGTGGATGCAGATGTGGTGCATCGTCGCGGCCATCTTCATCGACCGGCGGGCCGAGCCGATCCTGCCGAGGTGGCTCGGTTACCTCACCGCCTGGGCGGCGATCCTGATCACGCCGGCCGGCCTGGTCCTCTTCTTCAGGGATGGGCCGTTCGCGTGGGATGGCATCGTCGGCATCTACATCCCGCTCGCCGCCTTCGCGATCTGGATGGGCTGCATCAGCTACGAAGCTCATCGCGCCCTGACTGTCCAGATTGCTGAGGGCACTGAGCCGGGCTGAGCCCGTGAGGTCGGCACCCAGTAATTTTGAGATACGACGTCTCGACAAGTGGTGTCCAGTTGTCGTACCGTGACGAGCGCCACGTTCTGTCGATCTCCCAGGAGGCGCGTCATGCCAGCCGCCATCAGCTCATTCTCCGAGAAGAGCCAGCGAGCCATCCTCTGGTGGGGCATCGGCCTCGCCGTCGCGTACGCCATCGCGTTGATCTTCCTGATGAAGATGGTCCCGCCGCCGGCCGCCGACTGGCCGGCCGAGAGAGTCGCGGAGTTCTACCGCGACAACAGCCTGTCGATCCGTTGGGGGGCCGTGATCAGCGGCTGGACCGGTGCCTTCATGATGCCGATCCTCGCCGTGGTCGCGATCCAAATGGCCCGTGTGGAGACCGGTGGCGCGAAGATCTGGGCCGCACTGTCGCTGGTCAGCGGTGCGGTCATGTCGATCTGGCTGGCCCTGCCTCCGATCTTCTGGGGCGCCGCGGCCTTCACCGCAGATCGCAACCCCGAGATCACAGCGCTGGCGCACCAGATCGGACTGCTCACCCTGGTGACGACAGACCAGTTCTACATCTTCTTGTGGGTCGGCGTGACCGTCCTCTGCCTCCGCCCGGCGACGCAGCTGGTCAAGCACAACCCGTTCCCGCGCTGGTGGGGCTACCTGTCCTTGTGGATCACGATCATGTTCGAGGCCGGCGCCTTCGCCTTCGTCCCGAAGAGCGGCCTGCTGTCCTGGAACGGCCTGCTCGTCTTCTGGTCGCCGCTGTCCCTGTTCGGTGTGTGGATCTCCGTCCAGTCCTGGCTCCTCTTCCGCGCTCTGCGTGGCCAAGAGGCCGAGAAGCTCGCGGCCGGTAGCACGGGCGCGCATGCCAGCGAACCTGCCGAAGCGCTGCTCTGAGCGGAGACCGACCATGACCCAGAACGACCTCAAGACACGGGTGGACACCGCGCCTGCGCGCACGACTCGCCGCATCCCCGGCGAGGAGGGCACCTGGATCTTCATCTTCGGCGACATGTGCGTCTTCGCCGTCTTCTTCTGTGTGTTCCTGCACGCCCGGATCTCTGGCCCGCTCGCTTTCGCACGCGATCAGGCAGAGCTCAATCAGAACTTCGGCGCCGTCAACACGGTGCTGCTGCTGGTCAGTTCGTTGTTCATCGTGCTGACGATGCGGGTCATCCACTCCTCGAACGTGGTGATGCGCGCAAAGGCGCCCGTCCTCATCGCCGCCGCGTGGCTGTGTGGGGCCGGCTTCCTCGTCATCAAGGTCTTCGAGTACGCCGAGAAGGTCCACCACGGCATCACCCCGCAGACCAGCGACTTCTTCATGTACTACTTCGTGCTGACCGGGCTGCACGCCTTCCACCTGGTGCTCGGCCTGGCAGTGTTGGCGGTGCTGTTCGTGATGTCCCGGAAGCCCTCTCTGTCTCGCGGCCAGTTCGCATTCTTCGAGGGCGGCGCGTGTTTCTGGCACATGGTCGACCTGCTCTGGCTGGTCCTGTTCCCGCTGATCTTCCTGGTGAGGTGAACCCGATGGAAACTAGCACCGACTCCACAACGTCCGCGGCTGAGAACTTCAACGCGACCCACCCCGACATCCGTACGCCGGCCGAGCTCCTGCGCTCGTCTGCGAGCGCCGTCTGGCTGTTCCTGGTGATCGCGACCGTCGTCTCTTGGGCGCTCGGCACCGACCACGGCTTCGTCGACAGCGTCCGTACGGCCAGCCTGATCGTGCTGGTGGTCGCGTTCGTGAAGGTCCGCTTCGTCGGGCTGTACTTCATGGAGCTCAAGGACGCGCCACTGCCGCTGCGGGTGCTGATCGAGGTCTACTGCCTGGTGGTCTGCTGCCTGACCATCGGCTTCTACCTCGCCGGATGACCGCGACCTGATTAGCATCTAAGCATGGACGCTGCCACCGCCACCTTGGCTCGAGCCGCCCGTCAGACTTTCGCGCGGTACGGCGTTCGGCGGGCCACCATGGCCGATGTCGCTCAGACCGCTGGCGTCGTACGGCAGACGGTCTACAACACGGTCTCGAGTCGGGAGCAGCTCATCGAGATCGCCATCGTGCAGTGCTGCGAGGAGCTCAAGGAGAGCTTGTTGGCGGCCGGCGAGAACGACCCAGACGACATCGACGAGGCATTGCTGGCTTTCCTGATGCGAGCGGTCGCGATGGCGTCCGCCCACACCGAGCTCAGCGAGCTGAACGCCGCGCTGCCGCCGGCTCGGGTCGAGGAGATCTTCGGCCATTCCCACCCGATCGAGGAGCTGATCCGCGAGACGGCGCGACCGGTGCTGGAGAGGGCCCTCGCCGCCGGCCGACTACGGCCGGGTGTGACGGTCGACGAGGCGGGGCGATGGATTCAGGGGATCCTCACCTTTGCCCTTCTGCACGACGATCGAACCACGTCTGACGAACTAGGGCGGGTGCTGCGGACCTTCGCGCTACCTTCGGTGCTCGCCGAGCGATAAGCCGTGATCGAGGCGCCATGGTCGAGTGCTGCCTCAACCTCGATTGTTAGTGGACGTACTCGGCTCACTCCGATTCTCGGTTTGACACCACTGAATCTGTTGCGACGCTGCCTAGGACTCCTTGTCGGGGCGGGCCTCTACTCCCGCCGCCGATCAGGGGCTGGGGCCCATTACTTGCTCGCGAGCGGCGTCGATGGGGCAACCGCGAGAGTCACGCGATTCGGCGAGCTCGTTCAGAAGCGGCTCGGCGAGCGAGTGCCGACACTATGCGCAGGTGGACAACGACTATCGCGTGGCGTCGACCGTCGGCTCCACCGCGGGGGCTCCTCTACCGACGTACGCCAGGCTCAACGCGTAGCCGATGAGGACCGCGACCGCGATGGATCCCAACCCGCCGGCCAGCATGACGAGATCGCTGGAGCTCTCCCTGGTTGCGGCCCCGGGGAGCGCGACCGCCGCATGACCAGAGATGGTCATGATGGGCACAGCCGGGATCACCATCCAATGGTGCCGAGTGTCGAGTCGCGTCACGATCAAGCGCACGACGACGGCCGTGGCGAAGAGGAAGGTGACGTTGGTGACCGTCACCCACAGCGGGAACTCGAAGATCATCAACGTCTGCCGCCCGTAATAGAGCCACGGATTCCCGAACTGCATCAACACCATCTCCATGAGGCCGCCCGATACGAGGGTCACGACCCAGAGCGTCCACCAGGAGCGGACGGTGAAGCCACGACGTGCGAGTTCGAGGAACGCGACGACGAACGGGACGAAGTAGGGAGGGTAGAGCAGAAGGACGAAGAGCGGCATGTCCCTGCCGAAGGCGTGGATGGCTGTCACTTGCCCGGCCTCGGGATAGTAGGCCCCCAGGAGCGAGTCGCCGAGAGGCTCATAGAACACGACCAGAAGCGATCCGACCAGAACGAACAGCGGAGCTGTGCTTCCGGAGTGCTGTCGGAGCCACACCACCCACGCCACCATCGCGACGGTGGCGAGGATGGTGACCGCGATGAGAACGCCCTGTGTCGTCTGAGGCATCGGAGCATCGGTTGGCGGCAGGTCGAGTGCGAGTCGTTGAGAAGTCAGCATCAGAACCCTTTCGGTGGGTCGAATCGCCGTCCACGGGATACGCGTCGGCGGGGGAGTGGTTCGTGGGTCGGCGCCCAACGGGGCGCCCACTGGGCCAGGTGAGGCGGGCGCTGGCACCTCGGTACCAGCGCCCGCCTTACCTGGCTTCTGACGGAATGAAGCTGTCGTCAGTTGGACGGGGGCGCGCCGGGGTCGGTGCCGAAGGAGTCCACCCAGAGCCGTCCAAGGTGCCCGGACAAGGTCTGTGGGAACCACAGCGCGCCGTCGGGACCGGTGGTGATCTCCTCCGGGAAGGTGATCTTCCTCGGGATCGGGTAGTCCGCGACGATTGTTCGGGTCTGCGGGTCCAGCCGGCCGATCGTGTCGCCGACAGAGTTGTCGAAGTAGATGTCGCCATCTTTACCTTCGGTCAGGCTGATCGGGACGCCGAGGCGATTGGGAACGGGGATCTCCTCGATCTCGCCAGTCGTGGGGTCGAAGCGTGCGATCTTGCCGCTGGTCATCTCGGTGAACCACAGAGCGCCATCGATCCAACGGATGACGATGGGCAGCGACGCGGGGGACGGAATCGGGTACTCACGCATCTCGCCGGTTTCGTAGTCGAGCCGAAGCACCTTGTTTCCGAACCACTCCACGAAGTAGTGGTAGCCGTCCTTGCCCGCGGTTCCTCCGATGATCCCCGAGGCCGGCGTCGGCACACTGATGTAGTCGATGTGGCCGGTCGTCGGGTTGATCTTTGCGATCTTGTTCTGCCCCAGGAGGGTGGAGTACATGTAGCCGTCGGCGCCCTCAGCGATACTCATGGGGACCGATGCCGGCGGCAACGGAAAGGTCTTGATCTCGTACGGTGGCGACGTCTCCAGATAGCCGACCACGTTCTTCTGCTGGAAGTTGAACCACAGCTTGTCGTCCTCGTCGAAGGCGAGATCGCACGGTCCGACGGCAAGGGTCGACGGGAAGGCGATGTCCCCGAGGAAGGGGACGGTCACCATCGGAGGCAGTGGGAACTTCTTGACATCACCGGTCTCGAGGTCGAGGTGCCCGATCCGGGTCGCACCTTCCTCGACGAACCACATGTCGCCGTCAGGTCCGCCCTTCTGATTGCAAATGAGGTCAGTGGTGTCGGAGACCTTGATCTCGTCGAAGTGGTAGCCGTCACCGTCCTCGGCATGGGCCGGACCTGACGGTGCCAGCGACAGTGCTAGCACGGAGGCGACCGTGACTGCGAGCCACATCCGGCGGGCTCGTCGGTTCTGCGTTGTACTCATGTTTTCAGGCCTCCAGAAGTTCGAAAGTGTTGTAGTCCTCGATGGCGGATGCGTACCGCTCGGTCATCGCATGCACGCTCTCGGTCGGGTGCATCGTCGTGGGGAGCATCGCCCAGATGACGCCATGCAGCTGATGACGCCGGAAGTCCACCCACGCCTCTTCTCGATCGAGAACGGGGCCGCCGTGGCGCGCCAGCGCCGCGAGGTAGTGGTCGAGCAGGTCGCGCGCGGAAGCCCGGCGGACCTCAGGATCCAGAGCACTGGTGACGAAGTAGCCCACGTCGAAGGACCACGGAGCCATGCACGGCCCGGCCCAGTCGAGGAAGATGGCCTCGCCCTTCTGGGTCAAGAAGGCATTCGCCAGGTGTGCGTCGCCGTGCACCAGGCTCAGGTCAGCCGCGTCGTCGTACTTGAACGATGCCTCGTAGGCGCGGAGGATGCGCGAACGATCGAACGTCTCCGGCAGGGGTGGTGCGGTCGGAGCGCTCATCGTGCTCTCCCAGCTCTCCTCCGAGAACAACGCCGCGACGGCGCTCCTCACGGTCGGGGATCCCACCTTGATCTGCGGTACGTCGGAGAAGTCCTTCCCCCAGGTACTGCCGTGCAGGGCGGCCAGAGTGTCCAGTCCGCTGGCGACCTCGTCGACGGACCACGTGGTCCGCGGATCGCCGAACCGAACGCTTTGCTCATTGAGGTCGTCCATGATGAGGATGCCGCCGACTCCGGGCTCCGTCAGCCCGAAGTAGACAGGCGAGACAGGTACGGACAGACGCGGCAGCAGGTCGTCGTAGAAGGTGACCTCGAGCTGAGTCGGAGTGGACTCCCACGAACTCATCGCCTCGCGGACGCGCTCGTCCAATTCGCCCTTGACGCAGAGCTTCGTACCGGGGCCACCCTCGGCGGGTGCCTGGTCGTACTCGACCTCGAGGAGGATCTTCGTTGCCGTGCCCCAGATGACGTTCGAATTGACGACCCGCGCGACGCGCGTGCCGGGGTACCGACTCGCCAGCGCCTGCGTGAGCCAGTCAGCAGTCACATCGTCGACAGACTTCGGAAATTGGATCTGGTTGTTCATGTCTGTTCTCCTCGTGGTCAGCCGCGGACCGGGGAGGGGATCTCCCGCAGCGTGTGGCCGAAATGGATGTCCTGGTAGTCGCCGTGGCCCACTCGCCCGTTGAGCTCCCACCGGGTGAACATGAGGTTTGTGATCATGTTCGGCCAGAACGGGAACGGCAGAAGCGAGCGCCCTGTACCACGGATCTCGTAGGTGTCGCCACGGCTGTCGACCAGGTCGATCTCGACACTCGTGGGCCAAATGCCGTCCGCCTCGCGAAGCGTCTTCTTCCGCATCTGCGAGAGTCCCCTGAGCTCGCCGTCGCGCCAGATGTACCCCCAGTGAGCAGCCTTCGGGGACATCTCCTCGGAGTCGCCCCCCACGACGTGGAAGGCGAGATCGTCGCCGAAGACACCTGCCGCCCAGGAAAAGGGCTCGACGGGGTGCTCGACCTCGGCCCGGGGGAGGAGGTAGGAACGGTCGCGGGTGAAGTAGCTGTCAATGACGTGCCGCTCGCCACGTAGGAGAAGCTCGCCGTTGCACTTCATCGCCTGGACGAAGTGCCGACCATCGGTCCGTCCAGCCGCAGGCATGATGGCTCGACACGTCACGTCGAGCTTGGTCTGCCCGTCCGGAGACTCGAACTGGATCTCGATGTGCTCGAGGGGCTCGACCACCCTGATCCGCACACCGGTGGGGTAGTGGACGTCGTCGATGTCTCCGTCCGGATACGGCATCGTGTTCCGGTAGTCGAGGAAATCGGCCTGTCCGGCAACGGTCTTGTAGCCCTGGAAGATCATCAGACCGCCGCTCACGACGCGCAGCGTCGGATGGAACCACGCGTAGATCTCGCAGTCGATACCTGCCTCGGGGATGTTGAACCCGAAGTACGAGGTCTCTGACAGGGTGAAGTCCGCGTCGGGGGGGACGTCGTTGTGCAGGAGTTCGTCGGCCGGGAACGGCTGTACGAATCCTTCTTCCGTGGGATACAGCGCGTCGCGCTGGGAGGTCATCTGCGACTCCTCTGTAGAAGTGATGGGAGTCACAAGACTGGTAAATGCGGGCCGCTCTCGCATACGTCAAATGGCGGATCTCATGACGTATATGTGGTGGCGCGTTTACGTAGCTTTGTCCGGTGTGCTTGTCCGGAAGAGCACTGCGATCTGGGTCCGGGAGCGGAAACCGAGCTTGGCGAGGATGTGCTCGACATGAGTGCTCACCGTCCGTGACGACACCACGAGTTGAGCGGCGATCTCCTTGTTGGTCATGCCCCTGGCCACGAGCGCGGCGATCTCCTGCTCGCGGGGGGTCAGGCGTTCGATCGCCACATGGTCGCGAGGCGCCTCACGTCTGATGCCTGTGGCGAAGGCGATGGCATCATCCAGCGAGAGCGCCCGGCCGGCTTCCACGTCAGCCTCAAACGCCTTCTCTCCGATTGCCGCGCGGGCCTTCTCCGCGTTTTCGGAGTGCCACTGCAGCATCTGCTCGAGGCCCGCCAGATGGGTACCCAACGGTTGAGAAAGAGCTTCCACGGCGCCGATCAGGCGTGCGGCGCGGTGGATGTCGCCGTGCGCAATCGCTGCCCAGCTGAGCAGCTCGAGCACGAAGCTCAGGCCCAAGCTGTCCTGCAGCTTGCGTTTGCGAGCCAGGGAAGATGTCAAGGGTGCCACAGCGCTCGAGGCGCGCCCGTCGAGGAGGGCAGCGAGGCCCAGATAGGCCTCGCTCCAAGAGAGCAACAGCTGCTCGGCATGCTTCATTGAGAGCTCGCGTGCCTCGTCCAAGATCTTCACGGCTCTCTGGACGCGTTCGTCGTAGCAGAGCGCTGCGCCGAGGTTGACCAAGGCGAAGGGAAGGTACGCGTTGAACTCCGGGATATGACGCTCCAGGGTGACTGCTTCGTCGAGCCGCTCGATCGCCGTGGCCCTACGACCGTCGAGCAGCTCCGCCAGGCCTAGGACCTGGGTGCAATGCGCCGCAGCCGCGGAATCGTCGAGCTCTGTGGCGAGGTCCTGGCATCGCTCGAGTATCGGTAGCGCGCCGGAGCTGTCGCCGCCCGTAGCGCGCAGCAAGCCGCCGACCCAGAGCGCGAAGACGTGTCCGTTGCACACATCGGAATGTGCTTCGGTCAAACGATCGAGCCAGTGGCGTCCTTCGACGACAAGGCCAGAGCCGATCCAGAGGGGCCACAGCCTGCTGGCCATCTCCAGACCGCTGCATGAGCACGATTCGTCGCCGATGCTGTGTTCCATGGCCACGCGGATGTTGGCCAGCTCTCCTGCCGCCTGGGAAAGAAGCGCGGTCTGGTCCGGGCCGAACCATCCTGTCTCCAGTTCCTTGGCCAACGTCGCGAAGTGGCGGTGATGGGATCGGCTGACCTCTTGCTCGCTCCCATGCTCCCGCAGTCGTTCGTCGCCGTAGGCGCGAATGGTCTCGAGCATGCGGTACCGGCGACCGTCGAAGGACACGATGGACTTGTCGACCAGGGACGTCAGTGTCTTCTGGACGCCGCTCTCGGTCATCTCATGGGTGGAGCAGACACTCTCGATGGCAGCCAGGTCTGCGCCCCCACGAAACACCGCGAACGAGCGCCAGAGGCTGCGAGCGGCCTCATCACAACGTTCATAGCTGTAGTCCAGGGTCGCTCGAAGGGTGTGGTGCCGTGCGGTCGCGGTGCTGTAGCCCTCCACATGTAGGTCGTGGGGCATCTCCTGCTGTGTGGCCAACGCGGACAGCGGAAGCGATCGTGTCGCGGCCGCCGCCATCTCGATAGCCAGGGGCAACCCGTCAAGGCGTTTGCAGAGCGAGTGGATGAGTCCGATGTCGGCCTCACTGAACTGGACCCGGGGGTTGGCTGCCACCGCGCGGGCCAGGAAGAGAGCGACGGCGTCGGAATGATGTGGGTCGCCATCGCCACTTGCGTGCGAGCGTTTCGGCAGGGGAAGTGGAGGCACTGCGTACGTCGACTCGCCTTCCACGTGCAGTGGTTCCTGGCTCGTGGTCAGGATCGTGAGGAAGGGACAGTGCTCGAGCAGGCTGGTGCAGACCGTTGCTGCAGAGTCGACGATGTGCTCGCAGTTGTCCAGCACCAAGAGCATGCGCCGGTTACCGATCGTCAGTGCCGGGTCTTGGGTCTGTTGCCCGGGTTCGCCCACGATACCTGCGATAATCGGTCCCAGGAGCGTGGGTTGCGCGAGGTCCTCGAGACGTATCCACCAGACGCCATCGGGATATGGCTCGGCGTAGGTGCTGGCTACATGGAGAGCCAGGCGTGTCTTGCCGACCCCGCCGGGGCCGCTCAACGTCACCAGGCGAGAAGAGGCGAGAAGCCGACTGACCTCCGACGACTCGGCGTGCCGTCCGATGATGGTGCTCAAGGCGGACGGAAGGTTGCCATGGGACATGGAGGACTCGGACACGGGCTCCGTCGCCTCTGGCTGCCGCGTCTGCATCGCGGTGTATCCGGAGAGGTGGCTTACGGTCATGTACGCCACCAGCCAGGGATCAGGCTCGCCGGATTCTCCGGGTGGATGGAAGTTCGGAGGATCATGACGCTTGCTCCGTTCGAGTTCGGCCCGGCTCGGTCGGCGAGGTGGCCTGCCCGCACCGTTAATTGAGACATTGTATCTCTAAATATTAGAGGTTGGAGGACTGTGGATGGAAGGGGTGTCAGAACAAGCGGAATGACATTGGTTGGTTGTTGCCTGTCGCGTGGCAGTGCCATGGGTCAGGAACTCTTAGAGGTCTCTCGGTATCTCTCGTTCGTGGCGACTGTGCTGAGTGTGCGATCAGGTCACCTTTGATGGCGGATACGCCCGGCTAGGCCTGCCGGGGCGTGGTCGGTTGCCGGTCGTGGCGAGCACCGCCCGCCTGGGCTGGGCTGTCAGGCGTCGCAGTAGGTTGCCGCATGTGTGCCTGGGTGCTGGCGCTCTGGTGGGGTGTCTGCTGGATTCAGGGAGCCCAGAATTGCACCAATTTGCGGATCAGGAGCCGTACGAGATCGGTCGAGACCTTGTCGACGACGCTTGGGAACTGGACGGCTGCGACGCCGACAGTTCCCAAGGCGTCGAGAATCTGTGCAACAGCGCAGGGGGCAATGGGTCCGAAGGCGCTGTTGGGGCTCGCGGCCAGGTCGTCATGTCCCGCGCATGGACCGGAGCAATAACTGCTGACCGGGAGGCAATATTCTGCTGGCCGATCGGTGTTCCCGTAGCGTTCCCACGCGGCAAATCGAAACTTGCCTCTGACCTAGTTCGACCAGGTCAGAGGCGAGTTTTCCGAGTACGCCATGTAGGACTTGAAGGTCGCTGCGGGAGATGGACGGGTGTGGTGGCCACTCGCAACCCGTCGTCGACCCTGGGGAGTGTCGGCGCGGGGCGCCGTGTCGACGGCGTCAGGGGGTGCAATCTGCCGTGGGGGACAAGGGAACGGGCGCGCGTCGAGGATTGGCAGCGAGCCGTGCGCCAGTGGATCCGGCGGCGGCCTCGCGTCTGCAGCTCCGCGCCCGCGATGGTTGGCGGGCGACCACGCTTACCGCAGAACAGGATGCCCGGGCGGTGCGGGCCTTGGCGGCGTTCAAGGCGAAGCGTGAGGCCTTCAAGGCCGGAGTGCCGTTAGAGCAGCTCGACGCGGACGTCTGGGTTGTCCACGTAGATTCGGTCGATGCCGAAGTCGCGTAGCAGTCTCTGCCGGAGGGCGACAGGTGTGGACTCGTCTTCAAGGCCTCGGGCCAACTCAGTGAACCGTTCGGCTATCTCGCCGGCGAACGGCAGGAGTTCGATCTGCGCCGTCTCGCCGAGGTCTGCCAACTCGGCGCGTGCGGCAGCGACGGCCTCGTCGGTGTGACGCTTCGTGGACGAGAGATCGTTGTCGTCGAGGAGTCCCTTGATCGCCAGGCGCTTAGCGTTCTTCCACTCGGCTTCAGACTCCGTGATGCGGGCATCAAGAACAGCCTTCTTGCGAGCATGTTCGTTCTTGGAGACGCCTCGGCTGACCGTCACATGGACCTTGGTGCCGCCTCGGATCGGCTGTGATCCGACGCCCTTGATGATGCGGTCAGCCAGCATGCTGTTCACGCTCTTGCACGTGCCCGAGTAGCCGTCCTTGGCGACCATTCCTGGTCGGGTTCCAGGGCAGTAGAACCTGATCCGTATCTTCATGTTCGACTTGCCGGGATTGTCGACTCGTGCATACATCCGGTGGCCGCAGCGGGCGCAGTAGACGAAGCGATCGAGGACATGCTCTGGAACGACGCGCTTCTTCATGCGGCGCTCGCCGCGTCGAGCCATGCGCTGGTTGTGCACCCGGTCCCAGCGGTCGGGATCCACGATCGGACCGAGCGGGGACAGCTTCATGACCCGTCCCGGATCGTCGTCAGCGCGGGCTTCCAGGAAGGTCTTGCCGTTCTCGTCACGAAGGACCTGCCGTCGGCCCCATACCAACTCACCCTTGTAGAGCGGGTTGTCGAGGATCCCGTTGATGGTGTTGCCGCCCCAGGCGGACTTCCGTGTCTTGGTCGGCACTCCTTCGGCGTTCAGGCGGCGGGCGATCTCGTCCGAGGGCACGCCCTCGTCGGCCCAGGCGAAGATCTGCTTGAGCCAGGGGTACTCATCTGGGTGCAGTTCGAGTTGCCCAGAGCGGACCTTGCGTCCGCCGACGAAGGCGGGCATTCCACTGGGAAGCTCGATGCCATCGACCACGAGCGGCTTCATGCGTACGCCGTAGGCAGGGCGCATCGCGACGGTGGAGCCGGCGGCGACCTTGGCTCGCAGATTCCGGCGCGTGCGGCGCCTGACCTTGAGCACCTCACCCTTCGCGTTCACGGCGCGCACATCGGCGTCGTACATCGCGTCCTCGTCGTGCGGGTCGATCAACCCCATGTCCTCCGTGACAAGCGTGATGCTCAGTCGCTTGCACACGGTCGTGATCTGCTGACGCTGTCCAACGCCGGCGGTGAGCCGCTCGAGCTCATTGACGACCAGGTAGCGCACGTCCAGGTTGGTTTCCAGGTAGTCGAAGAGCTCCTGTAGGCCGGGTCGGTCAGCAAGGCTGCGGGACACACCCTCGTCCGCAAACGAGCCGACCAACACGATGTCGTACTCGGAGGCGACAGCATCGTTGATCGCGCGCTGCTCAGCCGTGGAACCTTGCTCGTCGGTTGAGTAGCGCGTGTAACCAACTCCGCGCCGCGCCTGCGGCCCGCCGTCGTTCCGCCGTGCCTTCACTCTTGCAGCGTAGCGCCAATTACGTACAACTAGAACCGATGTCGTCCCACTTCGGCTCGAACGCATAGCCGCCGTCGGTCGGCACGCCCTTCGCGGGCTTCGCGAGCATCGGCAGGATCGGCGGCATCACAGGAAGGTCCACGTCGCTCAGCCTAAGCGCGCGATCCAGCCGTGGGAGGAAGACCGGTCAGGTCGTCGCGGCGGCGTAGCGCTGCAGGAAGAGTGCCTCGGTCAGTGCCATGCTCGAGATCTCACGCGGGTCCACGCTCTCGTTCGGCGCATGGATCAACGCCTGCGGCTCCTCCACGCCCATCAGGATGATCTCGGCGTCGGGGTAGGTGTCGGTGAAGACGTTGCACAACGGTATCGAGCCGCCCTGCCCGAGGGTTGCCATCGGCTTCTCGTAGGCCTCCAGCATCGCCGCGCCCATCGCCCGGTAGGCCGGTCCGTCGATGGTGGCCCGGAACGGCGCGCCGGTGGCTTCCACCTCGATGGTGACGTGGACACCCCAGGGTGCGGTCCGGTGGAGGTGCGCTTCGAGCGCCTCCTGTGCCACGTCCGGCGCGAGCCCGGGTGGGATGCGGAGGTTCAGCCGCGCGGCGGCCTTCGGCACGATCGCCGCCGCCGAGCCGACCACGGGCGGGCAGTCGATGCCGAGCACCGTGACCGATGGCCTGGCCCACAACATGTCCGACACCGAGCCGTCACCGAGCAACTGGACCCCGTCGAGCAGTCCGGCGTCGCTGCGGAACTGCTCGGGCGGGTACGGCTCGCCCTCCCAGCGTCGGGTGTTGTCCAGCCCCTCGATGGTGGTGTTGCCGGCTGCGTCCCGCAGACCGGCCAGCATCGCGATCAGGGCTGCGAGAGCGTCCGGGGCGGCACCGCCGAACATGCCGGAGTGCACCTCCGAGGCCAGGGCCTCGACGGTGACGACCACGTTGACCATGCCACGCAGGCTGACGGTCGCCGCCGGCTGGCCGACGGCCGCGTTCCCGGTGTCGCAGACCAGGATCGTGTCGGCGCGGAGCAGATCCGCGTTGTCGACCACGAACGCCTCCAGACCCCCGGTGCCCTGCTCCTCGGACCCCTCCACGACCAGCTTGAGGTTCACCGGTACGTCCGGCCCCAAGGCGCGGAGCGCCAGGAGGTGCATGAGGATGTTGCCCTTGCAGTCAGCCGTGCCGCGGCCGTACCAGCGCCCGTCCTTCTCGACCAGCTCGAACGGCGGCGTCTGCCAGGCGGCGTCGTCGAGCGGCGGTTGCACGTCGTAGTGGGCGTACAGCAGCACCGTGGGTGCATCGGGTCGGCTGCACTGCCGAGAGCCCACGACGGCGTTGCTGCCGTCGGAGGTCTCCGCCAGCCGGGCATCGTCGAACCCGAGAGCCGCGAAGTGGTCGAGCACCCACTGCGCGGCACGGTGGCACTCCTCGGGCGGGAACTGGCGCGGGTCGGCGACCGACTTGATGGCGACCAGCTCGGCCAGCTCCTCCCGCGCCCGGGGCATGAGGTCAGCGATGCGGCCCCTCAGATCCATTTCTCGCTCACCCCGCCACGTCATCGGTCTCGAGATCGTCGACGAACTCGTTGAATTCCTCCAGCTCGTCGGGGCAGTAGATCTCGATGATCAGCTTCTGGCCCTGGAAGACCCGGCTGTCGGCGACCACCGGGCGCGATCCGGGGCCGGTCGCCCCGTTCGCGAGCTGCGCCAGCAGGACGGAGCGGCTCAGCGCGTCGTTCGGGTCCTCGCAGGTCGCCCCACCGTCCTCGCCCAGGACCCGCACGATCTGGTCCCTGTCAGGGGCGGTGGCGCCGGCGTCCTCGAGGGCCGCGATCA
Source organism: Nocardioides sp. NPDC101246 (assembly GCF_044767415.1). Lineage (NCBI taxonomy): Bacteria > Bacillati > Actinomycetota > Actinomycetes > Propionibacteriales > Nocardioidaceae > Nocardioides > Nocardioides sp. NPDC101246. The sequence goes on from NZ_JBIWNX010000008.1 coordinate 206,406, forward strand.
GCTCGTCGGCCTTCTCCTCGGCGTTGCGGGTCTCCCGGGCCGAGTTGAAGGCGATCAGCCCGGCGACGACGAGGACGCCGAGGAGGACCAGGGCGGTGATGTAGATCCAGCTGCGTTCGCGCTTGCTCTGCGTCTCCATCGGGGTGCTCATGACGGGGTCACCTCCTGCGGCTCAGGCTGCTTCCACGACGGCTTGCGGAAGCGGTAGAACAAGAACGGCACGAGGAGCCCGAGCCCGAGTGCGCCGCCGCCGACGATGAGGAAGTAGAGACCGGAGTTTCCGGACGCGAACTGCGACGGCGGGATGAAGCCGACCAGGAGGGCGGCCAGGGAGGCGGCGAAGCCGACGCCGCACATCCCGACGAGCATGGGCGCGCGGTAGCCGCGCGGGTGGTCGGGATGCTTACGGCGCAGCTGGATCGCGGCCACGAACATCAGCAGGTACATGATCAGGTAGACCTGGGTGGTGATGACCGAGAAGATCCAGTAGGCGCTGGACACGTCCGGGATCAACGCGTACGCCAGACCGATCACGGTGGTGATCAGCCCCTGGACGACCAGGATGTTCTGCTGGACACCGTTCTTGTTGAGCTGCTGCAGGAAGGGCGGAAGATAGCCCTCCTGGCGCGAGATCAGCAGCAGGCCCTTCGACGGCCCGGCCAGCCAGGTCAGCATGCCGCCGAGGGATGCGGTGACCAGCATGATGCCCACGATCGGGGTCAGCCACTGCCAGCCGAAGTTCGCGAAGACCGCGTCGAAGGCCTGCATCACACCAGCGGTGAGGGACAGCTCCTCAGCGGGCACGATCCAGCTGATCGCCAGCGCCGGGAGGATGAAGATCGCCAGGACCAGGCCCATGGCGAGGAACATCGACTTCGGGAACTCCTTGCCCGGGTCCTTCAGCGAGGACACGTGAACCGCGTTCATCTCCATGCCCGAGTAGGAGAGGAAGTTGTTGACGATGAGCACGAGGCTCGCGAGCCCGGCCCACACCGGGAAGATGTTCTCGGCGGTCATCGGCGCCGCGGACTCGTTGCCCTGTCCGAGGAAGACGATGCCGAGAAGGACCAGTACGACGCCCGGGATCAGGGTTCCGATGATCAGGCCGCCGCTGGCGAGGCCCGCGACTCCCTTGGTGCCGCGTGAGGAGATCCAGACACCGGACCAGTACACGACGATGATCACGCACGCGGTCCACACCCCACTGCTGGCCAGCTCCGGATTGAACACGTACGCGAGGGTGCTCGCCACGAACCCCAGCAGGCTCGGGTAGTAGAAGATCGTCATGGCGAACTGGCACCAGACCGCCAGGAAGCCCATCGGCTTGGAGATACCTTCCGAGACCCACTTGTAGATGCCGCCTTCCCAGCCCGACGCGAGCTCCGCGGAGACCAGCGAGGTCGGCAGCAGGAACACGATGGCCGGGAGCAGGTACAAGAAGACGCAGGCCAGGCCGTAGACCGCCATCGTCGGGGCCGCCCGCAGGCTGGCGACCGAGCTCGTGGTCATCATCGCCAGCGCCACCCATGAGATCCAGGCGGTGGGCGGGATCTTGGCTCGCGTTGCCAGGTCCGCTGCCGCGTCCCCTGCGCTCATGGTGACCACCGCAACGGCGCGGGGATCCTGCAAGATCTGGACATCCTCATCACTCCTTGCCAAAAGCGACGGCGCTGATGGCTCAGGTTAGGAATGGCACTCGCGCAGGTGGATCATCCCCAACGGATGATTCGTGCCTGACCCGCTGTGGTTATCGTCCGTACCAGGAGGACACGATGACCACGACGCAGTCACCAGTGCCGATCACGACCGAGGACTACGCGGCTCGGATGAGCCGTGCGGTGGCCGACGCGACCGATGCGGGGCTGGACGGGCTCCTCGTGACGCCCGGTCCTGACCTGGTGTGGCTCACCGGCTACCAGCCCACGGCCATCACCGAGCGGTTGACGGTGCTCGTCCTCGCTCCCGGCAGGCAGCCGACGCTGCTGGTGCCGACCCTGGAGCGGCCGGACGTCGAGAGTGCCGTGGGTGCACCGGGCCTCTCGATCGTCGACTGGGCGGACGGCGAGGATCCGTTCGTACGCGCCAGCGCCTTGATCCCGGCCGATGCGACGTTGGGAATCGCCGACTCCGCATGGGCGATGCACCTGCTCGGACTGCAGGGCGCGTTGCCCGAATCCTCCTATCGGTCGCTGACGCAGGCCGTTCCCATGCTGCGAGCGGTGAAGGACTCCAAGGAGCTGGCTCGGCTGGCAGCTGCCGGTGCTTCCGCGGACGCGGTCTACGAGCAGATCCTCGGCGTCCGGTTCGCCGGCCGGAAGGAGACGGACGTGGCTGCCGACCTGGCCCGCCTGCTGCGGGAGGCCGGGCACGAGCAGGTCGACTTCACGGTGGTCGGCTCGGGACCGAACGGCGCCAACCCTCACCACGAGGCCGGCGACCGCACCATCGAGGTCGGCGACGCGGTCGTCCTCGACTTCGGTGGGCTGATGTACGGCTACGGCTCGGACACCTCTCGCACGGTGTGCGTGGGCGAACCTTCCGCGCTGATCCGCGAGGTCCACGAGGTCGTCCGCGCGGCGCAGCAGGCAGGAGTCGAAGCGGTACGCCCGGGCGTGGCCTGCCAGGAGATCGACCGGGCCGCTCGAAAGGTGATCACGGAGGCCGGGTACGGCGAGCGGTTCATCCACCGCACCGGGCACGGCATCGGCACCACGACGCACGAGCCGCCGTACATGATCGAGGGCGAGGAGCAGCCGCTCGTGCCCGGGATGTGTTTCTCCGTCGAGCCCGGGATCTACCTCCCCGGAGAGTTCGGGGTCCGGATCGAGGACATCGTCACGGTCACCGAGGAGGGTGGCCGACGTCTGAACAACACCGAGCGCTCCCTGAAGGTCGTCGGCTGAGACATACGGCGCTACTCGGTGGGCAGGAGCACCGTGGACAGCATCACGCGCTGTTTCCCGAGCGCCTCGCCGAGGTACGGGGCGATGAGGTCGTTGAATCCTTGCTGGATCCGCGCAAGGTCCTCCTCATCGACGTACAGCGCGCCCGTGCCGAACCCGATGTGGCTGCGGGTCACCTCGCCGAGTGCGAGTGAACCCTCGAACGTACGAAGCAGCTCGCCGATGAAGGCGAGGAAACCGGCTTGGATCTGCTCGTCGGAGAGCGTCGCCAGCTCGGCCTTCTCGACGTGAGCCATCCGCTCGCCCAGCGTGTAGGTGCGCTCGACCGTGCCGCGCACCCGCCGCTCCGAGGCCACGGCGAGGAAGCCGGCCTCGACGAGCGTTGCGATGTGTCGATACAGCGTTGCCTGGGGGACATCTGTCAGCAGGTCCCGGAGTTGGGCGGTGGTCAGATCGCGACCCCCTACCGCCTGCAGGACCCGCAGTCGTACGGGATGGGCAACGACCTCAGAGATATTGCCTTGCGGAGGCATCTGGCTCCCATTATTCTCATTCTTAGAATGTTCCTGATCTGAGTATATTCTAGGAGATGAGATGACCATCCTCAATGTCCAGGACGGCGTGCTGATGCTGGCCTTTCCGGGCTGGGAGCGGTTGATGGTCGGCCGCGCGGGCTACTCCGTCGCGGTCAGTGCCGTCGACTCGGTGGAGGTGCTGCCGGGCTGGAGCTCTGAGATCTTGGGCTGGCGTTCTGGCATGGTGATCTCCGGTCTTCGCAAGCTGGGCACCTTCCGGCATCCCGATGGCACCCGCAGGCTGGTCTCGATGACGCGTGGGCTGCCCCTGCTGCGGATCCGGATGCGCGACAGGGAGGTCGGTGCCGGCTTCGACGAGCTGCTGGTCAGCCATCCGGAGGCCGTCGGGCTGGCCTCGAAGCTCGACACCCTGGCTCGGTCTTGAGTGCCGCTGCGGCCCCTGGTGTCGCGGTGCAGGGGAGTGAGGTGCTGTCCGGCCCCACGCTGCGGGCTGAAGGTCTGGCCAAGTCCTTCGGATCGGTGTCGGCGCTGACCGGGGTCGATCTGGTCGCCCGGCCGGGGCGGGTGACCGGCTTCATCGGGCCGAACGGCGCGGGCAAGAGCACGACCTTGCGCATCCTCACTGGACTCGCCCGGGCGGATCAGGGCACCGCGACGATCGATGGGGTGCCCTACGGTGCGTTGAGCTCTCCGTCCCGGGTTCTGGGTGTCGTCGGCGACCTGGCCGGCGCCCATCCGGGGATGACCGCGCGCGGGCACCTGCAGACTCAGGCCGCCCTGATCGGTGTACCCGGCGCTCGGGTCGAGCATGTGCTCGAGGAGACCGGCCTGAGCTCGGTGTCGCGCCGACGAGTCCGCGGCTTCTCGACCGGGATGCGCCAGCGGCTGGCATTGGCGACAGCTCTGTTGGGCCGACCGTCCGGACTGATCCTCGATGAGCCGACCAACGGCCTGGACCCCTCGGGCATCGTGTGGCTGCGCCGTCTGCTGCGAGCCTTCGCCGATGCCGGCGGGACCGTGCTGGTGTCCAGTCATGTGCTCACCGAGCTGCAACAGGTCATCGACGATCTGGTGCTCGTCGAGGGCGGCCGTACGCGCTGGTCCGGCTCGCTGAGCGACTTCACCGGTGAACACGCCTCGCTCGAGGAGGCCTACCTGAGCATGATCGAGGAGGAGATGGCATGCGACAGCTGAAGGACGCGATCCGAGGTGAGGTGGTCCGGCTGACCAGGACCCGACTGCCCCTGTGGACGCTGGCGGCCGCGGCGGCGTGTGGGGGCCTGCTCACCGGTCTCGTCGCCCTGACCGGGCCGGAGAACGCCACCCCGCCGATGCCCGGGTTGGACACGGCCGCGGGCGTCTCCGGCGTCTTGGGCCTTCTCGGCGTAGCCCTCTTCGTACCTGCGCTGATCGGCACCGTGGCGATCACCGGCGAATACCGGCATCGCACGGTAGCCACCACCTTCCTCGCGGTCCCGAATCGCGGCCGGGTACTGGTGGCCAAGCTGATCGCCTACGGGGGTCTCGGCCTGGCGTACGGGCTGGTCATGGCGCTCTCCGCGGTCGCCGGGATCTATGCGGGGACCTTCGCGCATGGGATCGAGCCCGGGCTCGGGCTCGGTGCCATTCTCGGCACCACAGCGAGGTACGGCGCCGCCGCAGCCATCTACATGCTGCTCGGTGTCGGCATCGGGGCTGTCGCGCGGCACCAGCTGCTCGCGATCGGGATCACCTTGGGGTACTTCTACTTCGTGGACAACCTGATGATGATTCTCCCGGGAGTCAACATCGTCTATCCGTTCCTTCCGGGTGGAGCCACGTCCGCGCTCACCGGGTCGACCGCGCTGGTGGAGATGATCGCGGCCGAGACCGGCGTGAACGGCCCTGTCGTACAAGCGCCGTTGGTGGGTGCGCTCGTGCTCCTCGGCTACGCCCTGGCCTCCTCGGCCCTGGCTGCCGCCGTGTCGCTGCGCCGCGACGTCGCCTGAGCGACGCCCGGCGCTCAGGCGTGGCCGCCCTGGACTTCCTTGGCTGCTGCCTTGATGTCGTCTGCCTCGACCTTCGCGACGGTGGACTCGACGATGGTCTCCGCACGCTCGAGGGCCTTGCGGATCTTGACCTCGCCGGGGTCAGAGACCAGGGCGAGCAGGCCGGAGTGTCCTGGTGTGATCGCATTCTCGAGCTTCTGCTCGATCTCGCGGTTGTGGTGGCGCTGCCGCAGCTTTCCGACGAGGGCTCCGGCCCCGCCGGCCACTGCCGCGCTGCCGAGGATCGACGGCGGGAAGATCACGCCGAGCGCGACGCCGCCGACGACGCCCCACTTGAGTCCTGACTTCGTGCTGTGGTCGGTTGCCTTCTGGATCTCCAGCTTGCCCTCGGCCGAGCGCCTGACCACGATGACGCCCTCGATCTCGACGGTGCGGCCGTCCTCGGCCGACTTGAGGGCCTCGTACGCCTCCAACGCCATGTCCGTGTCGCTGAAGTCCGCGATGATGAGGGTGTAGGCGCCGTCGGACACGGAGGCCGCGCTCACCTCGACGTCGGGGTTGGTCTCGTCTGCCATGACATCCGCTCCTTGGTGGTTGAGGTTCCACTCTCGAACGGTCATGGCTCGGCGGCATCACCCGTAGCGGGTGGGGTGGGCGTGCCGCCCGGAGGATCCGATGATCACTGGCCCTGACGCGACCGGCGCCAGAACCCCCACGCCCAGGTGAGGAGCAGGGCTCCCAGGATCGACCCGATCAACCCGGTCGGGTGGAGGTCGAGGCCGTTGCCGGTCGCGAGGCTGAGCCCCAGGCCGCCGACGAAGGAGCCCAGCAGGCCCGTCACCGCCGCGGTGGTCCAATCGATCTCCTTCATCGATCGACCGAGAACGAGTTGTGCCACGCCGCCTGCCACGATGCCGAACAGGATGATCGCGATGATGAGCATATTGGCAACCTACCGCATCCAAACGCTCTCTATCCGGCGTTGAACGACACTGCTCGACGGGTCAGGCAACGCGCGTCTGGAGCCACGTGCGGTAGCGGCGCAGGGCGCGGCGCTGGAGGAGGGTCTCCTTGGCCAGGGCGAGCTTGGGGTCCATCCCGGGGCGGGTGCGGCGGCCGGCACCGAGGCGGCGCAGCTGCTGGCGTACGCGGGCCATGCTCGCGGCCGAGGCGACGGCCTTGTCCTCTATCCGGACCGGCGCCAGGTCGACGCGGGCCTCGGCGTCGTGGCGCCAGGTGTTCGGCAGGTCGGGGTCGACCGCGAGGGCGCTGCCCATGCCGACCAGATCGACGCCGCCGGCCAGGACCTCCTCGGCGACGGGGCGCCGGACGATGCCGCCGGTGAGCATCAGGGGCAGCGGGCTGGTTCGGGCCAGGTCCTCGGCGAGGGTCAGGAAGTACGCCTCCCGGGCCTGGGTCCGCTCGTCCGCGGCCTGTCCGGTCATCGCCGGGGCCTCGTAGCTGCCGCCGGAGAGCTCCACGACGTCGACGCCCAGCGGGGCCAGCATCTCGATGACCGCCTGGGCGTCCTCGGCGTCGAAGCCGCCGCGCTGGAAGTCGGCGGAGTTGAGCTTGACGGCGACGGCGAACCCGGGGGAGACCACGGCACGGACGGCGCGGACGATGTCGAGGAGCAGGCGGGCGCGGTTGACCAGGTCGCCGCCCCACCGGTCGGTGCGCTGGTTGGCCAGCGGCGAGAGGAACTGGGAGAGCAGGTAGCCGTGGGCGGCGTGGACCTCGACGCCGTCGAACCCGGCCTCCTCGGCGCGGCGGGCGGTCTCGGCGAACCGTGCGACCGTCTCCTCGATCTGCGTCGTGGTCATCTCGACGGGCTGGGCGAACCGCTTGGTGTTCTTGCCGAGGTCGACACGTACGGCCGACGGGCCCCAGGCGATGCCGGGCATGTCCGCGCGCACCTGGCGGCCGGGGTGGTTGATCTGCATCCACACCTGCGCGCCACCGCTCTTCGCGGCGGTCGCCCACTCGCGGAAGGGCGCGAGCGGCGCCTCCGCGTCGAGGACGACACCACCGGGTCCGGTGAGCGCCTCCGCGTGGACCATGACGTTGCCGGTGATGATGAGACCGACCCCACCCTGGCTCCAGCGGCGGTAGAGCCGGGCGAGGGAGGCGTCGGGGAGCTGGCCGGCCGCGGCCATGTTCTCCTCCATGGCGGCCTTGGCGAGCCGGTTCGGGAGCACGGAGCCGTTGGGGAGGGTGAACTGCTCGAAGACGGATGACATGGACTGCTCCTGGATGCGGTATGTTTACGGTGCTCACATGAGCGTAGAAAGGGATGTAAGCAGTGTCAACTTCCGAGAAGAGCGGCTATCACCACGGCGACCTCAGGGCCTCGCTCCTGACGGCGGCGATGCGCATGCTCGAGGACGGTGAGCCGTTCTCGCTGCGCGCGCTCGCGCGCGAGGCGGGCGTCTCGCCGACGGCCCCCTATCGCCACTTCAAGGACCGTGATGCCTTGGAGTCCGCGCTGGCCGCCCAGGGGCTGCGTGACCTGAAGGCCGACCTGACCGAGGGTCGAGAGCTCCCGGACTCCGCTGTCGATCTGGGTGAGTTCGCCGTCGCGTACGTCGAGTTCGCGCTGCGCCGTCCGGCGCTGTTCCGGGTGATGTTCGGCAACGCCTGCGACACCGGCAGCGAGGAGCGGGTCGAGGCCGCCGCGGAGATCCATGAGCTGCTCGCGCTCGCGATGACGAGAGTCTTTCCGGACGCCGACGCGGATGCCCTCGCCTCGGCCGGGTGGGCGTTCGCGCACGGGATGGCGTACCTCCACATGGACGGCAAGCTCCAGGCGGAGTCGGTCGATGAGGTCGCCGACCGCGTACGGACCGCGTTCGCCGCGATCCTCGCCGTGCGCGCCGGGTAGCCGGCGTGGCGCTCGCCACGCATCTCAGTGTTGACGCTGCTTACATTGCCTCGTAGGCTCTCCATGTAAGCATCGTTAACATGGAGGAGTCTCGATGGCTGCCACCGAGCAACAGCCCCGACAGCAGATGGTCAGCGCCGAGCTGGGCGAGCGTACGGTCCAGGTCCCGCAGGGCGGGTTCTACGACCGCTTCCGGATGAACCCCGACCTCGACGAGATCGCTCGTGACCCGCGGGTGAGCGGGGTCGACTTCTTCCGCTCGCTCGCGAAGACTCGAATCGACTCACCGATCGGCCCGACATACACGCCCAACTTCTACTACCGGATGTCCTCGGCGCGACTGACGATGCTCGCTCGCTCCTCGGCGATCCGGGAGCGTCTGCCCGAGGAGCTCGAGCCGCTGGAGCTCGCCCCGGGGATCGGGCTCGCCTCGGTCATCTTCTTCCGCTACGACGTGTGCGACATCGACTTCTACACCGAGGCCGCGGTCGGCGTCGCGGTCCGCCCGGCGCGGCACGGCCGGCTCGGTCTGGTCGACCTCGTCGCCGACCTCAAGAACGACCACCTGCACTCGTACGTCTTCTCGCTGCCGGTCAACACCGAGATTGCGCAGGCCCGTGGCCATGACGGCTACGGCTTCCCGAAATGGGTGACCGAGCTCGACGTGGACATCGACGCCTCGACCAGCGCCGCGCGCGTCGCCAACGACGCCGGCGGGGTCGACGTCGCCTTCTCCGCACCGACTCCGGCGCAGACCACGTTCCGCTCGGGCGAGCGGGTCTCCTCGCTGACCTCCTACACCAAGGTCGGCGAGGGGTGGCAGTCCACGCTCAACCAGACCAACGTGCTGGCCGCGGGCAGCGCCAGCCTGCCGCGCGGGGTCGAGCTGGAGCTCGGCGAGGGCCGGATGTCGGACGACATCAGGTCGCTGAAGACGATTCGTACGCTTCGCCTCGACGTCGCCACCGAGGCCCAGGCCGCCCTCCACATGCCCGTGCCGACATCAGTCCAACCGTCGAGGGAGATCAGGGCATGACCAAGCGCATCCTGAACGTCGTCACCAACGTCGCCCACTACGACGACCCGTCCCACCCGACCGGCCTGTGGCTCTCCGAGCTCACCCACGCCTGGGAGGTCTTCGAGGAGCACGGCTTCCAGCAGACCCTCGTCAGCCCGGCCGGGGGAGCGGTGCCACTCGAGCCGCGGGCCTTGAAGTTCCCCAGCTACGACAAGTCCGCCAAGGCCTGGCGCGCCTCCCCGGACCGGATGGCGCTGCTGGAGAACACCCTCAGCCCCGACCAGGTCGACTCCGCCGACTACGACGCCATCTACTTCACCGGCGGCCACGCGGTCATGTACGACTTCCCCGACAGCGAGGGTCTCCAGCGCATCACCCGCGAGATCTTCGAACGCGGCGGCATCGTCTCCTCCGTCTGCCACGGCTACTGCGGCCTCCTCAACACCCGCCTCTCCGACGGCACGTACCTCATCGCCGGCCGCAAGATGACCGGCTTCGCCTGGCAGGAGGAGGTCCTCGCCCGGGTCTCCGAGCTCGTGCCTTACAACGCCGAGGAGGAGGCCAGGAAGCGTGGCGCTCTCTACGAGAAGGCCAAGCTCCCGTTCGTCTCGTACGCCGTCGTCGACGGCAACCTCGTCACCGGCCAGAACCCGGGGTCGGCCAAGGAGACCGCCAAGAAGGTCGCTTCGCTCCTCTGACTCGCAGCGTCAGTGCGCGGCGCACGCGCCCTGCCGTCTACAGTTGTCCCGTGCGTTTCGGCGTACGTTCCCCGGTTGGTCTGCCGGCAGGGCCCGCCTGACTTTGAATCAGGACTAGCGACGTAGGTTCGACTCCTACCCGGGGAGCAGGAAGTCACTGTGACCTGCACGTTGACGCCGCTCGTCCGACTGGTGTCCGAGCGCGTCAGCTGACTTCGTCCGCAGGCTCGATCTCGCCGGGGCGCCAGGTCTTGTCGAACCACGCCTCCAGAGGTCCATAGAGCCGCAGCATGGCGAACCACGACTTGCCCGGCATGGTCTGGATCCAGTTCGCCTCGCGGCCGTCAGGTGCAGTCGGGCCGAACCACAGATCGACGCTGCCGTCGTCGTTCGTCGCGACGGTGTTCGACAGGCTCATCAGGGCCGGGTACGGGTTGTCGGTCTCCAGCAGCGAGCGGGTCTGGGTGTCGTAGAGGTCGACGGACCAGAAGTTCTTCGCCGGGATGCCCGCGGGCAGGGTGAGCCGGTAGGTCCGGCCGCCGTCGAGCCAGGCGCCTGTCGAGTCCATCGCGGTGTAGGCGTACGCCGATCCCGCTCCCACCTGGGCGTGCGCCATCGCCGGCGTGATCACGGTCGCGAAGTAGTGGAACTGGGCGCGGGCGTCCAGCAGTCGGGCGTGGTTGCGCTCGAACTCGTAGCTGCCGCCGATGAACGCGGCCAGCCAGTTGCTGCCGGGGTAGTAGTACGCGTCGGGGTCGCGTGGCTTGTAGACCAGCGCCCGGGCGATCGCGGCCGCGAGCGGCGCGGCCTGGGTGAGAATCCCGCGCATCCGCTCGTCGGGCTCGAACGGTTGGCCGTGCACGATCCCGATCGAGGCGCACTGACCCGCGCGCTCCGGATCAAGCGCGTCGGCCGGCTCCTCCTGCACGAGCGTGTCGATCTCCTCGAAGAACGAGAAGTCGTTCGCGTGGATGGTGTTCTGGGTCAGATCGGCCATGTTCAGGTAGGTCATCGCCGGCGGATCATCGGCCTGCGCGAGCGGATAGACCCGAACCTTCTTGATGTCGGGGACGCCGCCGAGGGCGCGTACGACCAGCCAGTTCGAGTACGTCGGCGTGCGGAACACGTAGTAGCCGTCCGGCTCCTCGCCGTCGTATCCCGGAGGGAGGAAGAGGTACTTGCCGCCAGCGCCCTCGTCGGGCCCGGCGATGCCGAGGTCGGCGACGTAGCGGAACCAGAAGTCATCGAGCACGCACAGCGAGTTCGGTGGGTTCTCGACGACCAGCGGGCCGTCGCGGAGGTCGAGGAACATCGAGCCGTACGTCGTCGCGGTGTTCGGCGTCAGGAAGAACGAGCCCGAGTTCGCGCGAGGGTCGGTGAACCCGAGCATGGTGTTGCCGTCGAGGCCGACGCTGCGGAACCCGTTGCGCATCGCAACGAGCGAGGCGCCCGGGATGGTGTTGAGGTAGACCTCGATCGCCCGGGTGAGATCGAGCAGGTCGTAGATCGTCTCGACTGACCCCGGAAGCGGCACCCCGTCGAAGAACTCGAGGTCGCCCAACGGTGAGGGCACCACGTCGGGCGCCGCGATGTTCCGCCGCGCCATCTCGAGCATGCTCTCGTCGCCCACTGTTCCACCCCTCACCTCGGCCTGTCTGGTCCCGGGGGCAAGCCTGTGTGGCTCCTGAGTCGATGCGCTTCACCCGTTCCGGACCATGTGATTCCGGAGCAGTTCGGGGGGACGCCGGCCGCGTGGGGGTGTGGGTCGAACCAGGACTGTCCAGGACGAGTGTGAGTGCGACTCATGCGCCATGGCGGCGGAGGAAGAAGCGAAGGATGTCGTTGAACGCCTCCGGGGCCTCGAGGTTGCTGACATGGCCGCAGTCGGGGATGACGGCGAGGTCGGCGCCAGGGATCCGGCGCTCGAACTCGTGGGCGACGGACAGGGGCGAGCGCGCGTCGAGGGCGCCCCAGATGAGCTGGGTGGGCACCTGGATGGTGGCGAGGACGTCGGTCAGGTCGGCCTGGGCCATCGCGGTGAGGGCGGTGAGCATGCTGTGGCGGCGTACGTCAGCCGACATCGCCTCCAGCAACGGCACGAAGTCGGCCGGGGGAGGGCCGGCGAAGAGGCCCGGCAGGGTGGGGTCGAACGCGCCCTCCGGCTGGTCTCGCAGGCCCGCGAGGCGGGCGTCGGCCTCGTCGGCGCCGAGCGAGCCGCGCCAGCCGGCGTAGCCGTCGGCGAGCACCAGGCTCCGGGCCACCTCAGGGCGGCGTCGGTAGAGCTCGAGGATGACGGTCACGCCCCAGGAGAGTCCGACGAGGGTGCACGGAGAGATGTCCAGGGCGCGGATCAGCCCGGCCAGATGATCCGCGTAGTCGCTCAGCTCGAAGCCTGCGGGCACATCGGAGGAGCCGCCGGCGCCCGGCTCGTCCCAGGCGACGACGGTGAACTCGTCGGCGAGGGCGTCGAGCTGTGGTGTCCAGCAGCGGCTGTCCTCGGCGCCGCCGTGGACGAACACGACCGCGGGACCGTCTCCGGCCCGCCGGCAGGCGATGCGCAACCCGTCGATCTCGACGACGTCCATGAATCGACCGTAGCGCGCTCGACGACGTCGTCGGCGTCCCCGAGACCCGGGTTCAGGTAGGGAATCCCCCGATGTTCTCGGCGCGCCGAGATTCTAGCGTCGGGACCATGACGACGATCGCGAGCCAGAAGGGACCGGTGGCGCCCGCGGCGCGGGCCGCGAGTCCTGCCGTCGTTGCTGTCGCTGTGCTGATGGCATTGGGCTGTCTGGCGTTCGCCGGGGCGAACGTCGCCTTCGAGGTCACCGATCGGTTCGCCGAGGGCCGCTACGCCGAGTACGCCGTCGGGCTCTCGGTCATGAACTGGACCGTCACGGGTCTGAAGGTGCTCGGCGCCGCGGTGGCTCTGCTGTCGGTAGCCGTTCGTCCGATCCGCTTCGCGACGCCATGGGTCATGTCGGTGCTTCTCTGGGGTGCTTTCGCGACGCTCGCGCTCGACGCGGTCGGCAGCATGGTTGAGGCCGGTGCGATCCTCGTGGGGGCGAGCGGCGACCCGGCCGACCTCGGCCCGCGTTCTGTGGCGTACCTCCTCGGATCGGTCGTCTCGGCCGCGGGATTCGGGGTGCTCGCGGTGTCCTACCTGCGGCGGTACGCAGTCACGAGGGTCACCATTCTCCTGGGGGTGCTCGGTGGCCCGATCCTCCTCGGGCTGCTGTTCCTCGGCCTTCCCGGACTTCTCGTCGCCATGGGGGTCATGCCGCCCGGCTGACGCGGCCTTCGTCATTGATGGCCACGCGCCGTTCATCTTCGTGTAAGGTCGCCGGGCTTCCTGCATACGTCCGCGTGTCGCGTTGGTGATTGCGGGGACGCGCAGGGTGGTATGGATACTGGCCTGTATCAAGGTCGTGGGGGAGCAGGGTGTAAAGTCGCCCAAACTAATCGACAAACACTTGGAGGAAGCGTGGGCATGGAGCCGATCATCGGTTACGTACCTGGCGTGTTCGATCTCTTCCACATCGGTCACCTCAACATGCTGCGCCAGGCGCGAGAGCGCTGCGACACGTTGATCGCGGGTGTGGTCTCCGACGAGGTCTGCGAGACGACCAAGGGAATCATCCCGACCGTCCCGCTCGTCGAGAGGCTGGAGATCGTCGAGGCGATCGGGATCGTTGACGCGGTCTACGCCGAGCGCACCACCGACAAGGTCGACTCCTGGCGCGAGGTCGGGTTCACCCACCTCTTCAAGGGCGATGACTGGAAGGGCACCGAGAAGGGCGACGCGCTCGAGAAGAAGATGGCGTCGGTCGGTGTCGAGGTCGTCTACTTCCCCTACACGCTCCAGACCAGCAGCACCGCTCTGCGGAAGGCCATCGCGCGAGAGGATGCCCAGGTCTCGTGACCGGCAGTGCCCCCACACCTGGCGGACAGTTCGAGATCTCCGACGAAGGGGTCCTTGTCCGGGACTCCTCGACGCCGGTCCTGATCCTCTCCGTCGACGGCCAGTACGTCTGGTCCCTCACTCCCGACCGCGACGGCCACCGGGGCGACGGAGGCACCATGGTGCCGTGGCCGACCGTGCTCACCCGGTTCCTGGACGGCTCCGCGACGGTCACCATCGCCGACTACGAGGGCGAGGTCCTCTTCGAGGACAAGGTCGTTCTCGGGTCCGGTGAAGGCAACATCTCGATCGTCGACGGCAGCGGCAACCCGCTCAGCGTCGACAAGGTCGGTCACCTGACCCGCTCGTTCGAGGCCACCGACGAGAGCATCCGCGCGGAGATCCTCGACGGCACCCAGCGTGTCCTCGCCGACCTCCGTGACGTGGTCGGCGTCGAGGCGTACCTCAACTACGGCGCGCTCCTCGGCGCGATCCGCGAGGGCCGGATGCTCGGCCACGACTCCGACACCGACGTCTGCTACCTCTCCAAGCACACGGTGCCCGCCGACATCATCACCGAGTCGTACGCCATCGAGCGCACCATGCGCGAGCGCGGCTGGAGCATCCTGCGGATGTCCGGCGGCGACATCAAGGTGCTGCTCCAGGTCTCGGACGGCCGCAAGGTGCACATCGACATCTTTGTGGCGTTCTACGTGCCCGACAAGGACGGCGAGCCGGTCTTCTACCAGCTCGGCAACCGCTCCGGCCGGCTGCGCCGCGAGGCGATCGTGCCGGTCTCGACGATCAACCTGCACGGCTACGACTTCCCGGCTCCCGCCGAGCCCGAGGAGATGCTGGCCTTCATCTACGGCCCGAAGTGGCGCACCCCGGACCCGTCGTTCAAGTACGCGGACCCGCCCGCCGGCGTACGCCGCCTGGACGGCTGGCTGCGCGGTTTCCGCACCGACATGGGGTTCTGGACCGAGTTCCACAACACCCACAGCAGCGAGCTGGAGACCAAGCAGTCCTACTTCGCGACGTGGGTCTTCAAGCAGCTGCCCGAGGACGCGAAGGTGGTCGACCTCGGCTCCGGAGCGATCGGGCGTGACGGTCGCTTCTTCGCCCGCAAGGGCCACCAGGTGCACTCGGTGGACTTCTCCCGGGCCGCGGTGGCCGCCGTACGCCGCCGGGCCGAGCGCCACAAGATTCCGCTGGTCTCCGACCAGCTCATCCTCGGCGAGCTCCGTTCGACGCTGACGCTGGGTGCGCGGCTGGCCCGCGACCCCCACCATCTCTACGCCCGCGACCTGGTCGGCTGCCTCGACAAGGCCGCCCGGCACCAGCTCTGGACCCTGTCGAAGATGGCGCTGCGTCCCGGTGGCGGCAAGCTCTACCTCGAGTTCGCGGCGACCGGTGAGAACCTGCCCGAGCCGAAGCCCGAAGGTCTCGTACGCCGCGTGGACCCCACGCTCGTCCAGGCCGAGATCGAGGCGGCCGGCGGTGTGGTCGAGCACCTCGAGATCATCGACGGCCGGGACATGTTCGAGGACCCGCTGCCGCGGGTCGCCCGGCTGCGCGCCTCCTGGCCTTCGCCCCACAATCTGGCACAGCAGTCTGCAGAAGGAAACTGACATGTCCGACGATTCCGGCATCAAGAACATCGCTCGCGGCGCCCGTGACGCGGCCCGTACGCGTGCCTCGCTGGTGCGCCGCATCGAGGCACTCGAGGCCGAGGTGCAGGAGCAGCGCCAGCTGAACCGGCGTGTCGCCGAGCTGACCGACGTGGTCGCCGAGCTGCTCATCCCGCTGCAGGACGCCGACAAGGAGAAGGCGGAGAAGATCCTGGCGGAGTACCGCTCGAGGATCTGATTCCTTCTGGTCTGACTCAGCCCAGCGCTTCGAGGGCCTGCCTGAGGTCTTCGATCCGCTGGCCGAGCCGACGTCGGGCATCGCCACCGGGGCCCATGTCGGCGCCGACGTCCAGGTCGGCCACCGCCTCCTCGACACCGGCGAGGCGGGAGCGGAGGTCGGCGACGACGTCGACATCGACCCGGCCGGGCACCGTCGCGCGGCGCTCGTCCAGGGACCGGCGCAGCAGGTCCGCCTGGGTGCTGAGCTTGCGGCTGGCGTGCCACAGGTCGACGAAGACCTGCACCTTCGCGCGCAGCAGCCACGGGTCGAACGGCTTGGCGAGGAAGTCGGCGGCGCCGGTCGAGTAGCCGCGATAGGCCAGATGGGTGTCGAAGTCGTTCGCGGTCAGGAAGATGATCGGGACGTCCTTGGTGCGCTCCCGCGCCTTGATCCGGGCGGCCGTCTCGAAACCGTCCATCCCAGGCATCTGGGCGTCGAGCAGGATCAGCGCGAAGTCGTCGTGGAGCAGGGCGCGCAGTGCGTCCTCGCCGGATCCCGCGCGTACGAGGGTCTGGTTGAGCGAACCGAGGATGGCCTCGAGCGCGACCAGGTTGGCCGCACGGTCGTCGACGAGCAGGATCTTCGCCGTCCCATCCTGATGGCGATCACTCATGAGAGCCACAACCGGAACAGCGAGAGCAGGTCGGCGACGTCGACCGGCTTGGTGATGTACTCCGAGGCACCGGCGGCGAGGCTGTCCTCGCGGTCACCGGTCATCGCCTTCGCGGTCAGCGCGATCATCGGCAGGCTCTTGAACTGCGGAATGTCCCGGATCAGGCGCATCGCGGTCAGCCCGTCCATGCCCGGCATCATGATGTCCATCAGCACGAGGTCGACACCCGGCTCCCGCTGGAGCGCCTCGATCCCGGCCTCCCCGGACTCCGCGTAGATGACGTCGATGCCGTGCTGCTCGAGCGCGCTGGTGAGCGCGAAGACGTTGCGTACGTCGTCGTCGACGATCAGGATCCTGCGACCCACGAACTGGCCGTTCGGGTCGGCCGGCTCGGGGACGTACGACCTCGGGGGCTGCGGCCCGGGCCGGCCCAGCAGCACGCTCACGTCGTCGATCGCCTCCTCGGTGGTTGCCGGCGTCTTGAGGGTCATCGCCTGGGTGTACCTGTCCAGACGGCTCTGCTGGGCCTTGGTCACCTCGCCGACCCTACTCAGCACGACGGGGATGTTCTTGGTGCGCTTGTGGGTGCGCATCCAGCGGAGCACGTCGAAGCCTCCGTCCGCCAGCGGAAGGTCCAGGACCACGCAGTCGACGTCGCGGTCGGCCAGAACCGTCTGAGCCTCCTCGGGCGATGTGCCGAAGACCGTCTCGACCTCGTCGACCGAGCCGAACAGGGCCTCCACGACGGCGCTGGTGCCGGGACCGGACTCGTCGCTGCCGCCGCTGAGGACCAGCAGGACCTGGTCGGCCCTCCTGTCGTCGGTCGCGCTCTGCTCGTCGACAGCGGGCGTGGCGGGCTGGGCGTCGACCGACTCGAAGCTGATCCTGGGGACGTACAGGGTGAAGGAGCTGCCGTGGCCGGGCTCGCTCTTGACCTGGATCTCGCCGCCGATCAGGTGGGCGACCTCGCGGCTGATCGACAGGCCGAGGCCGGTGCCGCCGAACTTGCGGCTGATCGTGCCGTCGGCCTGCTGGAACGCCTCGAAGATGACCCTCAGCTTCTCCGGCGGGATGCCGATGCCTGTGTCGACCACCGAGAACGCCAGCACCGAGTCGGCCTGCTGCAGGCGCGATGTCGAGAAGCGTTCGCCGGAGGCGTTGCGGATCAGCAGCCGGACACCACCGCCGTCGGTGAACTTCACCGCGTTGGAGAGCAGGTTGCGCAGCACCTGCTGCAGACGGTGCTGGTCCGAGCGGAGCACGCGGGGTACGTCGCGGTCGACGCTGACGATGAAGTCGAGGTCCTTCTCGGCGGTCAGCGGCCGGAAGGTCGCCTCGACGTACTCGACCACCGAGGTCACCGCGACGTCGGTGACGTGGACGTCCATCTTCCCCGCCTCGACCTTGGACAGGTCGAGGATGTCGTTGATCAGCTGGAGCAGGTCGGTGCCGGCGCCGTGGATGGTGCGGGAGTACTCGACCTGGCGGGGGTTGAGGTTTCCGTCGACGTTGTCGGAGAGCAGTCGGGCCAGGATGAGCAGCGAGTTGAGCGGGGTGCGCAGCTCGTGCGACATGTTGGCCAGGAACTCGGACTTGTAGCGGGACGAGAGGGCGAGCTGCTCGGCGCGCTCCTCCAGGCCACGCCGGGCGTCCTCGATCTCGAGGTTCTTGATCTCGATCGCCTGGTTCTGGTCGGCCAGCTGGCGCGCCTTCTCCTCGAGGGCGGCGTTGGACTGCTGCAGCTCCACCTGCTGACGCTCGCCCTCGTCCTGCTTGTCCTGCAGCTCGGCGGCGAGCCGCTGCGACTCGACCAGCAGCTCCTCGGTGCGCGAGCTGGCCATGATCGCGTTGAGCGAGACCCCGATCGACTCGGCTAGCTGCTCGAGGAACTGCATGTGGACGGTGCTGAACGGGCGGAAGGAGGCGAGCTCGACGACGCCGATCACCTTCTCCTCGAAGACCACCGGGAGCACCACGATCGAGGTCGGGGCGGCCGACCCGTGTCCGGAGGAGATCCGCAGGAAGCCGGCCGGCACGTCGCGTACGACGATCGGCTGCCGGTCGTAGGCGGCCTGCCCGACCAGACCCTCGCCGAGGGCGAAGACATCGGGGACGTCGGCGCTGGGCTGGTAGCCGTAGGAGGCGATCCGGCGCAGGACCTTGGGGCCGCCGTGCTCGGAGGTCTGGTCGGTGAGGAAGATCGAGCCCTGCTGCGCGCCGACCAGCGGGGTGAGCTCGGAGACGATCAGCCGGGCGACCTCGAGCAGGTCGCGCCCGCCCTGCATGTGACCGGTGAACCGGGCCAGGTTGGTCTTGAGCCAGTCCTGGTCCTCGTTGGCCCTGGTCGTCTCGCGGAGCGAGTCGATCATCTCGTTGAGGTTGTCCTTCAGGTCGGCCACCTCGCCGGCGGCGCCGACGGTGATCTGCCGGCTCAGGTCGCCCTGGGTCACCGCCGCGGAGACCTCGGCGATCGCACGGAGCTGCGTGGTCAGCGTGAGGGCGAGCTGGTTGACGTTCTCCGTCAGCCCGCGCCAGGTGCCGGAGACGTCGGCGACCTCGGCCTGGCCGCCGAGCTTGCCCTCGGTGCCGACCTCGCGGGCGACGCGGGTGACCTCGTCGGCGAAGGACCCGAGCTGGTCGACCATGGTGTTGATGGTCGACTTGAGCTCGAGGATCTCGCCGCGGGCGTCGACGGTGATCTTCTGGGTCAGGTCGCCGCGGGCCACGGCGGTGGTGACCTGGGCGATGTTGCGGACCTGGGAGGTCAGGTTGGAGGCCATCGAGTTGACCGAGTCGGTGAGGTCCTTCCAGGTGCCGGCCACGCCGCGTACGTGTGCCTGACCACCCAGCGAACCCTCGGTGCCGACCTCGCGGGCGACACGCGTGACCTCGTCGGCGAAGGTGCGCAGCGTGTCGACCATCGCGTTGAGGGTGCCGGCCAGGGCGGCGACCTCGCCGCGGGCCTCGATGGAGATCTTCTGCGACAGGTCGCCCTGGGAGACCGCCTTGGAGACCTGGGCGATGCTGCGGACCTGGTTGGTCAGGTTGGAGGCCATCGAGTTCACCGAGACGGTCAGGTCGCGCCAGGTGCCGGCGACGCCGGGCACCTGCGCCTGGCCACCGAGCGCGCCCTCGGTGCCGACCTCGCGGGCGACGCGGGTGACCTCGTCGGCGAAGGACCCGAGCTGGTCGACCATGGTGTTGATGGTCGACTTGAGCTCGAGGATCTCGCCGCGGGCGTCGACGGTGATCTTCTGGGTCAGGTCGCCGCGGGCCACGGCGGTGGTGACCTGGGCGATGTTGCGGACCTGGGAGGTCAGGTTGGA
This sequence comes from Nocardioides sp. NPDC101246, assembly GCF_044767415.1. NCBI lineage: Bacteria > Bacillati > Actinomycetota > Actinomycetes > Propionibacteriales > Nocardioidaceae > Nocardioides > Nocardioides sp. NPDC101246. The sequence goes on from NZ_JBIWNX010000008.1 coordinate 226,181, forward strand.
GGCCATCGAGTTGACCGAGTCGGTGAGGTCCTTCCAGGTGCCCGAGACGTCGTGCACGTCGGCCTGGCCGCCGAGGCGGCCCTCGGTGCCGACCTCGCGGGCGACGCGTGTGACCTCGGCGGCGAAGGAGGAGAGCTGGTCGACCATGGTGTTGATGGTCGACTTGAGCTCGAGGATCTCGCCGCGGGCGTCGACGGTGATCTGCCGGCTCAGGTCGCCACGGGCGACCGCGGTGGTGACCTGGGCGATGTTGCGGACCTGGGCGGTCAGCGTGCCGGCCATGAAGTTCACCGAGTCGGTCAGGTCACGCCAGGTGCCGGAGACGCCGGGCACCGCCGCCTGGCCGCCGAGCTGACCCTCGCCACCGACCTCGCGGGCGACTCGGGTGACCTCGTCGGCGAAGGAGGAGAGCTGGTCGACCATGGTGTTGACGGTGGTCTTGAGCTCGGCGAGCTCGCCGCGTACGTCGACGGTGATCTTCTGGGAGAGGTCTCCACCTGCGACGGCGGTGGTGACCTGGGCGATGTTGCGGACCTGGTTGGTCAGGTTGGTCGCCATGGAGTTGACGGAGTCGGTGAGGTCCTTCCACCGGCCGCCGACGCCCGGCACCTCGGCCTGGCCGCCCAGCTTGCCGTCGGTGCCGACCTCGCGGGCGACTCGGGTGACCTCGTCGGCGAAGGCGGAGAGCTGGTCGACCATGGTGTTGACGGTGGTCTTGAGCTCGGCGAGCTCGCCGCGTACGTCGACGGTGATCTTCTGCGACAGGTCGCCACCGGCCACCGCGGTGGTGACCTGGGCGATGTCGCGGACCTGGTTGGTCAGGTTGGAGGCCATCGAGTTCACCGAGTCGGTGAGGTCCTTCCAGGTGCCCGCTACGCCGGGAACCTCAGCCTGACCCCCGAGGATGCCCTCGGTGCCGACCTCGCGGGCGACGCGGGTGACCTCGGCGGCGAAGGTCTGCAGGGTGGCGGTCATCGAGTTGAGCGTCTCGGCCAGCTCGGCGACCTCACCGCGCGCGGTGACCGTGATCTGCTGCGACAGGTCGCCGAGGGCGACGGCCTTGGCGACCGAGGAGATCCCGCGCACCTGGGAGGTCAGGTTGGAGGCCATCGTGTTGACCGAGTCGGTCAGGTCGCGCCAGGTGCCGGAGACGCCGCGTACGTCGGCCTGGCCGCCGAGGCGGCCCTCGGTGCCGACCTCGCGGGCGACACGGGTGACCTCGGCGGCGAACGAGGACAGCTGGCCGACCATCCGGTCGACGGTGTCCTTGAGTTGCGCCATCTCGCCGGAGACCTCGATGGTGACCGTGCGGGACAGGTCGCCGTTGGCGACCGCGGTGGTGACCTCGGCGATGTCACGGACCTGGGCGGTCAGCTTCGACGACATCGTGTTGACCGCGTCGACGAGGTCGCGCCAGGTGCCCGACGCGTTGCGCACCCGGGCGCGGCCGCCGAGCTTGCCCTCGGTGCCGACCTCGCGGGTGACCCGGGCGATCTCCTCGGTGATCGTGGCGAGCTGGGTGACCAGGCCGTTCACGCTCTTGGCGACCAGCAGCGGGTCGCCCTTGAGGGCGCGGCTGCCGTGGCGTACCGCCATCGTCTGGGTGAGGTCACCCGCGGAGACCGCGGCGACGACCCGGGCGACCTCGGCGGTCGGGCGGGCCAGGTCGGCGACCAGGTTGTTGGCGTCCTCGACGGCGCCGGCCCAGGCGCCGCCGCCGATGCTCGGTCGGAGCCGCTCGTCGTGGTGGCCGTCGCGGCCGGCCTCGCGACGCACGCGCGTGAGCTCGTCGGTCAGGTGGCTCAGCCGCTCGGCGATCTCGTTGTGGACGGAGGCGAGGTCACCCAGCGGCCCGTCGGCAGGCTCCAGCCTGCCGGTGAAGATCCCGTCGCGCATCGCGGTCATCGCGTCCTTGAGCTGGCGCAGCGCGATCGGATCGACCGTCACCTGTTCAGGACGTGCGGAGTCGGCCGGCATATCGCCCGATGTGCCCGACGATGACGGCATTTCGCCTCCTATCGCGCGGAGTCGCGCGTCTTCTGAAGTGTCGCACCCATCGGCTCCCTGGGCTGACAAAAGGATCGTTCCCCACCGATTCTGGTCATTCCTTGACCTACGCGGGAATTTCCTTCGTCTGATCAGTGCGTTTCCGGCGGCAAACGGGTGCAGAATCGTCGGTGGCCATGAGCACCGGAGTCAAGACGCTCTCGCGCACCTTCGAACCGGCACCTACGTCGGTCTCAGAAGCGCGCCGTTTCGCGCGCAAGGTGCTGGCCGAATGGGGCCTCGAGGACCTCGTCGACGACGCCATCCTGCTGACCAGCGAGCTGGTCACCAACGCCGTCACCCACGCCGGCACGCCGATGACCGTCGTGGTCGTGCTCGAGGTGGACCGGCTCCGCATCGACGTCGTCGACCAGCACCCGACCCGGGTGCTTCCGCTCGGTGCCAACGCCCACCCCGGCACCGGCGAGCACGGCCGCGGGCTGCTCATCACCTCGGCGCTGGCCACGTCCTGGGGCGTGGAGTACCGCAAGGACCACAAGCGGGTCTGGGCCGCGTTCGCGCTGGTGGAGGAGACCCTCGGCGCCGAAGCGCCCGCCGGTGACGGCCCGGAGGACCGGGACGTACGCCGCCGGGAGCCCGTCTCCGCCGACCAGGATCCGCTGGGTCTCGCCGGGCTGACGCTCAACCAGCTGCCGCTCGGGGACATGCTCGAGCTGGTGGTGGAGCAGACCCGGGACCTGTTCGATGCCGATGCCGCGTACCTTCTGCTCGAGGACGAGATGGAGGACCGGTTCGTGGTCGTCGCCACGAGCGGTGAGGCGGACTCGCTCAAGGGGCGGAGCGTACGCCACGGCGAGGTCGGTGCGCCGAGCCGCCAGGCGTCGTTTCGGCCGTTGTCGATCGCCGACCTGCGCGCGACCCCGGTCGAGCTGCTCCGCGGCCTCGAGCTGCGCTCGCTCGTGACCGCGCCGGTGGCCTTCGACGGCCGGGTGATCGGGACGCTGGCGGTCGCCCGGGCCGAGCCGGGCAGCTTCACCACGGAGGACGGCGCGCAGCTGCAGCGGGTCGCGGACTGGGCCGCGCCCAGCGTCGACCGCGCCTCGACCCGGGCCGCGGACAGCGAGCGGCGCGGGTGGCTGGCGTTCCAGAGCGAGGCCAGCGTGATGCTGGCCGCGTCGCTGGACCTGGAGACGACGACGGCGATGACCGGGCAGATCGTGGTTCCGCGGCTGGCGACGTGGTGCGGCATCTACCTCAACGACTCCCGTGACCATCCGCGGCTCCAGTTCGCATGGCATGCCGACGAGCACCAGCTCGACGCGGTGCGGGAGGCGTTGGAGGACGCCGAGCCGGACGGTCCCGAGGCTCCGGCCGCGCCCGACGTCGAGGGTGAGGTCGCGATCCTTCCGCTGGAGGCACGCAACCGGATCATCGGCTGGCTCACACTCGGGCGGCCGGCCGGTGAGCCGTTGCGTCGCGAGCGGCTGATGGTGGCGGAGGCGGTGTCCCGCCGGGCGGCCCTGGCCATCGACAACGCCCGCGCCCACACCGAGCTGCAGGAGATCGGCCAGTCGCTGCAGCGCAGCCTGCTGCCGACGGTGCTGCCGGAGATCCCCGGCGTCGACATCGGGGTGGGCTACGAGCCGACGGGGGAGTTCAACGACGCCGGCGGGGACTTCTACGACATCTTCGCGCTCGGCGCGGGGCGCTGGGGCTTCATGGTGGGCGACGTGTGCGGCGTCGGGCCGGAGGCGGCCGCCGTCGCCGGGATGTCGCGCCACACGGTGCGGGCCCTGATGCGGGCCGGCATCCCGATCGCGCCGACCCTGGAGCGGCTCAACGCCGCGATCAGCGACGAGGGCCTGCGGGGCCGTTTCATCACGCTCGTGTGCGGCACGCTCGAGGTCACCGCCGCCTCCCGCTTCCGGATGCGGCTCGTCTGCGCCGGCCATCCGCCGCCGTTCCTGGTGACCCGGACCGAACCCGGTGTCCCGGCCCGCCGGGTCGGCCGGCCGCAGCCGCTCCTCGGGGTGCTCGACTCGGTCGACTACATCGAGGAGGAGGTGACGGTGGCGCGCGGCGACCGGCTCGTCGTCGTCACCGACGGTGTCCTCGAGCGGCGTTCCGAGGACACGATGTTCGAGGAGGCAGGGGTCGAGGCCGTCCTCGCCACGGGGATCGACCTGGGAGCGCAGGTCGTCGCCGACCGGCTGCTGCGGGCGGTCACCGACTTCTCCTCCGCGCCGGCCTCCGACGACATGGCAGTTCTCGTCCTCGACCTGGCAAGGGCGCAGCCTAGGGCGCGCTGAACTCCTCGTGGCCGAGCACGGCGAGCAGCCGGATCTTCTCCTCCGCCTCGCTGCCGGGCACCGGCGTCAGCACCAGCAGGGCCTGGCCCTGGTCCTGGGCGGACAGCACCTGGCAGTCGACGTCGATGCGCCCGACCTGCGGGTGCAGCAGCGTCTTGTGGTCCTCGAACCGGTGGGTGACCTCGTGCCGCTCCCACAGCTCGCGGAACTCGTCGGACCTGGGGAGCAGGAGGCGTACGAGCTCGCCGGCGCGGGAGTTCTCGCCGAGTGCACCGTAGGCCATCCGCAGGCTCGCCACCAGACCACGGCCGTGCGTGGCGTGGTAGTCCGGCGGGTAGACGTCGCGCGTCGATGGGTCGGTGAACCAGCGGTAGGCCTCGCAGCGGTCCCAGCCGGTCAGCGCCGCCCGGTCCCCGAAGATCGTGGTCGCGAGCCGGTTGGCGACCAGCGTCTCGCCGAGCGCGGACATGATCATCGCCGGAGTGTCCTCGAGCCGGTCGAGCACGCGCAGCAACGCCGGCGCGACATGGCCGTCCTCGAACGTACGCCGCGGGGCGTTGTGTCCGGCCAGCCGGTAGAGGTGGTCGCGCTCGTCGATGGTCAGGCGTAGCGCCCGGGCGAGCGCGGAGAGCATCTGGTCGGAGGGCTGCGGCCCGCGCTGCTGCTCGAGGCGTACGTAGTAGTCGGTCGACATCCCGGTCAGCGCGGCCACCTCCTCGCGGCGCAGGCCGGGCGTACGCCGACGCGGCCCGGTCACCAGGCCGACATCCTGCGGGCGGAGCGCCTCACGGCGGCGTCGGAGGAAGTCGGCGAGGGAGGCGCGGTCCATGGCGTCCATCATGCGGGGTGGGAGCGTACGCAACCAGGGACCGCCGATCCCACGATCACCAGGTCTCTCCCGCCGACGTCGTGGCCGCCGCAGGGTGGAGGCATGAACATCACCGGAAACACCATCTTCATCCCCGGAGCGACCTCCGGGATCGGTCTCGCTCTCGCCCTGCGCCTGAAGGAGCGTGGCAACACGGTCGTCATCGGCGGCAGGCGCACGTCACTGCTCTCCGAGCTGGCGCAGGCGCACGGCTTCGGCACCGTCCGCATCGACACCGCCGACGCCGCGTCGATCGCCGAGGCGACCGCCGACGTGATCACCCGCTTCCCGGAGCTGAACGTGCTCGTCGCGATGGCCGGGATCATGCGCCCCGAGGACTGGACCACGTCGGGTTTCCTCGCCGATGCCGAGGAGACCGTGGTGACCAACCTGCTCGGTCCGATCCGGCTCATCGACGCGCTGGTGCCGCATCTGCGGGAGCGTCCCGGCGCCACGATCCTCACCGTCTCCTCGGGTCTGGCCCACACCCCGCTGCGGTTCACGCCCACCTACAACGCCACCAAGGCGGCGATCCACCAGCTCTCCGAGTCGATCCGGATGCAGCTGGCGCCGATCGGGATCCAGGTCACCGAGCTCGTCCCGCCGGCGGTCCGGACGGCCCTGATGCCGGGCCACGAGAGCTCCGAGCACGCCATGCCGCTCGAGGCGTACGTGGACGAGGTGATGGCGCTCCTCGAAGCCGACCCGGAACCCCACGAGGTGCTCGTCGAGCAGGTCAAGCTGCTGCGTTACGCCGAGGTCCGCGGCGACTACGACCAGATCATCGGGGTCCTCAACGCGGCCGAGGAACGGGTCCGCTGACCCCGGATCGGCGGCCGGGCCCGGCGGCCTAGACTGAGCCAACATGAGCGAGCTCACCGTGATCGTGCTGGCCGCCGGCGGCGGCACCCGGATGAAGTCCAAGACTCCCAAGATGCTCCACCAGATCGCGGGCCGGAGTCTCGTGGGCCATGTTCTGGCCGCGGTCTCGGAGGCCGGAGCGTCCCGAGTCGTCGCGGTCGTGGGACACCAGCGTGAGCTGGTCGAGCCCCACATCGCCGAGATCCTGCCCGAGGCCGTGATCGCGGTCCAGTCCGAGCAGCTCGGCACGGCGCACGCCGTGCGGGTGGCGGTCGAGGCCGGTGCGGTCTCCGGCGGGACGGTGCTGGTGACGTACGGGGACACGCCCCTGCTGCGCGGTGAGTCGCTGCGCGCGCTGGTGGCCGACCACGAGGCCGCCGGCCGGGCGGCGACGATCCTGAGTGGGATCGTCCCGGAGCCCTTCGGCTACGGCCGGATCCTGCGAGGGGACGCCGGGGTCGCCGGGATCGTCGAGGAGAAGGACGCGACCGACGAGGAGCGGGCGATCACCGAGATCAACTCGGGCATCATCGCCTTCGACGGCGGCTTCCTGGCCGAGGTGCTTCCGCGGATCGGCAACGACAACGCCAAGAAGGAGTTCTACCTCACCGACGCGATCGCGCTGGCGGTCGCCGACGGGCTCGGGGTGGACGCGTTCGTCCTCGACGACGTCAGCGAGGCCGAGGGCGCCAACGACCGGGCCCAGCTCGCCGCGCTCGGGAAGATCCTCAACGAGCGGATCGTGACCCGGTGGATGAAGGACGGGGTCACCGTGATGGACCCGGCCACGACCTGGATCGACGCCGACGTCGAGCTCGCGCCCGACGTCACCATCCTGCCCGGCACCCAGCTCATCGGTGCCACCCGGATCGACGAGGACGCGGTGGTCGGCCCCGACTGCACGCTGAAGGACACCGAGGTCGGCCACGGCGCCCGGGTGGTGCGTACGCAGGCAGAGCTCGCCGTCGTCGGACCCGGCGCCAACGTGGGGCCGTTCTCCTACCTGCGCCCGGGCACGGTGCTCGGGGAGGAGGGCAAGATCGGCGGCTTCGTCGAGGTCAAGAACTCGACCATCGGGCCGGGTGCCAAGGTGCCGCACCTGTCCTACGTCGGCGACGCGACGATCGGTGAGGGCACCAACATCGGGGCCGGGACGATCTTCGCCAACTACGACGGGGTCAACAAGCACAAGACCCGGATCGGGCGGCACGTGAAGTCGGGCTCAGGTGTGACCTTCGTCGCCCCGGTGGTCGTCGGAGACGGTGCGGCGACCGGTGGAGAGGCCCTGATCCGCGACGATGTTCCGCCCGGTGCGCTGGCCGTCTCCGCAGGTCAGCAGCGGATCATCGAGGGCTGGGCGCTGGCTCGCCGGGCGGGTACGCCGCAGGCGGCCGCGGCCGAGGAAGCGCTCGAGGCGGGCGTACCGATCCTTAGTGAACCCTCGGCGACGGGCGAGTGACCCCCGGGGTTGGGCCCGGCGGCGTAGTTGATGGAGAATCCAAGTGCAGTGACCCCGGGGGTAGGAGCCAGCACATGACCAAGCGCACCACCGAGAAGCAGATGATGCTCTTCAGCGGCCGGGCTCACCCGGTCCTCGCCGAGGAGGTCGCCGACCTGCTCGGCACGAAGCTGACGCCGACCTCGGCCTACGACTTCGCCAACTCCGAGACCTATGTCCGCTACGAGGAGTCGGTGCGCGGTTCGGACGCGTTCGTCCTCCAGTCGCACACGGCGCCGATCAACCAGTGGCTCATGGAGCACCTGATCATGGTCGACGCGCTCAAGCGCGCCTCGGCCAAGCGGATCACGGTCGTGATGCCGTTCTGGGGCTACTCCCGCCAGGACAAGAAGCACCGCGGTCGCGAGCCGATCTCGGCCCGCCTGGTCGCCGACATGTTCAAGACCGCGGGTGCCGACCGGATCATCTCCGTCGACCTCCACGCCGACCAGCTCCAGGGCTACTTCGACGGTCCCGTCGACCACCTGATGGCGCTGCCGCTGCTGACCGACTACATCAAGGACAAGTACGGCAACCAGCCGCTCGCGGTCGTCTCTCCCGACGCCGGCCGGATCAAGGTCGCCGAGCGCTGGGCCGCGCGGCTCGGTGGGGCGCCGCTGGCGTTCATCCACAAGACCCGCGACATCAACCGGCCCAACGAGACCGTCGCCAACCGCGTCGTGGGTGAGGTCAAGGACCGCATCTGCATCCTCACCGACGACATGATCGACACCGGTGGCACGATCGTGAAGGCCGCCGACGCGCTGATGGCCGACGGTGCCGCCGGCGTGATCATCTGCGCCACCCACGCGATCCTCTCCGACCCCGCCGTCGACCGGCTGAAGAACTCCACCGCCACCGAGGTCGTCATCACCAACACCCTCCCGGTGCCGGAGGAGAAGCAGTTCGACAAGCTCACCACGCTCTCCATCGCCCCGATGCTCGCTCGCGCGATCCGTGAGGTCTTCGAGGACGGCTCGGTGACCTCGATGTTCGACGGTCACGCCTGAGCCACTCCCCGTGCCGGGCGACTTCGAGCTGACGACCGACGAGCTCCGGGTCGTCGCACGCTACGTCGCGGAGACCGCTGCCGAGGTCCTGCCGTTGTTCGAGGCGGCCTGCCCCGACGACCCTCGACCGAGGCTGGCGCTGGATGCGGCCTGGGAGTTCGTCGGTGGTGCCCGGCGTACGAAGCTCCAGCGCGTCACCTCCTTGGACGCCCATCGCGCCGCGGCCGAGGCGCCGTCCGAGTCGGTACGCCTGGCTGCTCGAAGTGCTGGCGACGCCGCTGCCGCCGCCTACCTTCATCCGCTCGCCTCCGCGGATCAGGTCGGGCACATCCTGCGTGCGGCGGCGAACGTCGCTCGGATCGCGGAGATCGAGGCCTCCGGCGATCCTGGGGCTGCTCTGGTCTCCTTGGACCGGGCTGTCGCGCGGGCTGGTCCTGAGCTGATCGGGGTGCTCGCGCGCTATCCGTCGGCCCCGGTCGGAAAGAACCGCGTCGCGGAGCTCATGAAGATGCTCGACGCGCGCCTCCGGGGCGAGCTCAAGGGGCGGTGAATCGAGCCGCGATCTCGCCCGAGAGCGCTGCGTCGATCCGGGCCCTGAGTTCATGGTGCATCTCGGGGAGATCCTCCACCCGGAACCAGCCGACGTCCATGGACTCATCATCAGCCACGTACGCCTCACCGGAGACCCACGTGCAGCTGAACGTATGGTCCATGTAGACGGCCTGGTCGCCGTTGGGGTAGGCCATCGGCGTCGTCGCCCCCACCGAGGCGAGCCGGTCGACCGAGATGTCCACCCCGGTCTCCTCCTTCGCCTCCCGCACCGCCGCCGTCGCCGGCTGCTCGCCCGGATCGACGATTCCCGTGATCGGTGTCCACATCCGGTTGTCGGATCGCTGCACCAGGAGGATCTCGTCGTCTCTGCGCACCACGGCTGTCACGCCGGGGAGCCAGAGCATGTCCGTCCCGATCTTGCGGCGGAGGTCGAGGATGAAGTCTGGGGTCGGCATGGTGGTCACGGTATCTGGGGGTGCTTCGTGGAGCTGTGGGCCGCCGACCCGTTCTTGGAGGGTCTTCTCGATCTGGGCCGGCGTCAAGGACGGGCCTGCGGCCCGCCGGCTTCGCCGGCCGCCTTCGGCCCGCCGGCTTCGCCGGCCGCCTTCGGCGGTCCTGGACTCCGGACCAGATCGAGAAAAGATTTGGCTGGCTATCGGGGCGGCGGCCCGGGTGTGGTGCAGCGGAATCCTGCTGGGATCAGTGGGGCTTGTGGGAGCGGAGAGGTGGCCCTTCGGGCCACTTACCATCCACAGAAGCGACCGCGTTCGCTCACCGCGAAACTAGCCGCTGACCTGCACCTATAGGTGGCTAGGTATCCCCTTGGCGGCGTAGAATCGGACCCATCACGACACGCCATTGAGGGGAGGGATCACGATGAGTCTCGAACACGACGTCGACCACTGGGGCAGCCAGCCCGGCGACCCGATCGACGCCGCCCTGACCGCCATCGAATCCTCCCTCCACGACCTGCTCACGAGTGATCCCGTCTACTGGCGCACCAGCCAGAAGAAGGACCTACTGGAACGGCTGGAGAAGATCCACGCCCAACAGGCCGCGGTAAAGCTCCGGGTCCTGGCCACCGCCGGCGACATCGCCGAGGAGACCGGCGCCAAGGACGTTTCCGGGTGGATGCGGACCGACCTCCTGGTCGACAAGGCCGCCGCCCGCTCCCAGATCAGGCTCGCCACAGGCGTGGCCAGGTACGACCTTGTCGCCGCCGGTCTGGCTGAGGGTGTGGTGTCCCAGGACAAGGCCCGCGTGATCACCAAAGCGCTCGACGCCATCGAGTCCGACCCCGCTGCGAGTGCTGAGGACCTGGTGCTCGCCGAGAAGCTGCTGGTCGACCACGCCACCCGACTGACCGCCAACGAGTTGCGGATCGTCGGGAAACGGATCCTCGCCGAGATCGACCCCGAACGATTCGAAGCCGCCGAGGCCAAAGCGCTACAGCGCGAGGAAGAGCTCGCTCAACGACGCACGTTCTTCTCCTCCCGCGACAACGGCGACGGCACCATCGACCTCCACGCCCGGGTCTCCCGCGCGATCGGGATGAGGCTCCGCACCATGCTGGACTCGTTGGCGCAGCCCCGGAAGTGGTCCGCGGAGGACAAGGGCCACAAAGCTCCCTACGACCGGTTGTTGGGCCAGGCCTTCGCCCGCGTGGTGGAGACCTACGACGTCGACCTGCTGCCCCGCCACGGCGGGCACGCGACCACGGTCTTCATCACCATGAGCCTCGACCAGCTCCGCGCCGACCTGGGCACCGCCGCGTTGGGGTTCGACGGTGACCAGATCACCGCCGCCGAAGCCCGCCGGATGGCCTGCAACGCGGATCTGGTCCCCGTCGTGCTGGGCACGGACTCAGAGGTCCTCGACCTCGGCCGCACCGCCAGATTGGCCCACCCGATCCAACACCGAGCCCTGCGGCTACGAGATCAAGGCTGCCAAGCCGAAGACTGCGACGCCCCCGCGGCCTGGACCGAAGCCCACCACCTCAAACCCTGGTCCCAAGGCGGAAACACAGACATGGCCAACATGGTCCTGTTGTGCCCCAGCGACCACCGCCGCATCCATGCCGGCTCCACCTATGAGCGACTTCCGGACGGACGAATCCGGTTCACCCGCCGCACCTGAACCGGACCCGCCCGAAACCAGACCGCTCACCGCCCACGTTCTTCGCCGCCACACGTCCATGGCTGCCGAGACGATCAGTGCGCGCTCGTTCCCGCGACCCTGTTGAGGCTGACCCGTCGTCGGACCACTGCCAGTCCTCGAGCTGGTGTCGATCGCTGTGCTGGTGTCGATCGCCGGACCGTACCCGACAGTCAGCGCGGTAGCGGCCGGCGGCTCCGTGCTGGACGCGGGGCGGTGCTGGACGCGGGACCGTGTCCTCGGAATGGTCGCGCACCGCGTCTGGATGCGGCTTCGTCACAGCTGCTGATGCTGCCCACGCCGCGGTGGGTTCCACGCTCCGGAGCAGAGGGATCAGCGTCTCGATGGGAACGGCCGACACCTCGGGGAAGCCGGGATGACGGCCTCCGGACCCCCTACATTGCCCGCAGGGTGGCGGCCGGCACCGCCCCAGCCGCCCCGAGGCAGCCAACCCTGGCGCCCGAGACGCCCAACGCGCCACCCGCCCCCATCGCCGCGCTTGTGAATCTTTCACAAGGTGTCATCGTCTTGTAAAAGGACCGCGAATCAGCGCCCCGAGCCCCAAGCCCGTACCCAACCCGAAAAACTCCGCGCCAAACCCCGCCGCCGACCCGATAACCAGCCAAAATTCTCGCCGGAGCCCGGTGTCAAGGATCGCCGAAGGCGACCGGCGAAGCCGGCGGCCGAAGGCCGTCCTTTACTCCGGGAGCCGGCGAGAACACCATCCACAACGGGTCGGCGGCCGCCAGCCTCAGTTGACCGTCCGCCCCGTCAGAACCTCTTGGTTCGACGCAAGCCAAGCGTCCATCTCGTCCTCCCGCACAGCGTCCCACAGCTCCCGCCCCTTGCGCCGATCGAGATGGACGACACTCTGCTTCCCCTCGCGCCCCAGCCCAGCAACGGGCGCCGTGAAGAAGGTCAGGTCCGAGGAAGGCATCCGGGCGAGATCGAGGGCCAGGCCACGGAGGTCACCACCGGAGAAGCCGGAGTCGACGGTCAGGTGGCGGGTGATGATGTCGAGGAGGTCGTACGCCTTCTTGGGGTTCTTCGGGTCGACGCTCTGGCGCAGGCCGCGGAGGATGGAGCGCAGCACGTACTGCTGGCGCTTCACGCGGTCCAGGTCGCCGCCGGGGAGGCCGTAGCGCTGGCGCACGTAGAGGAGGGCTTCCTCGCCGGTGAGCAGGTGGGTGCCCTTGGTCCAGGTGCGGTCGCGCGCGGAGTCGTGGACGGTCTCGGGGATGTAGACCTCGACGCCGCCGAGGAGGTCGCCGATCTCCTCGAAGCCGGCCCAGTCGACCCAGGCGACGTGGTCGATGCGTACGCCGGTGAGCTTCTCGACCGTCTGCACACTGAGCGTCGGGCCACCCTGGGAGAAGGCGGCGTTGACCTTGGCCTTGCCGTGGCCCGGGATCCGCACCCAGGAGTCCCGTGGGATCGAGACGACCGAGGCCGAGCGGCGGTCCGCGCTGAGGTGGAGCAGCATCATCGTGTCGGCCCGCTGCTCACCGGGCGTCCACGACGCGGTCGCCCCGCTGCCGGTGGTGGCCTCGCCGCCGGTGCGTCCGTCGGTGCCGAGGAGCAGGATGTTCAGGGCGCCCGCGGCCTCGCCGGCTGCCTCTGGACGCTCCTCGAGCCCGGCGAAGACGTCGACGGTCTGGACCTGGCGGTCGAGCCGGTGGGCGAGATACCAACCGGTGCCGGTCACGGCGCCGACGAGCACGACGAACGCGATCCCGACGCTGAGCCAGATGCGCTTCTTCTTCATGGCCGTCCTCAGTGGTGGGGGTCGAGGGCGGATAGAGGCTAGTGGTCGCTACTCGCGGTCGTCGAAGTGGTCCTCCCAGGAACGCCGCAGGATCGTCGGTACGTCACCGGCCAGGGCCGCGCGCAGCGCATCGAGCTGCCCGTCGTCGAGAGCGATCCGAGGGAAGGCGCGCCCGACTTCGATCGCGAAGGCCTGGCCACGGGTGGCCAGGGCCGGCGCCTCGGCGAGATAGGCGGTGACGTAGGGACGCAGCAGATGCGCCTGCTCGGCGATCCACATCCCCGATGCCAGCGCCCCGAAGCGACGGTTGTCGACACCGGGGGCGAGCATCGCCTCCCACGCGGCGTCCTTCGCGCTGGTCGAGGGGCGGGCGGCGAGCGCCCGAAGCGCCCCGAGGTATCCCTCGGCGGTGCCGTCCAGGTCGCGCTCGGTCGCGATGAACCGCGCGTCGGCCTCGCCGAGCGAGGCGAGACGTACGATCGCCGCCCATCGTGTGGTCGGCAGCAGCGGGATGCCGACGCCGACCTTGTCGGCGTCCAGCCAGCCGCGCAGCAGCCCGGCGTCCGCGCTGGTCGCGGCCAGGGCCCCTGCCCAGGCCAAGGCCCGCTGCTCGTCGTCAGCGGAAGCCGCCAGGCCCGCGGCGGCCGCGGCGGCGACCCGCGCCACAGCTCCCGCCGCGCGCGAGGCCGGCACCCGTTGCGGGATCACCACGGACCGGGCCTCGCCGAGGACCCCCTCGATGATGTCCGCCCGGGTCTCGGAAGGAAGGTGAGCCTCGACCAGGTCGAGGTAGTCGTCGGCCGAGAGGTCACGCGATCGCACCCGCAGGGCGGTGGCGGACCAGAGCACGGCACGTACGAGCGGGTCCTCGAGCCGGGAGAGCCCGCCGGAGAGCGCCTCCCACGACCCCGGGTCGAGACGGAGCGCGGCGAAGGTCTCGCCGCCGGCGTTGGGGACCACGACGAGCCCGGCGAACTCCGGCAGCGGCAACGGTTCGGCACCCAGCTCGACCCGCTTGCGTCCCACGAGCCGCAGCGCGGAGTCGTAGCCGGCGACGGTGAACGCGTGCGGCCGGCTTCCCTCGCGCGCCAGGACCGGGACCTCCCCGTCGCGCCGCACCGACACGGTGTCGAACCCCGGGCGCCGCAGCCAGGCGTCCACCCACCCGCGTACGTCCTTCGTCGAGCTCGCCGCGAGCGACTCGACGAAGTCGGCCAGCGTCGCGTTGGCGAACCGGAAGCGGGTCAGGTGTCGGTTGACCCCGGCCATGAACTCCTCGTCACCGAGCCAGAAGGCGAGCTGCACCAGACAGGCCCCGCCCTTGGCGTAGGAGATGCCGTCGAAGATGGTGGCGGCGGTGTCCACGTCGGGCACGTCCACGGCCAGCGGAGCGACCGGATGGGTCGAGCGCCGCGCGTCGGAGCGGTAGCCCCACGGCTTGCTCCCGATCTCCACCTCGACCCGCAGGTCCGAGAAGCCGGCGCCCGCCTCGGCGACCCGGTAGCCCATGTAGTCGGCGAACGACTCCTGCAGCCAGGTGTCCTCCCACCAGGTCATCGTCATCGAGTCGCCGAACCACATGTGCGACATCTCGTGGGCGATGATCACCGCGCGGATGGCCCGCTGGGTGTCGGTGATCGCGCCGCGTGGCAGCAGCTCGTCGCGGTAGGTCACGCACCCCGGCATCTCCTGCGCGCCCCAGTTGAGCCCGGGCACGAAGACCTGGTCGTAGGAGTCGAACGGATAGGGCTCGTCGATGAGGTCGGCGTAGTGGGCGAAGCACGCCTCCGACGTACGCCGCAGCTCCTCCGCGTCGCGGTCCAGCTCGGCCGCCAGCGACCGCCGGGCATGCCAGCCGAATTCGAGGCTCTCCCCGGAGTCGAGCGCAGCAGTCCAGCGCACCGAGTGCCAGGGCCCGGCGGCGACGACCAGCAGGGCCGGCGGGATCGGGGGAGTGGTGGCGAAGACCCAGCGGCCGGCGTCGTGCGAGACGACGGCGCCGTTGGCGAGGACCGTGTCGGCCGGATCGGCGGTGACAGCGACCGCGAACGACGCCTTGAGATCGTTCTGGTCGAAGCAGGCGTAGACCTTCGAGGCGTTGTCCATGCCCAGGTAGGCGGACACGTAGCGCGACCCGTCGACGGGGTCGGTGAACGTGTGCATCCCGTCGCCGTCGGTCGTGAACGGGAGCGTCGCGGTCACCTCGACCTCGTTGAAGGCGTCGGTCGAGAGCCCGGTCAGGACCACCCGCTCACCGTCGTACGCAGCCTCGACCGCCTCCCCGTTGACGACCAGCGACACCGCGAGCGCGCCCTTCAGATCCAGGAACGTCTCGGCGACCGTGGATCGGAACCGGACCCGGGTGCGACTCCGGAAGGTCTCGGGACCGGTGAGGTCGAGATCGAGGGAGTAGGAGACGGAGCTGAGCACGCCGGCCCGTGTGCGGGCCTCGTCGAGTGTGAGGGACACGACCTCCAACGTACGTCCTCGCAGGTCAGGACGCGCGCGCATTTCGCTGTGAGCGTGACCCGGGGATAGTCTGTGGCAGTTGCCTCGGCGAGGGAGCGCCTCGCGCTCCGTGATCGACAAGGTGGACGTCTCTTCTCAGAGACGCCGTGCCTTCGTCGCACGGCCTTCGTTGGACCAGCCGGGCGCCATTGACGTCAGCACCACTCATCGAGGAGTTCAACGCATGTCCAGCGAGAAGATCGTAGCCGAGAAGCGCACCGAGTTCGGCAAGGGTGCCGCTCGCCGCATCCGCCGTGAGAACAAGATCCCGGCGGTCGTCTACGGCCACGGCGCCGACCCGATCCACCTGACCCTGCCGGGCCACGACACCATGATGGCGCTCAAGAACCACGGTGCGAACGCTCTCCTCGAGCTCGACATCGACGGCAAGACCCAGCTCGCCATGACGAAGCAGGTCCAGGTCGACGACGTCCGCCGCGTCATCGAGCACGTCGACTTCGTCGCGGTCCGCGCCGGCGAGAAGGTCACCGTCGACGTCACCGTCCACGTCACCGGTGACGCCGTCTCCGGCAGCCTGGTCGTCACCGACGCCAACACTCTGACCGTCGAGGCCGAGGCCACCCACGTGCCCGAGAGCATCGAGGTCAGCATCGAGGGCCTCGAGATCGGCACCCAGATCCTGGCCGGCTCCGTCGCGCTGCCGAAGGGCACCACCCTGGTCAGCGACCCGGAGACCCTGGTCGTCAACATCACCGAGGCCAAGACCATCGAGGAGCCCGTCGCCGACGAGGCCGCCGAGGGCGAGGCCGCTGAGGCCACCGAGGCTGAGGCCACCGAGGCTGAGGCCGCCGACGCCGAGTGACTTCTGACTCGGTGACCGACGGCGTCTGGCTGGTCGTCGGCCTGGGCAACCCCGGGCCGACGTACGCCGGACACCGTCACAACATCGGCTATCTCGTCACCGACGAGCTGGCCAACCGGCTGGGCAGCAAGTGGCGTGCCCACAAGACCGGCCGTGCTGACGTCGTGGAAGGGCGCCTCGGGGGGACCACCCCCGGGGTGCCCGGCCCACGCGTCGTGCTCGCCCGCTCCCGGACCTACATGAACGAGTCCGGCGGGCCGGTCAAGGCGCTCGCGACCTTCTACAAGGTCCAGCCCGACCATGTCATCGCCATCCACGACGAGCTCGACATCGCCTTCGACACGATGCGGGTCAAGCTGGGCGGTGGCGACAACGGCCACAACGGCCTCAAGTCGATGCGGTCCTCCCTGGGCACCGGCGACTTCCACCGGGTGCGCGTCGGCATCGGCCGCCCGCCCGGTCGCCAGGAGGTGCACGACTTCGTGCTCTCCAACTTCTCCAGCACCGAGCGCAAGGTGCTGCCGTTCGTGGTCGACACCGCCGCCGACGCGATCGAGACGCTGATCAACGAGGGTCTGGAGAAGACCCAGCAGCGGTTCAACTCCTAGGGTCGGCTCTCCGGGTCAGCTCCGAGGCGGCCGCAGATACCGGTCGTACGCAGCGACCGCCGCCAGCTGGGAGCCGACCTCGAACTTCCGCAGGATCGACTTCACCTGCGTGCGCACCGTCGTCTGCGCCACCCCGAAGCGCGACGCGATCTCGGCGACGGTGGCCCCGTCGTAGAGCAGCTCGAGCACCTCGTGCTCGCGCACCGTCAGCGAGCGGACGAGGCGGTGCATGCGCTCACGCCCTTCCCGCAGCAGGTGCCACTGCGCGACCAGCCCCTCGGCCTCGCCCGGACTGTGCCCGCGCCGTCCCTCGGCCGCATCGCGCAGCGCGTCCTCGATCGCGTCCGAGTGGGTGTCGGCGGAGAGCACCGCGACCGCACCGGCCTCGAGCAGGGCGCCCCAGAGCCCCCCGCGCGGGGCGGAGGTCAGCACGACCCCGGGCAGGCGTACGCCGCGGACCAGGTCACACACCTCACCGAGATGGGTCCAGCCGTCGAGGTCGGTGACCACCAGCCAGGTCGAGGGACTTCCGACGAGCAACTCGTCGGGATCCGCGGAGGTGGAGGCCGTCGCCGTCACGGTGATGCCGCGCTCGTCGAGCGTAACCGTCACGGCATCAAGGGTCATCGTCTCGTCCGCTGAGACTGCGACCCTGAGTCGTACGGTCGAGGCTGCCATGTCTGCTGTGCCGTTCGGTCGTCTCGGGCTGGCCCTGCCAGATCTCCCTGGGGGTATGGCTATTGTGGGTGAATCCAGGCGGAGATCGGGAACCTGTTCTACAGTGCCCCAAGTTTGGGGATGACCTGGGACAACGCTTCCCGCAATGTAGTTTGTGGACGACCTCGAAATTCTATGACTCCTCAATTCTCGGTATTGGCCCGGAATGCGGTCACGTGGCGATACGGTGCTGATTACGTTGCCTTGTAAAGGTTTCGGTCACAACATTCAAATTGGGACGGCCCGACAAGCTCGGGCTGGGGGAGCAGGGCCTGGACACGGCCCTATTCGGGACTCATACCTCACTGGCCGACCCGTCCTGGGGAGCAGTATGTCTATGTCCATTTTCCAGCGGATCAACTCGGGTTGGTTAACCACCGCCTACGTAACCACCACCGCAGTCCTGATCGGCGTCCAGAGCTTTCTGATCGCCGTCCTTCAGGGCCCTTGGGTCTCCTTCCATCCGGGCGGAGCACTCCTCTGGGTCCTCCTCACGGCCATCGTCGTGACCACCTCGCTCGCGGCCGCCGCAGCTCTCCTTTTCGGGGCTGTGCGCATCTACCGGCGCGTGTGTGCGGCGGAGGCGAAGGCAGCCGACGAGATCTACCACGACCTGCTCAGCGCGCGTGAGACGCAGCGTCTCCACCGGGCCCGGATGCACGAGGTGACCTCGACCCTCGCCGGTGTTCGCTCGGCCAGCGAGCTGCTGTGCAACTCCGAGACGCTCGACCCGGAGCGTCGCGTCGCGATGATGGCCATGATGGGCAGCGAGCTCAGGCGCCTGGAGCGCCTCGTCCGTGCCCAGCGAGGCGGCGCGGACACGATGCCCGTCGACACCGGAGTGATCGACGTCGACGCGGTGGTCCACAACCTCGCCCTGGCCCACGAGGCCGGCGGCACCACGGTGGTCCACGAGCCCAGCAACGCGCTCGCGGTCGGCAGCTCGGACGCGGCCGCACGGATCATCAACATTCTTCTCGACAACGCGGCCAAGCACGGCTCCGGCGCTGTCGACGTCACCGTCCGGCACGAGCCTGGCGAGTCCCGTCAGATGGTCGTGGTCGAGGTCTCCGACGACGGCCCCGGGGTCGCCCCCGAGGTGCGCGAGCGGATCTTCGAGTGGGGCGTCCGCGGGCCGGACTCGGCCGGTCAAGGCATCGGACTCAATGAAGCCCACACCGTCGCCGAGCGGATGGGCGGCTCGCTCCGCCTCGCCGCCGTGGACCGTACAACCTTCGTGGTCACCCTTCCCAGCGCCGTGATCCCGCGCGCCACGATCGAAGCACAGCAGGAAGGCGTCTCCGATGACGTTGTCGCCGCGTAGCCAGTATCGAGTCGTCATCGTCGAGGACCACGTCCTCTTCGCCGAGTCGCTCGAGCTCGCCGTCTCGATGGAGGGTTACGACGTACGTCGCATCCCGATGCCCAGCGAGCCGGTCTCCACCGCCACCATGGTCTCCGTCGTGCTCCGCAACAAGCCGAAGGTCGTGCTCCTCGACCTCGACCTGGGCCGCTACGGCGACGGCGTACGCCTCATCGAGCCGCTGGCCAAGGCCGGCGTCGACGTGGTCGTGGTGACCGGTGCGATCGAGGAGGCCCGCTGGGGCCAGGCGCTGCGCAACGGCGCCCGCACGGTGCTGTCCAAGTCCCGCCCGCTCGGCGAGATCCTCGGCACCGTCAGACGGCTCTACCAGGGCGCCTGCGTCCTCGCGGTGAGCGATCGCGAGCGGCTGATCCGGGTCTGGTTCGAGCGCCAGCACGAGGTCTCCGAGCTGAGCCGTCGCATCGAGCTGCTCACCAAGCGCGAGTCGCAGGTCCTCGGCCACCTGATGCTCGGCCGCACCGTCCACGAGATCGCCGTCATCGGCGTCGTGTCGGAGGCGACCGTGCGCACCCAGGTGAAGTCCATCCTCGCCAAGCTCCAGGTCACCTCCCAGATCGCCGCCGTCGGCCTTGCCCACCGCCTCGGCTGGCGCTCCCCGCAGTCACTGGAGTGAACCCACTGGTCTGGACCAGTGGGTTCCGGTTCCCTCATTTGGTCTAACCGGACCCCCATCGGCCCCCAACGACCGCTTTCTTACCGCATTGTTCTGGCATGAAGTAAGCGTTCGGGCGCCCAGCAGCTTTGGGGGAGATGGATGACGATAGAGCTGGCGTCGGTGGAGACAGTAGTCCCGCTCGACATCAACCGACGGAGGGTGTCCGCCAAGGCACCCTCCCTTCGGTTGCAGGCCTCGATGGTCGACGGGCTCGCGCTGATGATCCTCGCGCCGCTGATCGTGGGACAGGAGATCGTCCACGCACTGGTGTGGGGGCTGCTCTGGGGGCTGGCCACCAGGATCACCGCGCCGAAGATCCTGCCCGGCGCCGAGCGCCTGCGGGCGACCGTCTCCGGGGTCTTCAAGGCGTTCATGGCGATGAGCATGGCGACCTGGCTGCTGGGTGCGGTGGTCGAGCTGCCGCAGGCGCAGCTGGTCGTGCAGACGATCCTCGGGCTGGTCACCGCGCTCGCGTTCCGCGTGGTGGGCTACATCTTCAGCTCCCGGCCGCGCACCCCGTTGCGGGTCGTGGTGGTCGAGGCGGCCCATGACCACGGAGCGATCCCGGAGTGGACCCACCGGCTCAGCGGCGGCCTGATGGAGGCCGCGGCGGTCTGCCGTGCCGACGGGCTCTCCGGCGCGATCGCCTCGGTCGGGCCCGACGCGGTGCTGGTCGTCCCCGGGCCCGACCTGGCCGGCCGCGAGATCCAGCGACTGGCCTGGACGAGCGAGTCCTTCGGCCTTCCCCTGCTGGTCAGCACCCGGATGCAGGACGTGACCCCGCAGCGTACGTCCTCGATGCGGCTGGGCTCGATGAGTCTCCTCTACGTCGACGAGGCCCTGCGGGCGCGGCTGACCCGGGTGGCCAAGTACGTGTGGGAATGGCTGGCCGCGGCGGCCGCCGTCGCCGTGCTCGTCCCGGTCTTCGCCGTGATGGCGGTCGTGATCAAGCTCGACTCCCCGGGTCCGGTCTTCTTCCGGCAGGTGCGCGTCGGGCGCAACGGCAAGCAGTTCCGGATCTGGAAGTTCCGCACCATGGTCGTCGACGCCGAGTCGCTGCTGCGCACGCTCGACCACCGTCCCGGCCAGGTCCTCTTCAAGCTCCGTGCGGACCCGCGGGTGACCCGGGTCGGGCGAGTGCTGCGGAAGTACTCCATCGATGAGCTGCCGCAGCTGTTCAACATCGTGCTGGGCCAGATGTCGCTGGTCGGGCCCCGCCCGGGGCTGCCGAGCGAGGTGGCGATGTACGATCGGGACTCGCATCGCCGACTCGCGGTTGCTCCCGGTCTGACCGGGCTGTGGCAGGTCTCGGGGCGATCGGACCTCTCCTGGGAGGACACGGTTCGCCTGGACCTGGACTATGTGGACAACTGGACGCTGCTACGCGACTTCGGAATCGTCGTTCGTACGGTCAAAGCTGTTGTGCGTGGCTCTGGCGCCTACTAGTGAGTGTCGCCTAAACTCCCAGGCCGTTGTGTGAGCAACCTGACACGTACGAACAACTGGATCCTCGACGGGAACGTCCCCCATGCAAACCTCCCCCCACCCCATGATTGCCGGCCGATATGAGCTGCACCGCCTGATCGGGCGAGGCGGTATGGGCGAGGTATGGCAGGCCATGGACCTCACCCTGCAGCGCTGGGTCGCGGTCAAGGTCGTGCGGACGTCGGCCGACCCGACGATGATCGAGCGGTTCCGGCGCGAGTCGCTCTCCACCGCGGCCGCCAGCCACTCCGGCACCGTGCAGATCCACGACGCCGGGATCGAACGCACCGCCAACGGGCCGATGGCCTTCCTCGTCATGGAGCTCCTGACCGGCCCCGACCTCGGCGAACGCCTGCGCTCGCACGGCCCGCTGATCGCCCGTGAGGCCGGTGAGGTCATCGTCCAGGCCGCGCGTACGCTCGCCGCGGTCCACGCCCAGGGGATCGTCCACCGCGACATCAAGCCGTCCAACCTCGTCTACGACAGCGACCGCAGGATCAGGATCGTCGACTTCGGGATCGCCCAGCTCGCCCGCCTGGGCGACCAGCGGCTGACCTCCACCCATGACGTGGTCGGCAGCCTCGGCTACCTCTCGCCCGAGCGTGGCTCGGGAGGCGAGGTCGGTCCGCCGAGCGACATCTACTCGCTGGGCTGTGTCTTCTTCGAGATGCTCACCGGTCGTACCCCCTACTCCGGCGGCGCGCCGGCGACGGTGGTCTACCAGCACGCCACCGCACCCATCCCGCGGGTCAGCGGGGCGGTCCAGGTGCCGAAGATCATCGACGACCTGGTCGCGATGATGATGGCCAAGGACCCCGGGCAGCGGCCGAGCGCGCACGACGTCGTCGCGGTGCTCACCGGTTCGGGCCCGCTGCCGGTCTTCGACATGCAGGTGCCCCGGCAGCGTCCGATGCACGCGTCGGGTCCGATCAGCACCTCCGGTGCCTACGAGGCTTTCGGCGGGAGCGGCTCGTTCCCCGCGGCCGGGTCGACCGGGTCTTCTTCCGGCGCTATCGGCACGTCCGGGGCGTTCGCGAAGATCGGGGCGAGCGGGTCGTTCCCGACCGGCGGTTCCCGGGTGGCGAAGCGCTCCGGCGCCAACCGGCCCCTGAGCATCCTGCTGGCGGTGGCTCTGGTCGGTGTCGCGGTCGGCGGCCTGGCGACGTTCGCCTCCTTCCGGAGCGCCTCGGAGACCGGCCGGGCGGCCGCGCTCAGCGAGGCACTCCCCGAGACCATCGAGCTCGCCGTCGACGTGATCTTCGAACGGGACGCGCTGCAGCCCGTCGCGCAGGCGCCGGTCAACGTACGCTCCACCTACCTGCACACCACCGACCTGGCGGTCGAGGAGTGGCAGACCGCCGCGGCCGCGATCGACGTCGACGGTGATCCCGAGCTGCGCAGGCTCCACCACGACATCACCGAGGTGCTCGACGACTTCGAGCTCTACCGGGTCGAGATGCAGGAAGGCGACCGAGCCAGCCAGGACGCCGCTCGCGAGGTCTACACCGCGCTGGCCAGCAACCTGCTGATGCTCGCGGCGCAGGTGCCGGAGCTGGAGGACGACCAGACCGGCGACCAGGTCCGCAACCTCAGCAGGCTGACGGGGGCGGCGGAGGCGTTCAGCATCGAGCGGGAGCTCATGGTCGTCGCGTTGTCCGAGAACGAGATCGGTACGAAGTCGGTCAAGGACCTCACCGACGCGGAGGCCGCCTGGGTGAAGTCGTCCTCGGCGTTCTACTCGGGAGCATCGCCCGAGCTGCAGGCGGAGCTCGACCGGGTCTCCGACGGCACCTTCGAGAAGGGCTCGGGCGCGATGATGGTGCAGCGTACGGTCCGTGATGTCGCCGCCAAGGGCAGCATCCAAGGAGTCGCCACGGAGCTGAGGGCGGCGTCGAAGGGCGAGCCGATCGTCCGCACCTGGTCTGATGGTGCCGTCGCCTACATCCAGAACCTTCTCCAGGTGATCCTGAAGTCGGCCGAGACCATGGCCAACGACGTCACCGCCGAGGACGAGCGCGCCAAGACCGGGCTGATCCTGCGCGCCGTGCTGACCGGGGTGGTGCTGGTCATCGCGATCGGACTCGGGCTGGGCCTTTATCGGACGCGGCGGTCGGCTGGATAGAGTGCCGCGGGTGACCTTCATGCCTGGTGTGCCTGCGCCCGAGATCCTCGCCTCCGACCACCTGCTGGCCGCCTGGCTCGCCGAGACCGCCGGCCGGCGGCTGCTCGAGGTGCGTGCCACCTCCGGGCTGGAGGGCAAGGAGCTCAAGGATGCCGGTGACCTGGCTGCCCACGAGCTGCTGATGGAGCTCGTCGCCGAGTACCGCCCGCAGGACGCCGTCCTCTCCGAGGAGGGCAAGGACTCCAAGGAGCGGCTCACCAAGGACCGGGTGTGGATCATCGATCCGCTCGACGGGACCCGCGAGTTCTCCGAACCGCCGCGCGACGACTGGGCCGTGCACGTGGCCCTGTGGGCCTCCTCCAACGGCGGTGAGCTCATCGCCGGCGCGGTCGCGCAGCCGGCGCTCGCCGACGCGTCCGTGCAGAGCACTTTCCACACCGGTGCCGCTCCGGTCGTGCCGCCGTCGACCTCGCCCCGTCCCCGGATCGCCGTCTCCCGCAGCCGCCCGCCGGCCTTCGTCGAGGCGCTGGCCGAGGAGATCGGCGCCGAGCTGGTGCCGATGGGATCGGCCGGCGTGAAGATGATGTCGGTCGTGCGCGACATCTCCGACGCGTACGTCCACGCGGGCGGGCAGTACGAGTGGGACTCCGCCGCTCCCGTGGCGGTCGCCGCCGCTGCCGGGCTGTTCACCTCCCGCGTCGACGGCTCCCCGCTGCGCTACAACCAGGACGATGTGTATCTGCCTGACGTCATCGTTTGTCGGCCTGAGCTGTCGGAGCAGATTCTGTCGTTCATCAAGCGGCATGGGGTGTGAGGTTTGGCCGTTTCGCTGACCGCGAGGGTTTCCTCGTTGGTTGGGGTGGGCCGCCGACCCGTTCTTTGAGGGTCTTCTCGACCTGGCCCGGAGTCAAGGACGGCCTGCGTCCGCCGGCTTCGCCGGTCGCCTTCGGCGATCCTTGACACCGGACCATGTCGAGAAAAGATTTGGCTGGCTATCGGGGCGGCGGCCCCAGAGTGGCCGCGGGAAACCGCCCAGGGCGACGGAGGCTTCTACGGGCGAACGAAAGTTCGTTCGCCCCACCGAGTATGGACTCCTCTGGCGGAAAGAAAATTCCTTCCGCCAGCAGATCCCGCACTCGGAGGGGACGACCTACATGGCGAACGAAAGTTCGTTCGCCCCCCACCCGAGCAAGGACTCCTCCGGCGGAAAGAAAATTCCTTCCGCCAGCAGATCCCGCACTCGGAGGGGACGACCTACACGGCGAACGAAAATTCGTTCGCCGACCGCCCACACCGGCGAAACGATCACCCGATTCCCAGGCCCCTGCCCAACCTGAATCTCCGCACCAGACCCCTGCCGCCGACCCGATAGCCAGCCAAAAATTCTCGGCGACGGCCGGTGTCAAGGATCGCCGAAGGCGACCGGCGTCAGCCGGCGGCCGAAGGCCGTCCTTTACTCCGGACGCCGCCGAGAACACCCTCTCCGAAAGGGTCGGCGGCAAACCCCAACCACAAACAACACCGACCCGCCAGCGGGGAAAGACTCAAGAGCCGAGCAGCAACTCCTCCAACGACTCCAAGCTCTGCCGCGCATACCCCTTCCACATCCACCCGAAGACAGGCATCGCGAACGACGCAGCCTGGGACGTGGGCGTGACGTCCCAGGACCAGGTGACCCGGGTGCCGGTGCCGGCCGGGGCGAAGGACCAGCGGCCGGCGACGTGGCCGACCAGGAGCTTGAGCGGGCCGGAGAGCGGCGTGATCTCGTAGGAGAACGACGAGGGAGCCTCGATCGCGGTCAGGGTTTCGCGCATCGTCGCGCCGTCGGCGAGGCCGATCGTGCGGGTCTCGCCTGCAGTGTCCCAGTCGCCGGCCTGGTCGCGGACCTCGGCGATCGGGCCGATCGCGGCGTACCGGCGGCCGAAGATCTGCGGCAGCGGCGCCGGGAGGACGCGGGCGAGGGCGGTCTCGTAGGCGACCGGGATCGCTCGGGAGGATTCGAGGTGCAGTGCCTCTGGGTGCTGGGTCATGGGTACGAGCATGGCAGCAAGTGCCTGCCGGTAGCGTGAGGGCGTGGTCGAGCAGATCGAGATCGAGACACCTGATGGCACCGCCGAGGCCTATCTGGCCCGGCCCGAGAGCGCACCGAAGGGCGGCGTACTCGTCTACATGGATGCGATCGGCCTCCGGCCGCGGCTGGCCGAGATGGTCGAGCGGGTCGCAACGTGGGGCTATGTCGTCCTCGCGCCCAACACGTTCTACCGCGACGGCAGCGCGGTTGAGCTGGCACCGACGGCCGACCTGCGCGACCCGGGGGCCAGGGACGCGTTCTTCGTCGGTGCGATGGACCGGGTCCGTGGCCTGACCGTGGACCGGTTGGCGATCGACATCCCGGCGTACGTCGAAGCCCTCCAGACGTACGCCGCCGGCCCCCTCGCCACCCACGGCTACTGCATGGGCGCGCGACTGGCGGTGCGGACCGCGGGACGGTTCCCCGACGAGTTCGTCGCCGTCGCCGGGTTCCACGGCGGTGGGCTGGTCACCGCGGAGGAGGCCTCGCCGCACACCTGCATCGCCGGGACCAGGGCGGAGTACTACTTCGGCCACGCCGACCACGACCGCTCCATGACTCCGGAGAACGTCGCCGACCTCAGCCGGGCCCTCGACGACGCCGGGGTGGTCTACACCAACCTCATCTACCCCGATGCCCCGCACGGCTACTCGATGGCCGACACCTCCTCCTACCAGGAGGCGGGGACTCATCGGCACTTCACCGATCTGGAGGCGCTCTACGCCCGTACGATGTCGTGATGGCGAAACCGGTGCTGGTCGTGATGGGAGTCTCGGGCTCAGGGAAATCGACCATCGGGGCGGCGATCGCGGGGCGGTTGCGGGTGCCGTTCGAGGATGCCGACGACCTGCATCCGCAGGCGAACATCGAGAAGATGACCGCCGGGATCGCGCTCGACGACGACGACCGCTACCCCTGGCTCGAGGCGGTCGGGGAGTGGCTGGCCCGGCACGCCGAGCGCGGCGGCGTGATGAGCTGCTCGGCGCTCAAGCGGAAGTACCGGGACCAGCTCCGGCGGCACCACGCCGAGGTGACCTTCCTTCACCTGGAGGGCACCCGCGAGGTGATCGCGAGGCGCCAGGCGAGCCGACCCGGACACTTCATGCCGACCACGCTCCTGGAGAGCCAGTTCAAGACGCTCGAGCCGCTCGATTCGGACGAGGCCGGGATGGTCATCGACGTGAACCAGCCGGTCGACGCGATCGTCGAGGAGTACGCAGGCCTGATCGGCGCCTAGGCCGCCGTCTCGGCCAGGTGCCGAGATGCGGCCGACACGCGCCCATCTCGGGTTGGGCACTGCGTGCCGGCCGCGGCCACACCCGGGTGAGGGACCAGCGGGCGGGCCCACCTTCGACCGTAGCCCAGGATGCGGCCCCACAACAGGGGGTTCTCGACTATCGCTGCAGGTCAGCCCGTAAAAATCTCTCCGTGGAACACGTCCGGGACCTCGGACGCCTTCGAGGTGAACTCGGGGGCCCGCTTCTCCAGGAACGCCGCGACACCCTCCTTGCCGTCGCCGATCGAGGCATAGAACATCGCCAGCGAGTCGGACAGGTGGGCCTCGAGCGGGTGGCGTGCGGAGGCATTGCGGGTGATGAGCTGGCGGACGAGCGCGGTGCCGACCGGCGACCGGTTCTGGGTGAACCTCCGGGCCAGCTCGAAGGCGGCGGGCAGCAGCTCGTCGGGCAGGTGGATGCTGCGGACCAGACCCCCGTCGAGGGCCTGGTCGGGGTCGAGGATCTCCGCGGTGTAGAGCCACTCCAGGGCCCGCGGGACGCCGACGACGCGCGGCAGGAAGTAGGACGAGCAGGCCTCGGGGACGATGCCGAGCTTGCCGAAGACGAAGCCGATCTTCGCCTTCGAGGACGCCAGCCGCGCGTCCATCGCGCACAGCATCGTGGCGCCGATGCCGACCGCCGGGCCGTTGATCGCGGCGATCACGGGCTTGGGGAGTGCGTGGATCGCGAGGGTGACCTTGCCGCCGGTGTCGCGTACGCCCTCGGCGTACTCGGGGTGGTTCGCCGGGTCGGCGAGGTGCTCGGCGAGCCTCTCGGGTGTCGGGTGCAGCGACTCGTCCAGGCCGAACACGTTCCCGGAGGCGGAGAGGTCCATCCCGGCGCAGAACGCCCGCCCGGCGCCGGTCACGACGACCGCGCGAACCTCGTCGGCCATCGCGTCGGTGGTGAACACCTCCTCCAGCTCGCGCGCCATCGTCACCGTGAACGAGTTGAGCGCGTCGGGTCGGTTGAGGGTCAGGAGCGCGATGCCGTCGCCGTCCACGTCGAAGGTCAGGGTCTCGTAAGCCATGGGTCACAGTCTGCACCGGTGGTCGAGCTTGTCGAGACCCCCTGCCGAAAGACAGTACTTTTCGAGAATGTCGCCGACTACCGTGGTGGGCGTGAGTCTGCTGCGCCGGCCCCGGACCCTCGAGTCGATCCTGTCGGGCCTTCTGGTCGTGGCGGTCACCGCCGAGCACCTCTACATGAGCGACGCCGGCCACCCGCAGTGGTCGGGCTGGTCGGCGCTGCTGGGAGTCCTCGGGGTCACCGTCGCGATGTGGGTCCGGCAGAGGCGTCCTGCCGTCGCGATGGCACTCGTGTGCGCGCTGGTCGGCGGCACGGTGGTGGCCAACGACGGCTGGATCCTGATCAGCTACGTCGCGTTCGCCGCGCTGACGAGCTTCCTCGTCGGCAGATGGGCCGACCAGGTGTGGCCCTCGGCGGTCGTGACGGGCGTGGCCGTGGTGACGCTGACGGTGCTGGACGCCGTCGTCAACGGCGGCGGGGTGCAGGTCGCGATGGCCGGCAACATGATCATCTTCATGGCGCTGCCGTGGCTCAGCGGCCGCTACCTACGTCAGGTCGCCCGCAGCCATTCGACCGAGATCGAGCAGGCCCAGCTCACCGAGCGTGCCCGGATCGCCCAGGAGATGCACGACTCGCTGGGCCACGAGCTCAGCCTGATCGCGCTGCGCGCCGGTGCGCTCGAGGTGGCGCCGGGGCTCACCGAGGCCCACCAGCAGGCAGCCGGCGACATCCGCGCGGCCGCAGCCGGGGCCACCGAGCGGCTCGGCGAGATCGTCGGCGTCCTCCGTCCCGCCACCGAACAGGCGCCGCTGACCCCCGCCGCGGCCGGGATCGATGGCCTGGTCGAGCGCGCGCGTCAGTCGGGGATGGACGTACGCCTCGTGGGCTCGCTCGACGAGTGCCCCGGATCCACGCCGGTGCGGGACGCGGCCGCCCACCGCATCGTGCAGGAGGCGCTCACCAACGCCGCCCGGCACGCTCCGGGGTCGTCGGTGACGGTCTCGGTGGAGCGGGAACCAGAAGGCGTACGTCTCTCGGTGAGCAACGGCCGCGCGACCCTTCCACCGCAAGCGGGGACGACGACCGGGCTGGGCCTGGCCGGGCTCGAGGAGGCGGCGCGCGCCGCCGGGGGCACGCTGCGCCACGGCCCGAGCGCGGGCGGAGGCTTCGAGGTGGTCGCCGACCTGCCCGTACGCAGCGACCGGCGTGAGGCGGTGCTGTGATCCGGGTGCTGCTGGCCGATGACGAGGCGATGGTGCGGGCCGGCGTACGCGCGATCCTGGAGACCGACGAGACGATCGAGGTGGTCGCCGAGGCCGCCGACGGGCGAGAGGCGGTCGAGGCGGCCCAGCGCCACCGGCCCGACGTCGCGCTGCTCGACGTCAGGATGCCGCGGATGGACGGTCTGGCGGCGGGGGCGGAGATCGCCCGGACCGCCCCGGAGACCGCGCGGGTCATGCTGACCACCTTCTCCGAGGACGCCTACATCGCCCGGGCCCTCGGCGACGGGGCGAGCGGGTTCCTGCTGAAGTCCGGCGATCCCCGCGAGCTGCTCGCGGGCGTGCACGCGGTCGCCGACGGCGCCGCCTTCCTCTCCCCACGGGTCGCCCAGCGCGTGATCGCCGAGCTCGGCACCGGGGCCGGTGACCGGATGTCGCGGGCCGCGGACGCGCGGGCCAAGGTCGCCGCTCTCACCGACCGCGAGCGCGACGTGATGGCGCTGGTCGCCGCCGGGCTCTCAAACGCCGAGATCGGTCGCCGTCTCCACCTCGTGGAGGGGACCGTGAAGGCCTATCTGAGCAGCGCCTTCGGTCGTCTCGGCGTACGCAACCGGGTGCAGGCAGCGATCCTCGCCCACGAGGCCGGGCTCGTGAGCGAGGACCGCTAGGAGGCGCAGGCCTCAGGCGTCGCGGCGGCGGAACACCAAGGAGCCCGCCAGGAGCGTGGCCACGGACCAGGCGGCGACGAGCCCGAGCCCGCCGTTGCGGCCGTAGGGGAGTCCGTCGGAGAGCCCGAACAGGGTCGCGATCCCGATGCCGAGGTATTCCGTGCCCGCCGTCCCCGGGAGGTAGTAGGACACGTCGGTCATCAGGTCCATCCCGCTCATCATCAGCACCATCGGCAGCAGGAACAGCAGCAGGAACGCCACGACCAGCGCCCCGGCGGTGCTGCGCAGACCGACCGCGAGCCCGATGGCCAGCGCGACGACCACGCCCAGGTAGACGCTGATCCTGCCGGCCACCGCGGCCACCGAGGAGACGTCGAAGACGCCGTAGTCACCCGCCGTCAGGTAGCCGAGCCCGGCGCCCAGGACAGCGAGGAACGCGCCCGAGACCAGCGCGACGACCTCCACGACGACCAGCTTCGCGACCAGCACCCGGCCGCGTCGGGGCTCGCACTGCAGCGTCGTACGCATGCTGCCGGAGGCGTACTCCGAGGTCACCGTCAGCAGCGCCAGCGCGATCAGTGCGAACTGGGTGAACAGCAGCCCCGCGGTGGCGACCTCCTCGACGTGGAGCAGCTGGTCGGCGTGGGACAGGTTCGGGTTGGGCTCGGCGGCGTCGAAGCCCAGCGGGACCGAGTAGAGCGCCATCAGCGCGGCCGCGCCGATCAGGCACCACCAGGTCGAGCGGACCGACCAGAGCTTGGTCCATTCGGACGAGATCGCGGCCAGGAACGGGCTCAGCATCAGGCCACCTCCCCGGCGTACTCGACCGACCCTGCGGTCAGGCGGAAGTACGCCTCCTCCAGCGAGGAGTGCCCGGCGACGAACGATCTCAGCGGGGCGTCCGCGAGCAGCCGCCCGCGTCCGAGCACGACCAGATGGTCGGCGGTCTGCTGCATCTCGCTCATCAGATGGCTGGAGACGAGGACCGTACGCCCCTCCGCGGCGAGCGACCTCAGCAGCTTCCGGATCCACACCACCCCGTCGGGATCGAGCCCGTTGACCGGCTCGTCGAAGAGCATCACCCGCGGGTCGCCCAGCAGCACGCCCGCGATCCCGAGCCGCTGGCTCATCCCGAGCGAGAGGCTGCCCGCCCGCCGCCGGGCGACCCCGGCCAGACCGACGCGCTCGAGCACCTCGTCGACCCGGGCCACCGGGATCGAGTTGCTCCGCGCCATCGCCACCAGATGCGTACGCACCCGGCGACCGGGGTGCACCGCCTTGGCGTCCAGCAGCGCACCGACCTCGCGCAGGGGACGCCGCAGCGAGACGTACGGACGGCCGTCGATCGTGGCGGTTCCCGACGTCGGCCGGTCCAGGCCGAGGATCATCCGCATGGTCGTGGACTTCCCGGCGCCGTTGGGGCCGAGGAAGCCGGTCACCCGGCCCGGTTCTATCCGCAGGGTGAGGTCGTCGACCGCGGTGGTCGCGCCGTATCTCTTGGTCAGGTGGTCCAGTTCGATCATGCCTCGAACCTAAGGACGTACGCGGCCGGGCACAGTGGACGAAAAGCAGACGTCCCTACCGACGAAGGTCAGTAGGGACGGCCGTGGCTGCTCCGAGGATCAGCCGGTGACGCTCTTCGGCAGGCCGGTCGGCGTGCAGAGGTCGGCCGGGATGTCGTCGACCGTGTCCTCCTTGATGTGACCGAACATCGTCAGCGCGCGTTCCCGGTCCCACTGGGTGCTCATGCCCACGATCGGGACACCGCAGGTCATCGCGGAGCCGCCGGCGAGAGCCTTGAAGGCCCAGGCGAACTTCGCGCCGCCGATGACACTCATGCCCTTGCCGACCTTGAGACCCTCGGCGCCCTTGCCCATCTCGGCGAGCTTGAACGGGTTGAGCACGGTGGCCGGGTTGGTCATCTTCTTCCCGATGCCGGAGATGACCTCGGTCTGGTTGACGCCTCGCGCCAGGTCTCCGGTGCTCTCCACGTGACGGGAGCGCGCGTAGGCCAGAGCGGTCGCGCCGTTGGCCTCCTGGCAGCCCTTCTTGATGTCCAGCCCGGCCAGCTTGTCCTTCATGTCCTGCTTCGGGCAGATCTCGACGCCGCCGACGCCGTCGACCAGCCGGGCGAGACCACCCATGCCGATCTCGACGTAGCCGTCGATGCGTACGCCGGTGTTCTGCTCGATCGTCTGGGTCAACAGCTCAGGACCGCCGTAGGCGAACGCGGCGTTGATCTTGGTGTTGCCGTGACCGGGGATGTCCACCGGGGAGTCCCGCGGGATGGTGACCACGATGGTCTTGCCGGCACCGGTGTGCAGCAGCTTGATCGTGTCGGTCCGGCTCCCGGCCGCATCGCCGGTGTGCAGCTTCTTCTTCTCCTCGGCGGTCAGACCCTCACGCGAGTCGCTGGCCACGATGAGGTACGTCGTCCCCGGCTGGTCCGCGGGCCGCTCACCCGCGGTCGGCTCGTAGGGGACCTTGTCGACCTTGTTCCAGGCGCTGATGCCGATCCAGGCCACCGCGCCGACCAGGATCAGGATCGGGATCATCACGATCGCGACGAACTTGCGGAAAGGGTGGCGCTTCTTGGGCCTGGGCTGGCGGCCCCCGCGACCGCCGCCGTAGCCGTCGCCCGGACCCCCATAGCCGCCGTTGCCACCGTTGCCGCCGTACTCGCTCGGCTGGCTCCAGTCCTGGTTGTAGCCCTGGTCGTAACCCTGGTTCCCATACCCGCCCTGTTGGCCAGGGGTCGGCGCGATCTGCCCCGGCTGGGGCAGCGGCCGGTCATAGCCGCCGCGCGGCGGCGCCGGGGGCGGCGAACCGCCCGGCGGGCGCCGGACGGTGGGCATGACGTTGGTGGGCTCGGGGCCCGAAGGCTGAGCAGGCTGGCCGTTGCCGTACGCCCAGCCATACTGCTGTGACCGGGGATCGTTGGGGCTGCCAGGGTTGCGGGGGTTTGGCATGCGCTCAAACGTACCGTGCCAGGCCGCTAAAGTTAGTCGGCGCGTCGCACCGCTGTGTTACCAGTGTGACTGGTGATACTGGCGGTGCAAACTCTTCTCCCGAGGGACCCGAGATGGCTGAGCAGAACTACCGGCCCCAGCGTACGGCCGCCGAGCGCGCCTCCCGCGTGCGGTTCCGTCGCGCCATGGCGCTGCTGCTGATCACGCTGCTCCTGCCGGGTTCCGCCCAGCTCGTCGCAGGCAACCGCCGCGTCGGCCGGATCGCGATCTGGACCGTAATCGGTCTCGCGGTCACCGCCGGGCTGGTCTTCGGGATCTCCCTGCTGTGGCACGGCCTGATCTTCCGGCTCGGCACGACGCCGTGGCTGCTGGGGCTCTTCCGCATCGCGCTCATCGCCGGCGCCATCGCCTGGGCCGGGCTCTTCATCGACGCCTGGCGCCTGGGCCGCCCGCTCGAGCTCGACCTCAAGCAGCGCCGCATCGTGGTCGCGATCAACGGCGCGCTGGCCTTCTCCGTGGCCGCGACCCTGATCTTCGGCGCCCACCTGGTCGGTGTCCACAAGGGCATGGTCGAGGCGATCTTCGCCGGTGCCGAGGCCGCCGAGGCCCACAACGGCCGTTTCAACGTCCTGCTCGCCGGTGCCGACTCCGACGGCGGCAAGACCCGCTGGGGTCTGCGTCCCGACTCGCTCACGGTCGCGTCCATCGACGCTGTCACGGGCCGCACCGTCCTCATCGGCCTGCCCCGCAACATGCAGAACTTCACCTTTGACGACGGATCCCCGATGGACGAGGAGTTCCCGCGCGGCTTCGACTGCGACGGCTGCTACCTCAACGGCGTGAGCACCTGGGCCGAGGACCACAAGGAGCTGTACAAGGGCGAGGACCACCCCGGCATGGCCGCCACCGTCGACGCTGTCGAGGGCATCACCGACCTGCAGATCAGCTACTACGCGATCGTCGACCTCAACGGGTTCCAGGAGATCGTGGACGCCATCGGGGGAGTCACCCTGAACGTACGCCAGCCGATCCCGGTCGGCCTCCCCTCCGACAAGTTCTACACCCACATCCAGCCCGGCACGAAGAAGCTCGACGGCTGGGAGACCCTCTGGTACGCCCGGGCCCGCCACGACTCCGACGACTACTCCCGGATGGCCCGCCAGAAGTGCGTCCTGAACGCGATCCTGCAGCAGACCAGCCCCGCCGACGTCGTACGCCACTACCAGGACGTCGCGAAGGCGACCGGCTCCACCATCACCACGACGGTCCCGCCGAGCGAGATCGAGCGGTTCTCGACGCTGGCGCTGAAGGCGAAGTCGCAGAAGATCTCGACACTCTCGCTGGTGCCTCCGCTGGTCAACACCGCCGACCCGAACATGTCCAAGATCCATGCGGAGGTCCGCAAGGCGGTGAAGAAGGCCACCCCGAAGAAGGAGGAGGCCTTCAAGTCGCCCGGCACCGGCGAGGACGGCGAGACCAAGGCGCCCGCCACCGAGAAGCCGAAGGCCACCGGCGACTCCGACAAGGGTGGTCCGGTCACCGGTGGCTCCCTGGGCTCTCGCAACAAGGGTTACCAGGCCAACGAGACCGACGACCTCGCCTCAGCGTGTTGAACAACGGGTTAAGGGCAGGTCACACCGACTCGCTGATTCCCGGGATACACCGCGGTCGCGGCTAGTCTGGATCCGTGCCAGGGAGCAATCGTGTCGCCGCGGTCGTGGTGACCTACAACCGTCTCGAGCTGCTGCAGCGACTGCTGGAGCGGCTCGACGTGGTCGACGGCCTCGACGAGGTGATCGTCATCGACAACGCCTCCACCGACGGTACGTCGCAGTGGCTCGCAGAGCTCGACGGTGCCATCGAGCCGGGACAGCGCCAGGTGCCGGTGGTCGCCCGCACCCTGGAGCGCAACAGCGGCGGCGCCGGCGGCTTCCACGACGGCCTCGAGACGGCGATCGAGCGTGGCGCCGACCTGGTCTGGCTGATGGACGACGACGGCCTGCCCGACACCGACTGCCTGGCGCTGCTGCTCAAGCAGACCGACCTCGACTTCTGGGGGCCGCTCGTCGTCGACGAGGGCGACCCCGGCCGCCTGGTCTTCCCGATCCGGCTCCCGGGCCGCTCCAAGGTCGTGCACCAGCTCTCCGATGTCGAGGCGGCCGCCACCGACGGCCTGATCAAGGACATCGTGATCCCGTTCAACGGGGTCCTGGTGACCCGCGACCTGGTGGAGCGGATCGGCTACCCCCGGGCGGAATACTTCATCTGGGGCGACGACCACGAATACCGTCTCCGGGCCGAGAAGGCCGGGGCGCGGATCGCGACCGTCGTCGGCGCCCAGGTGCGCCACCCCTCCGTCGGTGATCTCGGCACCCCGATGGCGTGGGGGAGGGCGACGTACAACCACACGCCGAGCGACCTGAAGCACTACTGCATGGCGCGCAACAACCTGCTCAACCTGCGCGACTACCGAGGGTGGCCCTTCGCTTTGGCTTTCGTGGCGAAGACTCTATGGTTCTACCTGCTCACCAAGCCGCAGCCGCGCCGGATCTGGCTGTCGATGCAGGCGTGGTGGGCCGCTATCCGGGGGGACTTCAGTGGACACGAGAGGTTCCTTCGTTGAGCACCACCCGTGAGACGGTCGCGATCGTCGTCGTCACCTACAACCGCGCCGACATGCTGCGTGGGCTGCTCGACGGGCTCACCAAGCTCGACCAGCCCGCCGACGCGGTGATCGTCGTCAACAACGCCTCCACCGACCACACCGCGCAGGTGCTCGCCGAGGCGATCACGCCCAACCTGCAGGTCATCGACAGCCCGGAGAACCTCGGTGGCGCCGGTGGCTTCCACCTCGGCACCAAGGCCGCGGTCGAGCAGGGCTGGGACCGGCTCTACCTGATCGATGACGACGTCGTCCCGGCCCACGACTGCCTCGAGGTGCTGCTCGCCCAGGACGAGGACTGCCTCTTCTCCGTGCGCGAGGACAAGAACGGCAAGCTGATCGAGCTGGCCGCGCTGAAGTTCGACCTGCGCAACCCGCTCGCGATCAAGCCCAAGACCGCCGCCGTCATGGACACCT
Source organism: Nocardioides sp. NPDC101246 (assembly GCF_044767415.1). Lineage (NCBI taxonomy): Bacteria > Bacillati > Actinomycetota > Actinomycetes > Propionibacteriales > Nocardioidaceae > Nocardioides > Nocardioides sp. NPDC101246. Next base: position 261,820 of record NZ_JBIWNX010000008.1, read on the forward strand.
ACCCGACCCGCGACGCCATGCCGGAGCGCGTTCCGGTGGAGAACGTCGCCTTCGAGGGCTTCATGATCCGCCGCACCGTCCTGGAGGAGATCGGGCTCCCCGATCCGACCTACTTCATCTTCTACGACGACGTGGATCTCGCGATCCGCGCCCGCCGCGCCGGCCGCACCATCTGGGCCGTACGCGACGCGGTGCTCGTGCGACAGCTCGACTTCAGCCAGCAGCACGACCTGGCCGGCTGGAAGGGCTTCTACATGTACCGCAACCTCTTCGTCGTCCACTTCCGCTACGGCGAGAACGTCCTGGTACGTCTCAAACCGTGGCTCATCACCGCGGCTGTGGTTCTCCTCAGCCCGTTGCGAGGCGGCAAGCATGAAGCCGTCAACGTGATCAAGGCCCTGCGCGCCGCGCGGGGCATGCGTACCGTCCCCACCTCCTCCTGACCGACCCCTTACCCACAGAGACCTAGACTGAGCGATCGTGTCCTTCCCTGAAACCACTCCTGACCTCGTCGTCGTCGGCTCCGGCCTCTTCGGCCTCACCATCGCCGAGCGCGCTGCCACCGAGCTGGACAAGAAGGTGCTCATCATCGAGCGCCGCCCGCACATCGGTGGAAACGCCTACTCCGAGTTCGACGAGGAGACCGGCATCGAGGTCCACAAGTACGGCACCCACCTCTTCCACACCTCCAACGAGAAGGTGTGGGACTACGTGCGGAAGTTCACCGAGTTCACCGACTACAAGCACAAGGTGTTCGGGAAGTACAAGGGGCAGGTCTACTCCCTGCCCATGAACCTCGCGCTGATCAACTCCTTCTTCGGGAAGTCGCACACTCCCGACGAGGCCCGCGCGCTGATCGCGGAGCAGGCCTCCGAGTTCAACACCGAGGACGCCAAGAACCTCGAGGAGAAGGCGATCTCGCTGATCGGCCGCCCGCTCTACGAGGCGTTCATCAAGGGCTACACCGCCAAGCAGTGGGAGAAGGACCCGACGGAGCTGTCGCCCGACATCATCACGCGCCTCCCGGTCCGCTACACCTTCGACAACCGTTACTTCAACGACAAGTACGAGGGTCTCCCGGTCGACGGCTACACCGCGTGGCTGCAGCGGATGGCCGACCACCCCAACATCGAGGTCGAGCTCGACACCGACTTCTTCACCGTGGTCGACGACTACAAGGGCAAGGTCCCGATCGTCTACACCGGCCCGGTCGACGAGTACTTCGACTTCTCCGCCGGCAAGCTCTCCTGGCGCACCGTGGACCTCGAGTCCGAGATCCTCGACGTGGACGACTACCAGGGCACCGGCGTGGTCAACGCCAACGACCCCGAGGTCCCCTTCACCCGTGAGCTGGAGTTCAAGCACCTCCACCCGGAGCGGGCCGACCGCTACAAGCCCGGCAAGACGATCGTGGTCAAGGAGTACAGCCGCTTCGCCCAGGAGGGTGACGAGCCGTACTACCCGATCAACACCGCCGACAACCGCGAGAAGATCCTGGTCTACCGCGACCTGGCCAAGAAGGAGCCGATGGTGCTCTTCGGCGGCCGACTCGGCACCTACAAGTACCTGGACATGCACATGGCGATCGCGTCCGCGCTCACCATGTTCGAGAACAAGCTCCGTCCCCACTTCGAGGACGGCACCCCGCTCACCTCCGGAGGCGTTGACGAATGAGCGTGACCCGACTGCTCCAGCGGCAGATCCTGCCCCTGGACCGTGACTCCGACGTACTCCCGCTCTACGTCGACAACCAGGCTGCCATCCTCGACGCCGACAAGTACGAGGTCGGCTCCGACAAGACGGCTCAGGCGCTGAACAACGCCCAGATCCGTCAGTCGATCAACGACGGCACCCAGATCCACCCCGACCAGATCGAGTCGCGTACGGCGCTGCGGATCCTGAAGAGCGAGCGGCTCTCGCTCGGCACCTACTTCAACGCGTTCCCGGCCAGCTACTGGCGCCGGCACACCGTGGTCGACAGCGTGAAGCTGACCGTCGCGCTGCAGGGTCGCGGCGCGAGCGTCATCGTCTACAAGTCGATGGCCAACGGCCGCTCGCAGCGCGTCGACGCAGCCGACACCGGCACCAACCCCGAGGGCACCTTCACCTTCGACCTGCCGCTGAAGCCGTTCGTCGACGGTGGCTGGTACTGGTACGACGTCGTCGCCTCCGACGAGGACGCCGTCATCACCTCGGCCGAGTGGACCGCGGAGGTCCCCGACGACCGTGCCGAGCACGGCACCGTCGACATCTGCGTCACCACGATGAACAAGCCCGACTTCTGCGCCAAGCTGCTCGCGCAGATGGGCGAGGACGAGCAGCTGCGCCCCTACCTCGACACCGTCTTCGTGATGGAGCAGGGCACCAAGAAGGTCGCCGACGACGTCGAGTTCCCGGCGGCCGAGAAGGCCCTGGGCGACCTGCTGCACATCATCGAGCAGGGCAACCTGGGCGGCTCCGGCGGCTACGCGCGTGGTCAGCTCGAGTCGCTGCGCAAGGGCACCGCGACGTACGCCCTGATGATGGACGACGACGTCGTCTGCGAGCCCGAGGGCATCATCCGCGCGGTCACCTTCGGTGACCTCGCCAAGCGACCGACCATCGTCGGCGGCCACATGTTCTCGCTCTACGCCAAGTCCCGCCTGCACTCCTACGGCGAGATCGTCCAGCCGTGGCGGTTCTGGTGGCAGTCGGCTCCCGGCGTCTACGGCGACTGGGACTTCGGCGCCCGCAACCTGCGCTCGACCCGCTGGCTGCACAAGCGCGTCGACGTGGACTTCAACGGCTGGTTCATGTGCCTGATCCCGCGCAAGGTGATCGAGGAGATCGGGCTCTCGCTGCCGGTCTTCATCAAGTGGGACGACTCCGAGTACGGCCTGCGCGCCAAGGCGGCCGGCTTCCCGACAGTGTCCTTCCCGGGTGCGGCCGTGTGGCACGTCCCGTGGACCGACAAGAACGACGCCCTCGACTGGCAGTCCTACTTCCACCAGCGCAACCGCTTCGTGGCCGCGCTGCTGCACTCGATCTACGACGACGGCGGCCGGATGGTCACCGAGTCGTTCTCCCACCAGGTCAAGCACCTGGTCTCGATGCAGTACTCGACGGTCCTGCTGCGCCACCAGGCGCTGCTCGACGTCCTCGCCGGCCCCGAGAAGCTGCACGAGACCCTCGCGACCCAGCTTCCCGCCGTACGCGAGATGGTCAAGGACTACTCGGACGCTCAGCTCAAGGCCGACCGTGAAGACTTCCCGCCCGTGCGCCGCCACAAGCCGCCGCGCAAGGGCAAGGAGGACACCGAGGTCCCGACCAACCGCGAGGTCAAGCTGGCCGCGCTCAAGGCGCCGATCCGGCAGATCATGAAGCCGCGCAAGCTCTCCACGGAGTTCCCCGAGGCCGAGCTCGCCGCGATGGACAACCAGTGGTACCGGATCACCAAGTACGACAGCGCCATCGTGTCGATGAACGACCAGCAGGGCGCTGCCTTCTACCGCCGCGACAAGAAGCTCTTCAACCAGATGCTGAAGGACACCGTCAAGGTGCACCGCCGGCTCAAGCGCCAGTGGCCGAAGCTGGCCGAGGAGTACCGCTCCAAGCTCGGCGACTTCACCTCGCCCGAGGCCTGGGAGAAGACCTTCGAGCCGTGGTCCGCCGCTGAGGAGAAGGGGACCGATGGCAACCGGAGTTGATGAACGCCCCGTACGGATCGTCGACGCTCCGCTGGCACCCCCGGCGGAGAACCTCGGTCTGCTCTCGGTCTTCAAGCGCCGCTACCTCCTCAAGCTGCTCGTGCAGCGGGAGATCAGCGGTCGCTATTCCAACTCGATCCTCGGCGTCTTCTGGTCCTACATCAACCCGTTGACGCAGTTCTGCGTCTACTGGATCTTCATGGGCAAGATCATGGGCGCCGACAAGGGGATGGACAACTACCCGGTCCACCTGTTCGCCGGGCTCGTCATCGTCCACTTCTTCACCGAGACCTTCGGGGCAGGGACCCGCTCCCTGCTCGGCAACAAGGGACTGCTGAAGAAGATGGCGATGCCGAAGGAGATGTTCCCGGTCGCCTCGATGCTGGTCTCGCTCTACCACCTGGTGCCGGCGACCCTGATCCTGGTGGTCGTCTGCCTGTTCAGCGGTTGGACGCCGACCTGGGAGACGGTTCCCTCGCTCCTGCTCGCGCTCGGCATCGTGATGGCGCTGGGCACGGCACTGGCGCTGGTCTTCAGCCTCGCCAACGTCTTCTTCCGGGACTTCGGCAGCGCGGTCAACATCCTCACCAACTACATCCGGTTCGGCGTACCGATGATGTACCCGTTCTCGATGATCGAGAGCGCGCTGGGGGACAAGGCCTGGATCTATCTGCTCAACCCGATCGCGGACGCCGTGCTGCTCTTCCAGCAGGCCTTCTGGGTCGGGGTGACCCCGAATCCCGAGCAGACGGCCGCCGAGCACCTGCCCGAGAATCTGTGGATGTGGGGTCTGGGCGCGTTCGGTGTCTCCCTGGTTCTGCTGGTGATCGCCCAGCTGATCTTCAGCAAGCACGAGAACAAGATTCCGGAGCGCCTGACATGACAGCCGACTCGATCGTGGTGGACGGAGTCACCAAGAACTTCACGCTCCGCTACCACCGCAGCATCAAGGACATCACCGTCGCCAAGATGAAGGGACGGGCAGTCTCCAACACCTTCAAGGCGCTGGACGACGTCACCTTCACGATCAAGCAGGGCGAGTCGGTCGGCCTGATGGGCCTCAACGGCTCGGGCAAGTCGACCCTGCTGAAGCTGATCAGCGGTGTGATGCGCCCCGACCAGGGTGCCGTGAAGACGCGTGGCCAGATCGCCGGCCTGATCGCGACCGGTGCGGGCTTCCACCCGCAGCTTTCCGGGCGCGAGAACATCTTCCTCAACGCGGCGATCTACGGGCTCTCCGCCGAGGAGACGGCCGCGATCTACGACGACGTGGTGAACTTCGCCGAGCTCGGCGACCACCTCAACTCCCCGGTCGGCAACTACTCCTCGGGGCAGTACTCGCGCCTGGGGTTCTCGGTCGCAGTCCACATCGACTCCGACATCTTCCTCGCCGACGAGGTTCTCGCCGTCGGTGACAAGCCCTTCAAGAAGAAGTGCATGGAGAAGATGGAGGAGATCCGCGACAGCGGCCGCACCGTGGTCTACGTCAGCCACGCCGCCGGCTCGGTCAAGCGGATGTGCGACCGCGTCATCTGCCTGGAGAAGGGCCGCCTGGTCTTCGACGGTGACGTCGATGAGGGCATCGAGTACCTCCACTACGGTGAGGACGACGCCAAGGGATCGGCCAAGCTCAGGCAGCTCGAGGCCGCCGACAGCGCTCTTGGCGCGGAGGTCTGAGGCGAGTTCGGGGTGAGAGCCTGCGGGGAATTACAGATCTGTAGTTCCCCGCAGGCTCTTCCCAACCTCTGTGGCTGATGTGAAAGATGTTCCCTGGTGTTACGGAACCAGGGGGGTCCATACGTGCTTTCGCAGGCCGGAGAAGAGCAGTCGAATGACGTCGAGCGCGCTCGGTCGCGCTATGTCGCCTCGACCCAGCAGCTGCTCGTGCTCGGGTTCGTCCTGGCCGCGCTGGTCCCGGCGAGCACCGTCGTCGACCTGAAGGTGGTCCGGCCCGGCGAGGTTCCCGTCTCCGGGAGCCAGGTGGCGGCGCCGTCGGCGGCGCAGGTGCCCGCGGTCCCGGTCGACGCCCACCTCGAGGAGATCTCGCTGACCGCACCGTCCGCGCGCCGCGTGCCCGGACGGATCACCGCTGAGGCCACGAAGGCCGCCTCTCGGGGCGACGCGGTGACCGTCACCAGCCTCCCGCAGCCGGTGGACGGCTTCGGGACGGTCGGACTCACCTGGGCGCCCGATGCGGTCGTTCCGGAGGATGCGGTCGGGGCTGACGTACGCACTCTGGAGGACGGGACGTGGAGCGCCTGGCAGGCGCTGGACGTCCACCTCGACGACCATGCTCCTGACCCGAGCTCCACGGAGGCCGCCGGGTCGAGGCCGGGCACCATGGAGGCGATCGTCGGCGAGGTCGACCAGGTGCAGACCCGGCTGCGGCTGACCGGTGCCCAGGTGCCGGCCGATCTCAGGCTGGCGGTGATCACGCCCGGCGAGGCGGACGCGAGCCGCAGCGAGTCACCCGAGATCGAGACCGGTGCCGATGACGCACCGGAGCCGGCCGAGGGCGCGGAGGGCGCCACGAGTGCCGAGGAGGGGGAGGCGGCGACGCTGTCGGCGGGCGCCTACACCGCCAAGCCCAGCATCTACAGCCGTCGCCAGTGGGGCGCCGACGAGAGCGTGCGCGAGGCCGGACCGCCCGACTACCACGAGGTCCGCGGCGGCTTCGTGCACCACACCGTCAACACGAACTCCTACACGAAGGCGCAGGTGCCGGGGATCATCCGGAGCATCTACACCTACCACGTGAAGAGCCGGGGCTGGCGCGACATCGGCTACAACTTCCTGCTCGACAAGTTCGGCCGGATCTGGGAGGGGCGCTATGGCGGCGTCGACCGCCCCGTCGTGGGTGCCCACACCTCGGGCTACAACAGCTACAGCTTCGGCGCCTCGGCGATCGGCAACTTCGACAACGCCGCGCCCCCGACCGCGCTGGTCAACGCCTTCGGATCGCTGTTCGCGTGGAAGCTGTCGCTGCACGGTGTCCGCGGCAACAAGGGATCCACCAAGATCGGTGACCGCACCTTCTCGCACGCGATCATGGGTCATCGCGACGCCGGCTCCACCGCGTGCCCCGGCCGCTACCTCTACGCCAAGCTGAGCACGATCCGCTCGCAGGCGGGCTCGAAGCAGGCGAGCTGGTCGGCGCGCGAGCTGCAGTCGCAGATCAGCGGCCGCGGCTACCCGGACCTGGTCGCCCGGCGGTCCAGCGATCGGCGCATCGTCGTGCTCCGTACCGACGGCAACGCCCGCTTCGGTACGCCGCGGGCGACCAACCTGATCGGCGGCACCTCGGCCACCTTGATGAACGCCGGTGACTGGGACCGCGACGGCGACGGCGACATCCTGATCCGCCACACCGACGGCACGATCCGGGTCAACCGTGGCAACGGGACCGAGACGTTCGCCACCGGCGTCATCATCGGGCGCAACTTCCAGTCCATCTCGGTCATCGACGTGGTCAGCGACATCACCGGTGACGGCTGGCCCGACATCGTGGGCAAGCACCCCAACGGCGAGATCCGGGTCTGGCCCGGCCGCGGCACCAGCTCACTGGGGGCTTCCTACCGGATGCGCAGCGCGGTGAGCGGCTCGACCCAGGTCATCGGAGCCGGCCGTTTCTACAACGACGACGGCTCGCCGGAAGCGATCTTCAGGACCGCCAGCAAGCTGCTGATCTTCCGCACCAACGGCCCCGGTGGCCTGACCACCTACTCCGACCCCGGGATCGACGCCAGCGCCTTCGACTTCATCCTCGCGACCAAGGACCTGCGCGGTGCCTCCACCGGCGGCGACCTGCTGTTGCGTCGCAAGTCCGACGGGATGTGGTTCGCCTACGAGCACAACCAGAGCGGCGGCTGGGACCGGAAGACCCAGATGGGCGTCGTACGCGGCTACGACCAGTTCGGCTGAGCGCGCTCGGCCTCCGCGAGGGCGGCGAGGCGATCGTCGGTCGCGTTGGTCGCCAGCACCAGTGAGCCGCCACCGGCGAGCAGGGCGGCCAGGAGCTCGGCGCCGGCAGGGGAGGCCGAGGGGACGGGGGAGAGCAGCCGATCGGCCCTCCCGCCACCGAACAGGTCGGCGTGGCTGGTCTCGACGCCGGCCCACGAGGTGGCGGTGTCCTCCGCGGCCGGCGGGTCGAAGGGGGTGAAGGCGTCCGGCTGCCCCCAGACCTCGATGCCGACGTCGTGCACGCCCTGGGGGAGCGGGTCGGCGAAACGTACGCCGAACGGCAGTAGCGAGCACGCCAGGGTCGGCCGCTTCCCGGCGCCGTCCGCCCAGGCGGGCAGGGTCTCGGGACCGCACACGACGGCGTCGGGGCTCTCGGAGTCGGTCACCACGAGTCCGGTGTTCCAGGCGGCGCCGAGGAACACGCTGGCCAGCCAGTGGGTGGGCAGGTCGATCCGGATGCTGTCCCCGCGCTCGAGGCCATGCTCGTCGAGGAGGAGGCCGGACGCCTTGGCCACCCAGTTGGCGTACGTGGTGGTCGAGAGCTCCTGGCGCTCGCCGCTGGCCTCGTCGTAGAAGGTCACGAACGGGGTGCCCGGGGCGGTCCGCAGGGCTCGGGCGAGGGTCTCGGGGAAGCTGGTCACACACAGACCCTAAGGTGTGCCGCATGACGTTCTGGGCAGTGATCCCCGCTGGTGGTGCCGGCACCCGGCTGTGGCCGCTCTCGCGGTCCTCGGAGCCGAAGTTCCTGCGCGACCTCACCGGCCACGGACGTACCCTCCTGCAGGAGACCTACGACCGCCTCGAGCCCGTCTCCGACGGCATCATGGTGGTGACCGGCGCGGTCCACGAGCGGGCCGTGTGCGAGCAGCTGCCCGAGGTGCCGCACGACGCGATCCTGGCCGAGCCGAGCGGGCGCGACTCGATGGCCGCTATCGGCCTGGCCGCGGCCTTCCTGGAGCGGCGCGACCCGGAGGCCGTGATGGGCTCCTTCGCGGCCGACCACGTGATCCGCAACATCGACAACTTCCACGAGACCGTACGCAGCGCCGCGGCCATCGCCGCGGACGGCTGGCTGGTCACGATCGGGATCTCGCCGACCTTCGCCTCGACCGCGTTCGGCTACATCGCCGAGGGCAAGCCGCTGGACGGTCACCCGGGGGCCTACCTGGTCGACGAGTTCGTCGAGAAGCCGTCGGCCGAGGTCGCCGCCGGGTATCTCGCGACCGGCCGCTACCGCTGGAACGCCGGGATGTTCGTCGTGCGTCCCACCGTCCTCCTCGACCTGCTCGCGGAGTCGGACCCCGGTTTCACCGACCGGCTGCGGGCCATCGCCGCGGAGCCGTCACGGCTCGAGGAGCTGTGGGAGACGCTCCCGAAGATCGCGGTCGACCACGCGGTCGCCGAGCCCGCTGCCGCCGCGGGCAAGGTCGCCACGGTGCCCGCCGACCTCGGCTGGGACGACATCGGCGACTTCGACTCGCTGGCGACGCTGCTCCAGGCCGCCACCACCGCCTCGCCCGAGGGCCCCACGATCCTCGGTGACGATTCGCTCGTCCACGCCCTCGACTCCACCGGTCTGGTCGTGCCCCACTCGGGCCGCATGATCGCCCTCATCGGCCTCGAGGACATCGTCGTCGTCGACACCGACGACGCCGTCCTGGTCACCACCCGCACCCATGCCCAGCAGGTCAAGAAGATCGTCGCCGCCCTCAACGACTCCGACCGCACAGACCTCACTTAGCGCTGGTCGAGCCGCCGGAGCCGCTAGGCGGAGGCGTGCTCGACCGGCGGAATGAGACGGCCGTCTCCCCGAAGGGAGACGGCCGTGTCATACGTCCTGAGGGCAGGTCTCACATGGCCTGGGCCTCGGGGCTGTCGGTGTAGGGGTACTTCTCCATGAAGTCCTTGATCGCCACGCCGGAGACACCCTCGCAGTACTGGAAGACGCCCTTCTGGGTGGACGCCTCGGTCGGGTTGGCGGCGTCGGCGTACCAGTGGGTCATGGCGATGTGGGTGCCCGAGGGGAACTCGGTCTTCTTGTCGCCGGCGACCGCGGTCTCCTTGGCGTCGGCAGCGGTCCACGGGGCCGCGATGAACTTGTAGCGGAAGTTGGAGGTGCCGGAGAACTTCTGGCCGATGGCCCGGAGCTCGTCCAGCTCGTCCTCGGAGACGGTGTCGTCGTACCACACGATCGTGTAGCCGTGCTCGAGGTTGTGCACCAGCGCCTCGAGGTCGGGGCGGTCGTCGGCGGTGTAGAACTTGCGCGACATGTCGGCAGGCGCGACGTTGGCCTCGTTCCAGTGCGGACCGAAGGCCGGGGGAGCAGTGGTGTAGGTCTGCTCGGTGCCGGTGGCGATGTGGTTCTGGTTGCCGTCGGCGGCCATCTCGGTCACCTTCTGGCAGCCGGCGGCCTTGGCGCTCTTGCCGATGTCCTGCAGCGCGACGTCGTTGAACTCCCTGTCCTTGAAGAAGCCCGTGACCGGGCCCCAGGCAGCGGCACCCACGATCACGAGGGCGATGACGACGCAGACACCGACGATCGCCGCACCACGGACGCGCTCTGCGCGGCCCTGCTTCTTGCGGATGTCGTTGATGACCGCCTTGCGGTCTTTGTTGAGCGACTTGTTGGCCACTGTTCGGCGTACCTCGGGTCTTTTGTCGGGACGCGCAGATTCTAGGTGGTCAGTGGTAGCAGAAGGGAAGTTGCCCCGTGATTCTTCTCCTCGCGCTCGCACCGCCAGCCGTGGGCGAAGGCCAGCGCGGCCATCACCGCGGGGTCGGCTCCGGCCACCCGAAGCCCGTCCTGGTGCGGGACGGGGGCGGTCCCGGTCACCTCCGCGACGGCCGCGGAGAGCTCCTCGACGCTCGCCGGCGCACCGAACGGAGCCTGGTCCTCGGCGGCACCCTTCAGAGCGCGTACGACGGCCTCCCGGGCCCCGAAGCCGAAGAAGTCCGAACCCTCGGGGCGGATGAGCGCGTTCGCCCCCGGTCCGTCGTCACCGGGCTCGCGGACGAGGTCCGCCCGGCCGCGCAGGACCGCGAACGGCCGCGCGCCCAGCTTGCCCTGGGAGATCTCGGCCGCCGACGCGATCTCGTCGACGACGGCGGGGGCGGTGACGACGAGATCGTTGCCGTAGGCGTCGACCTGGCCGGCGAAGCTCTCCAGCACCTCGAGACCGGCGGCGCCGATGGCGATGTCGGTCTGCCCGTCGCGCCAGGCGCGTCCGGCGGTGTCGGTGATGATCACCCCGACGTTCGCGCCGGTTCGGTCGCGGAGCGTGGCGCGCAGGGCCCGCGCGGAGGCGTCGGGGTCCAGCGGGAGCAGCACGATGTGGCCGGCCTCGACGTTGGAGGCGTCGATCCCGGCAGCGGCCATGGTCAGCCCCAGGCGGCTGCGCACGATCTGGGTCGGCCCGCGTCGGGCCACCACCCGCGTCGTCTCGCCGGGGAGCGCGTCGTCCCGGTTGCCCTCCCGCACCTGACCCTCGGCCTTGGAGACGACCTTCGAGGTGACCACGACGATGTCCCCGTCGGCCAGTGGGGACTCCAGGCCGGAGTCGAGTGCAGTGAGGAGCAGGGCGGCGAGGTCGTCGCCCTTACGCACCTCGGGTACGCCGTCAGGGGCGGTGACGGTGATGCCCAGCCCGCTCATCGGCCTGTTCGTGGGCCGCGTCATCGGTTGACCAGCTCGACCGCGGCGGCGGCGATGTCGGCAGTCGCGTCCTCGGAGGACATCCACAGCGGGACGGCCGCCGCCTTCAGTCCCGACTCGGTGAGCGCGGGCACCGCGGCGGCGTCCGCGGTGTCGACGAGCCAGGCGTCGAGGACCCCGCCCGCGCCTCGCGTCCCATAATGCAGACCGACTCCGGCGGCGGTCGCGTCGACGCCGATGGCGGCGAGCATCTGCTCCGCCATGCCGCGTACGTGATGACCGCTGATGATCGGCGAGATCCCCACCACAGGGGCCGAGGTGGCGACCAGGCCCTCCCGGATCCCGGGTACGCCGAGGATGGTCCCGATCGAGACCACCGGGTTGGACGGGGGCACGATCACGAGGTCGGAATTCAGCAACGCGTCCATCACCCCGGGTCCGGGTTTCGACTCGTCCTGCCCCACGAAGATCAATTTCTCGACAGGAACGCCGGCCCGGAGACGTACCCAGTATTCCTGGAAGTGAACGACTGAGAGTCCACTGGGTGAATTCTCGTCCTTGATCGCCACATGGGTCTCGACGCGGTCGTCGGTCATCGGCAGCAGCTGCACACGGTCGTCCCATACAGGCTTCAGCCAGCGTTCGCACAACGCGGCGGTGACCTGCGACAACGAGAACCCGGCCTCGAGCATCTGGGTGCGTACGAGATGGGTGGCGATGTCTCGGTCGCCGAGCCCGAACCAGGTCCCGGGCACCCCGTAGGCCTCGAGCTCGTCCTTGATCGACCAGGTCTCGGCCTTGCGGCCCCAGCCGCGCTCGTGGTCGAATCCGTTGCCAAGGGTGTACATCACCGTGTCGAGGTCGGGACAGACCTTGACGCCGTGCATCCACAGATCGTCGGCGGTATTGGCGATCACGGTGACCCGGGCATCTTCCCTAATGCCTGGAACACGGCCGGCAGAGATGCCGTGGAGGAGCCCGGAGATGAACTTCGAGCCGCCATGGCCGCCGGAGAGAACGGTGATGTCACGCATGGCCCTAGCCTCTCAGACGGGGCCAGCAACCCTGCTCCAGCCGGTGCTTAAAGCCGGTGCTAATGCCGCCCTAGCAGATTTGAGGGTTGACTTGTGGCACCGACAGGCATGTAATTTCATCAGTGTGATTCGAAATTGAACCGGGGACCGACAACTGTGGACACAGTGCTTGGATATCTCGGGAAAATTTCGTCAGGGAACTGCATCAAAGTGACGGCCCAGGTCGTAACAAGAGGCAGTTCCCGCAAAAAACGGGGGGATCGGTTACCTGCCGATGGCGTGAGGTGACTGGCCCGAGACGGGGTCACGGTCCCAAAAACAAGCTGAATAGGGTCGAAAGGTCGGAAAGACGATGAGAGAGCTGTTTCTCCTCGAGCCGGACACCGACGAAGGGGGCTGGCAGGAGCGCGCCCTGTGCGCGCAGACGGATCCGGAGGCGTTCTTCCCTGAGAAGGGTGGATCGACTCGGGAGGCCAAGAAGGTCTGCCAGACCTGCGAGGTGCGCCAGGACTGCCTTGAGTCTGCTCTGGGCAACGACGAGCGCTTCGGAATCTGGGGTGGACTCTCCGAGCGGGAGCGCCGCAAGCTGAAGAAGCGCGCTGTCTGAGATTCACTGACAGTCGCAACCAAGCACGAGCCAGCAAGGCCCGGACCGTCACGGTCCGGGCCTGCTGATCATTTCGGGGCAAATACCTGAGGGGGCGTGTCCCGATCGCCCGACAGGTCCATTCGGACTATCACCGGTTGGGCACTAGGGTTGCCGATCGTGCACGCGTCGGTCGCCCTCGTCCTCGTCTCTCATAACGGCGCCGGCTGGCTTCCAACCGTCATCGACGGGATCCGGAACCAGCAGGCTCCGGTGAGCTTTGCCGTCACGATCGACACCGGCTCGACCGACAGGTCGGTCGAGATCCTGGAGGAGACCTTCGCCCAGGTGGTCAAGCTCCCGGCGTCGACGACGTTCGCGGACGCGGCCAACGAGGCGCTCGCCATCCTTCACCAGGCGGCCCAGCCGCCGGAGTGGATCTGGTTCCTCCACGACGACTCCACCCCCGACCCGCACGCGCTGTCGACCCTGCTCAACGCCGCCGAGGAATACCCGGAGGCCGACATCCTCGGCCCCAAGATCCGGGAGTGGCCCTCGCTGCGCAGGATGCTCGAGCTCGGTGTCTCGATCTCGGTCACCGGCAACCGGGAGACCGGCCTGGAGCGCGGCGAGTACGACCAGGGCCAGCACGACGAGGTACGCCGCGTCCTGGCCGTCAACACCGCCGGCATGCTGATCCGCCGCGAGGTCCTCGAATACCTCGGCGGCTTCGACAAGCACCTCCCGGTCCTCGGCACCGACATGGACCTCGGCTGGCGGGCCGCCAACGCCGGCTTCACGACCATCGCCGTCCCGGACGCTGTTGTCTTCCACGTGGAGGCGGCCCACCGCGGCGTACGCAAGACGCAGCTGACCGGGCGCCGGATCCACTACCAGGAGCGACGGGCCGCGCTCTACACCCTGCTGGTCAACGGCCGGCCGGGGATGCTCCCGTTCACGATGGTCCGGTTCTTCTTCCAGACCCTGTGGAGGATGCTCGGCTTCATCCTGGTGCGCGATCCCGGGGCGGCGCTCGACGACCTGGGAGCGCTGGGCTGGATCTACGGCCACACCGGCCAGATCATGCTGGCCAAGCGGCGGCGCCGGAAGCAGGCGCACGCCGACAAGGACGTGGTCAAGGCGCTGCTGCCGCCACCGTGGCTGCCCTACCGGCACGGGCTCGACTTCGTCTCCGACGTCGCCAACGCGATCACCCAGCAGGCTTCCGACATCGCCGAGCGGCGCCAGATGGCCCAGGCCGAGGCCGATCCGGCCTCCTTCGCCGCCAAGCGCCAGGCCGAGCGGGCCCAGCTGGAGGAGGACGAGATCCCCGCCGAGACCGGCTGGCTGGTGCGTCTGTTCACCAACCCGGTCGCGGTGCTCCTGGTCGTCATCGGCATCCTCGGCGTCATCGGCGCCCGTGCGGCGCTCGGCGGTGTGGCCGGCAGCGGTCTCGGGCCGACGCCGCAGAACGTGGGCGACTGGTGGCAGCTGCAGTTCGAGTCGTGGCACGCGATCTCGCAGGGCACCGGTGTGCCCGCGCCGCCGCACGTCTTCCCGCTGGCAGTGCTCGCCACATTCCTCGGCGGCAACCCGAGCCTGGCGGTCGCCGGTGTCATGCTGCTCAGCTTCCCGGTCGCGCTCGGTGGCGCGTGGCGGCTGCTGCGGGTCGCGGGCCGGCTGATCAGCCACCTCGGCGCCCCTCGCTGGCTGCTGCTGTGGGGTGCGACGGCGTACGCCCTGGTTCCCTACGTCAGCGGTGCCTTCGGTGACGGCCGGATCGGTGCGGTCGTCGTCGGCGCGCTGCTGCCCTGGCTCGCCCACGCCGCGCTCGGGTTCAGTGACCCCGTCGCCGACCGCCGCTGGCGCGCCGGGTGGCGCACCGGCCTGCTGCTCACCGTCATCACCGCCTTCGCTCCGATGGCCTTCCTGGTCGCGGCCGTCTTCGCGGCGGTCATCTTCATCGTCGCCCGCCGGCTGATGCCCGCCGTGCTCAGTGACCGCGACCAGTGGGGTCCGCCCGCCGCGGCCATCGCGACACCGGTCGGGCTGCTGCTTCCATGGTGGCTGCCGGCGATCTTCTCCGGCGGCTGGGCCGGTCTGCTGCTCGACCCGGGCAGGCTGCCGGCTCCGGCCGCAGGCGGGTTCGACCTGCTCGTGGGCCGTCTCACCGGGCTCGACGGTGCCGATCTCGGCGCCCCGTGGTGGCTGGGCCTGGCGCTGCCGCTGCTGGCCGTGCTCGCACTGATCCCGAGCCGCACCCGGATCCCGGTCATGGTCTGCTGGATCGGCGCGGTCGCAACCGCGGTCGTCACGATGCTGCTGTCCTGGATCCCGATCCCGCTCGACGCCGGCATCGCCCGGGTCGGCTGGGGCTTCCCGCTGGTCGCCATCCAGGGCTTCGCGGTGGTCGCGGCGGTGCTGGGTGCCCAGGGGGCCATCCTCGACGGCCTCAGCGGGCTGCGGAAGGTCATGGTCGGCGCGGCGGCCGCGGTCGCGGCGGTCGGTGTCGTCGGCAGCCTCGGCTGGTTCGTCTACGCCGGCACCGGCAACCTCACCGACAACACCCGGGCCCTCGGCCACATCGGAGTGCCCTCCTACATGCTCGACCCGACCTCGACCACCCTCGGGCCCGAGGACGGCGTCCTCGTGCTGCGCGGCTCGGTCGACGAGGGCATCCGCTACGCGGTCCTCCGCAACGACGGGATCACCCTCGGTGAGGACGAGATCGCGCAGGTCGCCGGTGGCTCCGAGGAGCTCACCGGAGTCGTACGCCGCCTCGCCGCCGACCCCGACGACGCGGTGATCGGTGATCTGGCCGCCCAGGGCGTGGCCTACATCGTGATGCCCGGCCCGGCCGACTCCTCCGTCGCCGAGGGGATCGACGCCTCCGGGTCGGTGACCCAGGCGAGCACCGTCGAGCGCTCGACGCGTGCCTGGCTGCTCGACTCCGAGCCGAGCGACCCGGGCGTGACCGAGTCCCAGTCCATCATCCGCACGATCCTGTTGGTCCTGTCCGGGATCGGGCTGTTCGTGGTCCTGGTCCTGTGCCTGCCGACGCTGATCCAGAGGAGGGAGTCGGCATGAGCCATTCACGTGACCCCTACGACCGCTCGCACGAGCCGCAGGCCGACGACGTCTACGGCCAGGAGCCGTGGATGCTGGACCCGTATGCCGACCCCTACACGGGTCAGACGGCCCAGACGCCGCCGGAGGGCTACACCCCGGAGCAGCTCTACGCCCAGGAGCCTTATGTGCCCGGCCCGGAGACCGGACAGATGCTCGCGCAGACGGGCTACCCGCCGCCCTACGAAGGTGACTACCGGACCGGGGAGTTCCAGCCTGCCTACGAGCCGGAGTTCGAGGCCTGGCCGACCGCGGACGAGATGCGGGCGGGGGAGCCGGAGCTCGAGCAGGAGTCAGAGCCGGATCGTGCCAAGGGCGGACGGATGGCGGCTGCCGCCGCGGCAGCGGCCGCTGCTCGACCCCGGCTGCGCCGCGTACGCAGGCAGCGCGGCCGTCGTCTCGACAACACCGTGCTGGTGGCGCTGGGTCTGGTCGGCGCGATGGCAGTGGCGCTGCTGCTCAACCGGCCCCACCAGTGGGAGCAGCCGAAGCTGGCCGCCGACAGCAGCGCGCCGACGGCGGCCACCGTGGTGTGCCCCGGCAAGCCGAAGTCCGGCGCCGACCAGGTCGCCGTCACCAACGCCGCCGACGGGTCCGGCAAGGTCACGCTGAGCGGTCCGGGCGCCGGCAACGGCGCGGAGACCACCGTGGGATCCGGCAAGGTCACCAGCGCGTCGGTCAAGCCCGGTTCGGTCGTGGTCAAGGCGGGCAAGGAGGTCGCCCCCGGGCTGGTCGCCGGACGTTCGACGACCAAGCCGCTCGCGGCGACGGGGTGCATTCCCCCGCAGGCGGAGGCGTGGTTCCCCGGCGTCGGTGCGGGTGCGACCCACAACTCGATCCTCGAGCTCACCAACCCCAACAGCGGCGCGGCCACGGTCGACATCTCGCTCTACGACGAGAAGGGCGTGGTGGCGGTCCCCGAGGAACTCCGCGGCGTCGCGATCCCCGGCAACACCACCCGCACCTTCGACCTGCTGCACGTGATCCCGCGCAAGGGCGAGCTCTCCCTGAAGACCACGGTCGTACGCGGCCAGGCCGGGGCGATGGTCCGTGACCGTGCCATCGCGCTGGAGTCGCAGAAGGCCACCGAGGACTACTTCCCGGGCCAGTCGGCGCCGGCCGAGACCAACCTGCTGGTCGGCTACCCGAACAGCTCCGCGAGCCGCACGCTCACCGTCACCAACCCGGGCGATGCCCAGGTGAGCGCCGAGCTGCGCCTGCTCACCCCGAAGAACGTGCTCACCCCGGAGGGTGCTCCGGAGATCAAGGTGCCGCCCAACGGGCAGATGCAGGTCGACCTGACCAAGCTGCTCGGCAAGGACAGCGCCAGCGACGCGTACGGCGTCGAGATCGTCGCCACCGGCCCGGTCGCCACCGCGATGCGCTCGGTCGACGGCGGTGACGTCGCGATCACGACGGCCACCGAGACCATCTCGGAGCCGACCGCGGCCGTCGTCCCGGCCGGCGCCGGCGTCGGCAAGAAGCGGGTCCTGATCTCCGGTCCGGTCACCAAGACCGGGCCCAGCGGCACCGTCAAGGTGGTCCCGATGACCGCGAAGGGCAAGGCGCTCAAGGCCAAGTCCGTCAAGGTCGGTCCCGGACTCGGTGCCGAGGTCGAGGTGCCTGCGGAGGCGGCCCTGATCCAGTTGGTGCCCGAGGGTGTCCCGGTCAACGCTGCTGTGGTGATGAGCGGGGATGGGGATGCGGTGGTTCCGTTCCGGCCGTTGCGAACCGAGGTTCGTACTGCTGGGGTTGCTCCGGGGTTGCCGTTGCCGTTGGAGCCCTGAGGTCTCCTTTTCTTGGCCGCGTGTTGGTCGGGGTGTTTGTGGTTGGGGTTTGCCGCCGACCCTTTCGGGGAGGGTGTTCTCGGCGGCGTCCGGAGTAAAGGACGGCCTTCGGCCGCCGGCTGACGCCGGTCGCCTTCGGCGATCCTTGACGCCGGCCGTCGCCGAGAATTTTGGCTGGTTATCGGGTCGGCGGCAGGGGTTTGGTGCGGAGGTCTGGGTTGGGTGGGGGCCTGGGACTCGGCTGAGCGTTTCGCTGGTGTTGGTGGGCGGGGTGGACGGCGAACGAATTTTCGTTCGCTCCTGAGTTGTCCCCTCCGGGTGTGGACTCTGCTGGTGGAAGGAATTTTCTTTCCGCTGGAGGAGTCCTTGCTCGGTGGGGGCGAACGAATTTTCGTTCGCCCGTAGAAGCCTTCCCCTGCCCGGGGCGGTTTCCCGCGACCACACCCGGGCCGCCGCCCCGATAGCCAGCCAAATCTTTTCTCGACATGGTCCGGTGTCAAGGATCGCCGAAGGCGACCGGCGAAGCCGGCGGCCGCAGGCCGTCCTTGACTCCGGGCCAGGTCGAGAAGACCCTCAAAGAGAGGGTCGGCGGCCCACCCCAACCACAAAAACACAGCACCCAAGCGCCCTAAAACCAGACCGCCCCAGGATCAGGGCTGATACCGAGGATCGACATCCTCAGCCGCAATCCCGAGCAGGTCGGCGATCTGCTCGACCACAACCATGAGCACCATCGCCTCGACCTCGGAGCGGGTGTGGCAGCGGTGCTCGATCGGCCGCCGGTAGATCACCAGCCGGGCCGGGTTCGCGCCGGAGCCACGCTCGAGCGACCCGAGCGGGATGTGATCCTCGACGGTCCACTCCTTCGGGATGTCGGGCGACTCCTCGACGGCGTACTCGATCAGGCCGAGCCGGGACTGCCAGCGACCGTCGATCTCGGTCACGATGGCGAGTGCGATGTCGTCGAACCGCTCCCGGCGGGTGCGCAGGACCGGCACCTTCGGGTCGGTGGGAACGGCGATCGGGCCACGTGTCCCACGGCCGTGCCGATCCCTGTGCCTGGTCATGTACGCGAGCCTAACTGCGCGGCTGGCCTCAGGGGAGTACGGTTCACCCGTGACTGCTCGTCGTTGTTCGCGTACCGCCTGCCAGCGTCAAGCCGTCTGCACGCTCACCTATGTGTACGCCGACCAGACGGCCGTTCTCGGCCCGCTGGCGACCTATGCCGAGCCGCATGCCTACGACCTGTGCGAGGAGCATGCCGAGCGGCTGTCCGCGCCCCGTGGTTGGGAGGTGGTCCGGCTGGCCCGTGAGCCGGTCGACCCGCAGCCCAAGGGTGACGACCTGCTCGCGCTGGCCGATGCTGTCCGTGAGGCCGCGAGGCCGCCGGCTCCCTCTCCGCGAGGGCCCGTCGGGGCCCCTGGGCAGGACGACGCCGACGAGCCGGGGGCGAACACTGGATTCGACAAGGGCCAGCCCCGTCCGGGCGGCACCCGCCGCGGACACCTCCGCGTGCTGACCTCGGAGTAGGACGACTAGAGTTCCGGACATGCCGGAGAGAGTCGACCCCGACATCGCCAACGCCGTCTTCAAGGCGTACGACGTCCGTGGCACCGTCCCTGATCAGATCGACGAGAACCTTGCCCGACGCGCCGGGCGGGCCTTCGTGCACGTCACCGGCGCCCGTAGCGGCGAGATCGTCGTCGGCCACGACATGCGCCCCAGCTCCCCGGCGCTCGCGGGAGCCTTCGCCGAGGGTGCGACCGAGGCCGGCGCCGACGTGACGATGATCGGGCTGGCCTCGACCGACGAGCTCTACTTCGCCTCCGGCCACCTCGGGCTGCCGGGCGCGATGTTCACCGCCAGCCACAACCCGGCGCAGTACAACGGCATCAAGCTGTGCCGCGCCAACGCGGTCCCGGTCGGCGCCGAGACCGGGCTCGACGAGATCCGTGACCTGGTCATCTCCGGTGAGGTTCCGATCGCCGACGTCGCGGGCAGCATCAGCGAGACCGATGTGCTGGAGGCGTACGCCGCGCACCTGCTCGGTCTGGCCCCGGTCAAGGGTCGCCGGCTCACCGTCGTCGCAGACGCGGGCAACGGCATGGCCGGCCACACCGCGCCGGCGGTCTTCGGCCGCCTGGGCACCGAGGCCGTCGAGCTGATCCCGATGTACTTCGAGCTCGACGGCACCTTCCCCAACCACGAGGCCAACCCGCTCGACTCGACCACGTTGGTCGATCTGCAGGCGAAGGTGCGCGAGACCGGCGCCGACGCGGGCCTGGCCTTCGACGGCGACGCCGACCGCTGCTTCCTGGTGGACGAGAAGGGCGAGGTGGTCAGCCCGAGCGCGATCACCGCCCTGATCGCCGAGCGGGCCCTGGCTCAGGAGCCGGGTGCCACGATCATCCACAACCTGATCACCTCCCGCGCGGTCCCCGAGATCGTCACCGAGCTCGGCGGCACCCCGGTACGCACCCGCGTCGGCCACTCCTACATCAAGGCCGTGATGGCCGAGTCCGAGGCGGCCTTCGGTGGCGAGCACAGCGGCCACTTCTACTTCCGTGACTTCTGGCGTGCCGACTCCGGCATGCTCGCCGCGCTGCACGTCCTCGGCGCCCTCGCCGAGACCGACCAGCCGCTGAGCGAGCTGCTGGCCGCCTACGCTCGCTATCCGATGAGCGGCGAGATCAACTCCACCGTCCCCGACCAGGCCGCCACCGTGGCCGAGATCGAGAAGGCGTACGCCGGGCGTGAGGGTGTCACCGTCGACAAGCTCGACGGCCTGACCCTCTCCCACGCCGACTGGTCGTTCAACGTACGCGCCTCCAACACCGAGCCGCTGCTGCGGCTCAACGCGGAGGGCAAGGACACACTCACCATGGAGCGCGTGCGCGACGAGGCGCTCGCGATCATCCGAAAGGACAACGCATCATGACTGGCGCAACGACCCCCCTGGGCCTGAGCGAGAAGCTGCTCGAGATCATCGTCTGCCCGCAGTGCCACGGCGACCTGCTGCCGGTGGAGTCCGACAGTGAGCTGGTCTGTCAGGGCGAGTGCGGCCTGGCCTACCCGGTCCGCGACGGCATCCCCGTCCTGCTCATCGACGAGGCCCGTCCGACCAAGAGCGAGTGAGGCAGCGATGACCTGGTTCGACGAGTCGAGGCTGGACGACGAGCGGGCGCTGGCCGGGATCGACCTGCTGCTGCGCTCCCTGGCCGAGTCCGGAGCCCGGGTCCGCCGGGAGGCTGCGGGTGCCGCCGAGCCCCTGCAGGAGGCCGTACGCCGCGCCGCGGAGACCGGCCGACCCCGGGCCGTCGTCGCCGCAGGTCCTGACTCGCGCCTGCTGCGCGCCGTCCTCGAGCCGTTCTGCCCGGTGCCGTTCGTCGCCTGGCCCGCTCCGGGCCTGCCGGGCTGGGCCGGAAGCCTCGACCTCGTGGTCGTGCTGGCCCCGACCGGCTCCGACCCGGGTGAGGCCTCTGCGGCCGCCGAGGCCGTCCGCCGCGGCGCCCAGCTGGTCGTGGCCGCTCCGGAGAAGTCGCTGGTCGCCCAGCACGCCGAGGGTCGCGACAGCACCCTGCTCCCGGTCGAGGGCGGCGACACGCTCGCGATGGCGATCCTGATGCTCACCTACCTCAACTCGGTCGGTCTCGGCCCGGAGGCCGATGCGGACAAGGTGGCCGACGCGCTCGACGACGTCGCCACCGCCTGCTCACCGCATCGCGACATCTCGGTCAACCCGGGCAAGATCCTGGCGATCTCGCTGGCCGACTCGCTCCCGGTCGTGTGGGGTGGCTCCGTCCTGGCCGCCCGCGCCGCCCGCCGAGTCGCCGAGAACCTGCGCCGGGCCAGCGGCCGTGGTGCGATCGCCGGTGACGCCGACGACCTGCTCCCCGTCCTCGAGGCAGCCCGGCCGCGCAACGTCTTCGACGACCCCTTCGCCGAGGAGCAGTCTTCCGCGCGCCCCGTTCTTGTCATCCTCGATGACGGTGCGACCGATCCGATCATGGTCGAGCAGCGGCGGTCCCTCACCGAGGCCGCGGACACCCGCGGCGTACGGGTGGAGGTGGTCGAGGCGAACACGACCACGGAGGTCGCCCGCTACGCGTCCCTGCTGCTCCAGGGGACATACTCCGCGGAGTATTTGCGTTTGGGTCTGGTTAACGAAGGTTAATTCCGGATGACGGACAGATCCATGTGATCTGCCTCATGCCTCACGCTCAGGGACATCGGCGACGCGTCGCGATGGTGGGCGACCCCTGGACGCGGGGGAGCGGGCCGCTGTTTGATTTGGCAACAAATCAGACACATAGCGGTCACACCCCCACCCTGGAACAGGATCCCCCTCCCATGAACCAGACCAAGTTCGTCGTCGCCGGTGCCGTTGCCATCTTGGGCGCGATCGTCTTCAGCGGCCGACTCTCCGCCCCCGCCCCGCCGGCGACCGACGAGGCGAGCGCCGCGGCCGGCGGCACGCTGCGGATCGGGGTCGACAGCGCCGAGCCGTCGTACTACAAGGTCGACGGCGTGACCAAGGGCTTCGACTACCAGATGGCGCGCAGCGTCGCCGACGGCATGGGCGCGGAGCCGAGGTTCGTGGAGATGGAGTTCAACGAGCTCTTCCCGGCCCTGGAGGCGGGCAAGATCGACATGATCGGTGCCCAGGTCACCAAGACCGAGGAGGCGGAGCGGAAGTACGACTTCAGCGTTCCGTACTTCGTGACGTACGTGTCCTTCCTCGCCCCGCAGAACTCGGCGATCAAGAGCCGCGACGACATCGACGGCAAGAACATCGCCGTCGTCGAGGGCACCGTCCAGGAGCGCTACCTCGAGGAGCAGTACGAGGACGTCACCGTCATCAAGGCCAAGAACGCGGAAGCCGCGGTCAGGTCGATGGGGCGCGGTGAGGCTGACGCGTTCTTCTACGGAGCTCCCTACTCCGAGTCGATCATCAAGGGGGCGCCGATCCCGCTGACGGAGCCGATCGTCTACCAGGCCGAGGACGCCCCGATCGGGTTCGTGGTTCGCGAGGGTGATGAGCGCAAGGAGCAGATCGACGGGGTCATCGAGGACATGGTCCTCGACGGTGAGTGGGTGAAGATCAAGTCGGACTACTTCGAGGCGGTCCCGCTCTCTGAGGTCTTCAGGGAAAAGGGCGCCTGATGTGCGGTATCTGCGTTTGGTTCCGTTCGCCGAGGAAGCCTTCCCGAGGGTGAACGATGCGCGTGATCTGTGTCACCCACTGCGGTGAAGGTTCGGTCACGGATGGTCACAGATAGTGACGACGATCCTCGAAAACCTGGACGCGGGGGAGCAGACGGGTGTTTGATGCAACATCGTCCGGCCACTCCTGGCCAGCACGTCTCGGATTCTCGGCGCCGACGTGACGGGCATGCCCCACCATCCCGAAAACACAGGACTTCCGCATGAATCACATCAAGTTCGTCGTCGCCGGCGCCCTGGCCCTCCTAGGGGTCCTGGTCATCGGCGGCTACTTCGCCGACCCCGCCCCCAAGGCGACCGACCAGGAGAGTGCCGCCGCCGGCGGCACGCTCCGGATCGGTGTCGACGGCACCGAGCCCGCCTTCTTCAAGGTCGACGGCGTGACCAAAGGCTTCGACTACGAGATGGCGCTCGGCGTCGCCGAGGGTCTGGGTGCCAAGCCGGAGTTCGTGGTGATGGACTTCAGTGACCTCTTCACCGCGCTCGAGGCCGGCGAGATCGACATGATCGGCGCCCAGGTCACCGAGACCGCCGAGCGGAAGCAGGACTTCGACTTCACCGCGCCCTACTTCGTCACCTACCTGTCCTTCCTTACTCCGGAGGACTCGCCCATCAAGAACCGCGACGACATCGACGGCAAGAACATCGCGGTCGTCGAGGGCACCATCCACGAGCGCTACCTCGCCGAGCAGTACAAGGACGTCAACATCATCAAGGCCAAGGACGAGGACTCCGCGGTCAAGGCGATCCAGACTGGCGAGGCCGACGCGTTCTTCTACGACGCGCCCTACACCGCGCCGATCATCAACCGGGCGCCGATCACCTTGAAGGAGGCGATCGTCTACCCGGCCGACGACGCTCCGATCGGTTTCGTCATGCAGAAGGGTGACGAGCGCAAGAAGCTGGTCGACGAGGCTCTCGAGCAGATGATCCTCGACGGGGACTGGTTGAAGATCAAGAAGGAGTACTTCAAGGAGTACCCGCTGTCCGACGTCTTCAAGGACAAGGGCGTCTGAGCTTGACGCCGCTCGCCCCGCCTTGGGGCGCCTGAAGTCCAGTAGCCTACGATGCCCGCTGGCCTGGTTCAGCCAGGTCACAGTGTCTCGGCGCACCCCTCCCCCCAACCAGGACGTCGTATGAAATCCCTGAAGTTCATCCTTGCGGGCGCGGTCACCCTTCTGGTGATCCTGATCGTGGTCTCCAACACGGTCGAGACGACCGGCCCCTCCTCTGCCAGGCGCAGCAGCGCGGCCGATGACGGCCAGCTCAAGATCGGTGTGCTGGACAGCCCGCCGGTCTACTACACCGATGGTTCCACCGCGAAGGGCTTCGACTACGAGGTCGCCCTCGGCGTCACCGAGTCGCTCGGCATCAAGCCGTCGTTCATCCCGATGGACTTCGCCGACCTGTTCACCGCGCTCGACGAAGGCGAGATCGACATGATCGCCTCGCAGGTGAGCGTCACCGAGGAGCGCGAGAAGGCGTACGACTTCTCGCACCCCTACTTCGTGACGTACCTGTCCTTCACGACCCCGAAGGACTCCCCGATCAAGAAGCTCAAGGACGTCAACGGCACCAGGGTCGCCATCGTGGACGGCACCGCGCAGGAGAGCATCCTCAAGGCTCGCTTCCCCAAGGCCGAGATCGTGAAGCGGAAGAACGAGGCGGCCGCGCTGGAGGCGGTCGCCGTGGGCAAGGCGGACTCGTTCTTCTACGACGCGCCGTTCACCGACGGGCTGATCAAGAGCGCCCCGATCCCGATGGAGGAGCGGATCGTCTTTCCGTCCGACAAGGCCCCCATCGCCTTCGTCTTCCGCAAGGGCGACGGGCTCAGGGACCAGGCCGACGACGCGATCGACGAGATGATCGTCAACGGTGACTGGCTGCGGATCAAGACCGACTACTTCAAGGAGTACCCGCTCTCGGAGCGCTTCCGGGAGCAGGGCGTCGAGTAGCCCGACCCGCCCGCTAAGGTTCGAGTCATGAGCGCCGGACTCTTCGCCCTTCTCGATGACGTAGCCGCCATCGCCAAGCTGGCGGCTGCGTCCGTCGACGACGTCGGCGCTGCCGCAGGCAAGGCCTCGGCCAAGGCCGCCGGTGTCGTCATCGACGACACCGCGGTCACGCCGCAGTATGTCCACGGCATCGCCGCCGAGCGCGAGGTGCCGATCATCAAGAAGATCGCGTTCGGCTCGCTGCGCAACAAGCTGCTGATCATCTTGCCGGTGGCGCTGGTCCTGGCGCAGTGGGCGCCCTGGGCGATCACCCCGATCCTGATGCTCGGCGGCGCCTTCCTCGCCTTCGAGGGTGTCGAGAAGGTCCTGGAATGGGTCCGGCCGCACGAGGAGGCCCACGAGACGCCGGTCGCCCTGGAAGGTCCCGAGGCCGAGAAGACGATGATCGCCGGTGCCGTACGCACCGACCTGATCCTCTCCACCGAGATCATGGTGATCGCGCTCAACGAGGTCATCGACCAGGGCTTCTGGATGCGCCTCGGCGCCCTGGTGGCGGTCGCCTTCCTGATCACGGTCGTGGTCTACGGCGTGGTCGCCCTGATCGTGAAGATGGACGACGCCGGGCTCTCGCTCTCCCAGCGCCCCAGCGCGTTCGCCCAGCGGCTCGGCCTGGGCATGGTCGCGGCCATGCCGAAGGTGCTCGCCGTGATCTCGGTGGTCGGCACCATCGCGATGCTCTGGGTCGGTGGCCACCTGATCCTGGTCGGTGTCCACGACGTCAACGGTCTCGCCGCCGGTCACCCCGGTTGGGCGTGGCCCTACGACACCGTCCACCACCTCGAGGAGGAGGTCCACCACGCCCTCGGTGCCGTCGGCGCGGCCGCGGCCTGGCTGGTCAACACCTTCTTCTCCGCGGTCGTCGGACTCATCGTCGGCTCGATCGTGGTCGGCGTACTCCACCTGCTGCCGTTCAAGAAAAAGCACTGACCCCATCGGGGGTCCGGGGTTAGCCTCGGAGCATGCACCCGATCTAAGGC
This sequence comes from Nocardioides sp. NPDC101246, assembly GCF_044767415.1. NCBI lineage: Bacteria > Bacillati > Actinomycetota > Actinomycetes > Propionibacteriales > Nocardioidaceae > Nocardioides > Nocardioides sp. NPDC101246. The sequence continues at coordinate 287,866 of NZ_JBIWNX010000008.1, forward strand.
ACCACCACCGAGCGTAGCCGTACGCTGCGTGTGCTCGCCTATCACGCCTCGCGTGACGCGGTCCCGCTCTATGCGGTCTATGCCCTGCTCTTCGCCGATCACGGGCTCTCCGCGGGGCAGATCTCGTCGCTGTTCGTGATCTGGTCGGTGACGGCCTTCGTCGCCGAGGTGCCGTCCGGTGCCTGGGCCGACACGGTCGACCGACGTCACCTGCTGGTGGTCTCGGCGCTGATCCATGCCGCTGCCTTCGCGGCCTGGACGTGGTGGCCGGACTACGCCGGCTTCGCCCTGGGGTTCGTGCTGTGGGGCGTGTCCGGTGCGCTGATGTCGGGGACGTTCGAGGCGCTGCTCTACGACGATCTGGTGGTACGCGGCGAGAGCGCGCGCTATCCGAGGCTGATCGGCTACGCGCGGTCCTCGGCACTGGTGTGCACCCTGCTCGCGGAGCTGGCGGCCGTCCCGTTGCTGTTCGCCGGCGGTTATCAGCTGGTCGGGGTGGCATCGGTCGGGATGGCGTTGGTCCAGGGGCTGCTGGCGGCCACGCTGCCGGTGACCCGGTCCGCGCGTCACGGCCGCCGTGACCCGGACGACGACTCCGCCGGCTATCTGGCGATGCTTCGCGCCGGCTTGTCCGAGGCGTCCCGGACGCCGTCGGTGCGCCGGGCGCTGCTGGTGGCGTCGGTGCTGGTCGGGACGACGGCGTACGACGAGTTCTTCCCGGTGGTCGCCGATGCGCACGGGGTCGCGGCGACGACCGTCCCGGTCCTGGTCTCGCTGGCCACGCTCGCCCAGGCGGTCGGGACGGCACTCGCCGGCCGGACGGCGGGGATGGGCCCGCGTACGCTCGCGGCGGTCGTCGCGGTCGGGGCGGCGCTGATCTCCCTCGGTGTGCTCGTCCACCCCTATGCGGGCTTCGTCGCCATCGCGCTCGGCTACGGCCTGCTCAACAACGCCATGATCGTGGCCGAGACCCGTCTCCAGGACAGCATCCAGGGTCCGGCTCGGGCGACCGTCACCAGCGTGCTCGGGGTGGGGGAGGAGACGGTCGCCCTGATGACGTACGCCTTCGTCGGTCTCGGCTCCGGGCTCATCGGGGTGCCGGTGGCCGTCGCGCTCGTAGGGCTGCCCCTGGTCGCAGGGGCGGTGACGGGTCACCTGATGCTGGCCCATAGATGTTGGCCTGGCGTTTGCCGTCCAGGATTACCGCAGACGCCGAGGGCCGCTTGTACCCTGAGAAGACCCTGCGTGGGAGATCCCGCTGGTGCGCAGATGCGCGACGCAGGCCCGCATTGATTTCGGTAAGGAATAACCATGGACTACAAGGTTGCCGACCTGAGCCTGGCCGAGTTCGGCCGCAAGGAGCTCTCCCTCGCCGAGCACGAGATGCCGGGCCTGATGGCCATGCGCGAGCGCTACGGCAAGGACCAGCCGCTCAAGGGCGCCCGCATCGCCGGCTCGCTGCACATGACGATCCAGACCGGCGTGCTGATCGAGACGCTGACCGCGCTCGGCGCCGACGTGCGCTGGGCCACCTGCAACATCTTCTCCACCCAGGACCACGCCGCCGCGGCCGTCGTCGTGGGCAACGGCACCGCCGAGGACCCGCAGGGCACCCCGGTCTTCGCCTGGAAGGGCGAGACCCTGGCGGAGTACTGGGACGAGGCCGAGAAGGTCTTCGACTTCACCGACGAGGCCGGCAACAAGGTCGGCCCGAACATGCTCCTCGACGACGGCGGTGACATCACCCTGCTCGTCCACAAGGGTGTCGAGTTCGAGAAGGCCGGCGCGGTGCCGGGCCAGGACTCCACCGACAACGAGGAGTTCAAGGAGGTCCTCCGGGTCCTCGACCGCTCGCTGGCGAACGACCCGCAGCGCTGGACCAACATCGCCAACGGCATCAAGGGCGTCACCGAGGAGACCACCACCGGTGTCCTGCGCCTCTACGACCGGTTCAAGGAGGGCTCGCTCCTCTTCCCGGCGATCAACGTCAACGACTCGGTCACCAAGTCCAAGTTCGACAACAAGTACGGCTGCCGCCACTCGCTCATCGACGGCATCAACCGCGCCACCGACGTGATGATCGGCGGCAAGGTCGCGGTCGTGTGCGGCTACGGCGACGTCGGCAAGGGCTCGGCGGAGTCGCTGCGCGGCCAGGGCGCTCGCGTCATCGTCACCGAGATCGACCCGATCTGCGCGCTGCAGGCGGCGATGGACGGCTACGAGGTCCGCCGCCTGGAGTCGGTCATCGAGACCGCCGACATCTTCATCACCACGACCGGCAACTTCGACATCATCCGGGTCGAGCACTTCGAGAAGATGAAGAACCAGGCCATCGTCGGCAACATCGGCCACTTCGACAACGAGATCGACATGGCCGGCCTGGCCAAGATCCCGGGCATCGTCAAGGACGAGATCAAGCCGCAGGTCCACCAGTGGATCTTCGAGGACGGCAAGAAGATCATCGTGCTCTCCGAGGGCCGCCTGCTCAACCTGGGCAACGCCACCGGTCACCCGAGCTTCGTGATGTCGAACTCGTTCACCAACCAGACGCTGGCCCAGATCGAGCTCTTCACCAAGACCGACGAATACCCGATCGGCGTCTACGTGCTGCCCAAGGCGCTCGACGAGGAGGTCGCCCGCCTCCACCTCGGCGCCCTCGGCGTCGAGCTCACCGAGCTCAAGCAGGAGCAGGCCGACTACCTCGGCGTCCCGGTCGAGGGTCCCTACAAGTCGGACCACTACCGCTACTGAACAACGTCTGAACCCCCGCCGAGGGGGGGGGGGGGGGGGGGGGGGGGGGGGGCCGGCGGGGGGGCGGGGCGGGCGGGCCGGGGGGGCGGCGCGGGGGGGGGGGCGCCGCGCCGGC
>NZ_JBIWNX010000008.1:290740-310729 GCF_044767415.1 Nocardioides sp. NPDC101246
AACCCCCCCCCCCCCCCCCCCCCCCCCCCCCGGCCCCCCCCCCCCCCCCCCCCCCCCCCCCCCCCCCCCCCCCCCCCCCGCCCCCCCGCCGCCCCCGCCCCCCCCCCCCCCCCCCCCCGACTCGCGCGTTGTGGGGGTGGCTCATGTGACGCGTCGCACGCACTGGGTGACAGAATCGGACACATGGCCGATCGCAGCGCTCCCGACCAGCCCGCCAAGGGAAAGGTCCTCGTCGTCGATGATGATGCCTCGCTGAGCGAGATGCTTGCGATCGTGCTGAGACAAGAGGGGTTCGACTCACAGCTCGTCGCCCGTGGTGACATGGCGCTGCCGGCGTTCCACGACTACAAGCCCGACGTGGTGCTGCTCGACCTGATGCTTCCCGGGATGGATGGCATCGAGGTGTGCAAGCAGATCCGCAAGGAGTCGGGTGTGCCGATCGTCATGCTGACCGCGAAGGGCGACACGGTGGACGTGGTGGTCGGGCTCGAGTCCGGGGCCGACGACTACGTGGTCAAGCCGTTCAAGCCCAAGGAGCTGATCGCCAGGATCCGGGCGCGGGTCCGCCGGCACGGCGACGCCGTGCCCGAGGTGCTGGAGATCGGCGACCTCACCATCGACGTGGCCGGCCACCAGGTCACCCGTGGCGATGAGCAGATCCAGCTCACGCCGCTGGAGTTCGACCTGCTGGAGTGCCTGGCCCGCAAGCCCCACCAGGTCTTCTCGCGCGAGGTGCTGCTGGAGCAGGTGTGGGGCTATCGTCACGCCGCCGACACGCGCCTGGTCAACGTGCACGTCCAGCGACTGCGTTCCAAGGTCGAGCACGACCCGGAGAACCCCGAGATCGTCGTCACCGTCCGTGGTGTCGGATACAAGGCAGGGCCCGTGTGACACTCCAGCAGGTCGTCCGCACGGCAGCCCGCACGACAGCCCGGACGCCCAAGAAGCTCCTGACCACCTGGCGCCGGTCGATCCAGACCCGCGTCGTGGTCTACACCGTGCTCCTCACCGCGGCCGCCGTCAGTCTGGTCGGGCTGATCCTGCTCGAGCAGATCGGCGACGAGCTGGTCCAGGACCGGGTCGCCGCGGCGAAGGCGGAGGCCTCCGAGGAGCTCTCCGCGGCCCGCTCGAGCATCGCGGAGACCTCGGGCGCCAACGGCGGCACTCCGCTGCAGCGCAACGACCTGGGCGACCCGATCATCCAGCGCAGCGTCTCGCGCGGCTACGGCGTCGTCATGGCCGGCCCGGTGACCTCGACCTCCGGCCGGATCAGCGACGACGGTGTCGAGTGGACACCCGGTGTGGACGTACGCAGCGTCCCGCGCTCCCTCGAGGACCGCTTCCAGACGATCCGCGCCGAGCCGGCCTGGACCTACACCCGGATCGCCTACGACGACGAGGAGCGCTCCTCGACCCCCGGCATCGTGATCGGGTCTCAGCTGGAGCTGCACGACGACACGTACAACATCTACTTCCTCTTCCCGATGGACCAGGAGCAGGAGACGCTCGGCGTCATCACCCGCGGGCTGCTCGCTGCCGGTGCGATCCTGATCCTGCTGATCGGCGTCGGCAGCTGGATCGTGACCCGCCACGTCGTCACGCCCATCCGGATCGCCCGCAGGACCGCCGAGCGGCTCGCCGCCGGCCGCCTCGAGGAGCGGATGGTCGTCCACGGCGAGGACGACCTCACCGGCCTGGCGCTCTCGTTCAACCAGATGGCCAGCGGGCTGCAGAACCAGATCCGGCAGCTCGAGCACCTCTCCCGGGTTCAGCGACGGTTCAGCTCCGACGTCTCCCACGAGCTGCGTACGCCGCTCACCACCGTCCGCATGGCCAGCGACGTCCTCTACGAGGCCAGGGACACCTTCGACGCCTCGACGGCCCGGGCGGCGGAGCTGCTGCAGACCGAGCTGGACCGGTTCGAGACGCTCCTGAGCGACCTGCTCGAGATCAGCCGCTTCGACGCCGGTGCGGCCGTGCTCGACCTCTACGACACCGATCTGACCGCGCTGGCCCACGCCGTCGTCGAGGCCTACACGCCGCTCGCCGACAAGCGCGACATCGAGCTGAAGGTCGTCGCCCCGGACCGTCCGTGCATGGCCCAGGTCGACCATCGCCGGGTCGAGCGGATCGTACGCAACCTGGTGGCGAACGCCACCGACCATGCTCTGGTGGGGCAGACCGTCACCATCCGGATCGACAGCGACGAGCACGCGGCCGCGCTGACCGTGCGCGACCACGGAGTCGGGCTGGCCCCGGGGGAGACCGCCCTGGTCTTCAACCGGTTCTGGCGCGCCGACCCCGCCCGGGACCGTTCCAGCGGTGGCACCGGTCTGGGCCTGTCGATCTCGCTCGAGGACGCCCATCTCCACGGGGGCTGGCTGCAGGCCTGGGGCCGCCCTGACCAGGGCGCGCAGTTCCGGCTCACGCTGCCGCGCTATGCCGGCACGGTGCTCAGGCACAGCCCGCTCCCGCTCGTCCCGGCCGACGCGCGCGACACCCTGGAGGCATCGTGAGACCCGTCTTCGCCGTCTTCCTCGCCGCGCTCGCGCTCCTCGTCTCGGCGTGCTCGGGTGTGCCCGACTCCGGCCCCGTCCAGAGCGTCGACCTGGCCGCGCCGGACGCGCAGGAGGAGGTCATCCCCTACAACCCCGGCGCCCCGCGGGCGGGGGCGTCCCCGGGCGAGATCGTCGACGGATTCCTCGACGCGATGAAGGCCACCCCGATGAGCACGGCCTACGCTCGTCGCTACCTCACCAAGGACGCGGCGATGAACTGGGCACCGGCCGGCCGCACCCTGGTCTACGGCGAGCTCGGCAGCCACGTCAGCTCCTCGCCGCGGGTCTCGGTGGAGCTCGAGGACGCCGGCTGGCTCGACGATCGGGGCGTGTGGCGTGGCAAGCTGGCCGCCTCGCAGGCGATCCTCGACTTCGAGCTGACCCGCGCCGAGGGTGAGTGGCGGATCAGCTCGGCTCCCAACGCACTGGTGGTCGAGGAGGACTGGTTCCTGACCCACTTCGCCCGCAGCAACCTCTACTACGTCGAACCGACCGGGCACACCCTGGTGCCGGAGCCGATCTTCGCCCCCAAGGGCACCTCCTACGCCACCACCCTCGTCTCCAGCCTGCTGAGCGGGCCGGGGGAGGAGGCGCAGGGCGTGATCCGCAGCGCGCTCCCGCCCGAGGCCTCCGAGCCCCGCTCGGTGGACGTACGCGACGGGGTGGCCGAGGTCGACCTCGCCGGTGACCTGGACGACCACAGCTCCGAAGATCTCCAGCTCATGGGCGCCCAGCTGGCCTGGACCCTGCGGCAGGATGTCAGCGTGGAGCGCATCCGGCTCACGATCGACGGCGAGCCGGTGGTGCTGCCGGGCTACGGGGAGACGTTCAACGTCGACAGCGGCGGCGGCTACGATCCCAACGGCACCTCCGCCCGGGTCGACCTCTATGCGCTGCGTGGCGGTGCGCTGGTGACCAGCACCGGCGACAACGGCGACCCGTGGGTGCCGGTGCTCGGCGCCTGGGCCAAGTCGCACGGCGTCACCGACGTCGCCGTCGACGCCGACGGCTCGACCGCCGCCGCGATCACCGCCGACCGCACGGGCGTCGTCGTCGGCGAGCTGACCAGCGATGGTGAGCTCAGCAGGGCTCCGGTGAAGGGCACCCGCCTGCTGAGGCCCTCCTGGGACCTCGCCGGCCGGCTCTGGCTGGTCGACAAGGACTCGACCGGTGCCCGGGTCATGTACGTCGACGGAGACCGCCGAGTCCGCGTCGCCGTGCCCGGGGTGACCGGGGAGAACGTGACCCGGTTCCTGGTCTCCCGCGACGGCACCCGGTTCGTGGCGGTGATCGACGGGGTGTCCTCGGACCGGATCGTGGTCAGCCGTCTGCGGTCGAGCTCGAAGGGCGAGATCACGACCGCGACGTCGGCCGTCCTGCTGCCGCACCCGGACTCCGCGACGATGCGGGTCACCGACATCGGCTGGACCTCGCCCACCACCATCGTCGCGGTCCAGCAGATCAGCTCGACCGCGCTCTTCCAGTCGGTCTCGCTCGACGGCGCCCCCAGCAGCGAGCGCTACACCCTCAGCGACCGGGTCACCGGCGTGGTCGGCTCCCCGGTCGCCTCGGCCCGCCTCTATGCCGTCTCCAGCTGGACCCTCCTGGACCCCCTCGACCGGTTCGACCTGGAGCTGCCCTCCGACCTCTCCGACATCACCTACCAGGGCTGACTCTCCACAGCTTTATCCACAGGTACGCGGCCCCTGGTTGCCCCGTCGCACGCACCCTGGTCGACTCGGCCCCATGGAACTTGCGGACGCGTGGCACGACCTCGTCGTCGGCGGCCGCTGCGTCGGCTGCCGGCGACCAGGCAGGCTGCTCTGCCACGACTGCCACGCCGCCCTCCCCGACACGGCCCGGCCGAGCCCGCCAAGCCCGGCGCCTTCGGGCATCGCCCCGGTCTTCGCGGCAGGGCCCTACGACGACACCCTCAAGCAGCTCGTCATCGGCCTGAAGGAACACCAGCTCCTCGGCCTCCGCAGGCCTCTGGCCGGCCTGCTCGCACTCTCCGTCCTCGAGGCGATGGCGGCGACCGGCACCGGCCCGACGGTCCTCGTCCCGGTCCCGTCGCGCCCGGCCTCCGTGCGTGAGCGCGGCCTCGACAGCACCACGGCGATCACACGCAGGGCAGCCGCGATGCTGAGGCGGCACGGGCTGGACGTACGTCATCACCGGCTGCTCCGCACCAGACCGGGCGTCGCGGACCAGGCCGGTCTCGACTCCCGGCAGCGACAGGCCAACCTGGACGGTTCGATCACCTGTCCCGCGTCCGGCATCCGGACACTTGCCAGGAAGATCCCGCGGGCGACGCTCATCGTCTGCGACGACGTGATCACCACCGGCGCGACCGCCCGGGAGGCTCAACGAGCGCTGGAATCGGTCGGTCTCGGCGTGAAAGCGATCGCGACCGTAGCGGCCACCCAGCGTCGGTCTCGCGTTCAAATGTAGGAAACCGTCATGTAATTCTGTTGAAGGGCTTTCGTGGGGCAGATCGGCGAACTACCGTCACTACATGGAGTCCGCCTGGGTCCGTGGTTGCGTCGCAGAGAGGTCCGCGTTGCGGACATCCGAGCGGCAAGCCGATGCCAGTCGCAGGCGAAACGGTCCACGTAACCCTACGCTTCCAGATTTTGGGGCAAGGGGATCACGGTGCGGCTTAGAGATAAGTCCTGCCCTTGCCCTCCCGTCAGATACGGGAACCAGCAAGGAGAAGGTGGAGTGGCACCAAGCTGCTAAGCCTCAGCAGGCGATTGTGGGGTCGAAGACCAGGTCGGCCGGGCGGACTCCGTACCCCGGAGGTCACATGCGCTGACCGTCCGGGATCCCGCCAACCCCGAAACACCGGGAGGTACCGATGGAAGTTGTCGTCACGGCCCGCAACGCCGAGGTCTCAGACCGCTATCGCGCTCACGTAGCCGAGAAGCTCGCGAAGCTCGAGAAGCACGACCACCGCATCATCAGGATCAACGTGGAGGTCGACAACGAGCCCAACCCGCGTCAGCACAAGGGCGCCGTACACGTCGAGCTCACCGCATACTCGAAGGGTCCGGTCATCCGGGCCGAGGCGTGTGCCGAGGACAAGATGGGGGCATTGGACCTGGCTGTCGACAAGATGGCTTCCCAGATGCGCCGCGCCGCCGACCGCCGCAGAGTCCACCGCGGCCGTCGTACGCCGGTGTCCGTCGGGCAGGCACTGGCGGGCATCGAGCCCGACGGCCTGGCCTCGACGACCGAGTCCGAGCAGCTCGAGGAGGAGACCGTCCGGGAGCACCAGGTCGGTCCGATCACGGTGACGGGGGAGGGGCCCTTGGTGGTCCGCGAGAAGACGCACACTGCGGAGCCGATGACGCTCGACCAGGCCCTCTACGAGATGGAGCTGGTCGGACACGACTTCTACCTCTACATCGACAAGGACTCGATGCGGCCGGCGGTCGTCTACCGCCGGAGGGGGTACGACTACGGCGTGATCGCGCTCAACCGGACAGACCTCGTCTGACCGCCGTGACGAGCAACCGCTCGTAAGCACGTCGGCCGGGACTTATCCATCCCTCAGATGGATGAGTCCCGGCCATTTACTTTGTCATCATCAGTTACGTGCCATGATGCATTCGTGTCATCTACATCTGGTGCCGATCGTGAGCCGGTCCGCGTCTTGGTTGTCGACGACCAGGAGCTCTTCCGAAGGGGCCTGGTCGCGCTGCTGGCGAGCGAGCCCGGCATCGAGGTCATCGGTGAGGCGACCAACGGCATCGAGGGCACCGAGCGCGCCGCGGCTTCCGCCCCGGACGTCGTGCTGCTCGACGTACGCATGCCCAAGCAGACCGGCCTGGAGGCCTGCGTCGCCATCAAGGAGGCCGTCCCCTCGGCCAACATCATCATGCTGACCGTCTCCGACGAGGAGGCCGACCTCTACGACGCGGTCAAGGCCGGCGCGATGGGCTACCTCCTCAAGGACTCCTCGATCGACCAGGTCGCCCAGGCGATCCGGGTGGTCGCCGACGGTCAGTCCCTGATCAGCCCCTCCATGGCGGTCAAGCTGATGGAGGAGTTCAAGCAGATGTCCCGGCCGGACCGCTCCTCGGTCCCCGGCCCCAAGCTCACCGACCGCGAGCTCGAGGTCCTCGGCCTGGTCGCCAAGGGCCTCAACAACCGCGAGATCGCCAAACGGCTGTTCATCTCGGAGAACACCGTCAAGAACCACGTACGCAACATCCTGGAGAAGCTCCAGGCCCACTCGCGCATGGAAGCGGTCATGTACGCCGTGCGCCAGAAGCTCCTCAACGTCGACTGACCCGCTAGGCTGCTCCCAGCGTCGCGTGCCGGTGACAGACCGTGTCAGGCATGGAGGCGCCGGACACGAAGGAGATCGACATGATGTTGTCGTCCCCTTCGCCCTCACGTGACTGAGGGCGAGAAGACCAGGTTCATCGCCTGGGCAGATGAGATGCGGCGGGTCCACGACCGGCTGCGCAAGGCACTGCGAGTGACGCAGGAGGCCATCGCCGCGGGAGATCCCGCCGAACCGGCGGCTCGTGACCTGCTGTTGTTCTGTCACGGGTTCTGTGCGGCCCTGACCGGGCATCACGAGGGCGAGGACCGCTCGCTGTTCCCGGCGATCGCCCGAGCCCACCCCGAGCTGCGCGAGACGATCCGCTATCTCGAGCAGGACCACTCCATGATCGGCCATCTCCTCGGTGGTCTCCAGGTCGCTGTCGATCAGGCCGCCACCCCCGAGGACCTCGGGAAGCACCTCGAAGGCATCGCCGCGATCATGGAGTCCCACTTCCGCTACGAGGAGCGCAAGCTGCTCGACGTGCTCGAGTCGCTCGCGCTGGATGCCGATGTCGGAGCGGTGTTCGGCCCGCTGTAGATCGGACCCTGGGAGCGTGAGGCGTGTCTGGTGCGCCTGGCGCTCCCAGGGTGTGGCGGCTGCGGTCAGGCGGCGGCGTCGCGGAGCCTGTCGAGGTCGGCGGCGGTCCGGTCGAGAACTGCCAGATGATCGCCGTTGCGGGGGAGAACGAGAATGAACTCGGTCGCGCCCGCGGTGCGGAAGTCTGCGACGAGACGTGCGAGGTCGTCGGCGTCACCGAGGCGGAGCTGGACGGTGCGGCGGATCGTGCTCGGATCCCGGTCCACCGTGGCGCAGTGCTGGTCGAGGATCGAGCCGAGCCGGGCGTACTCCTCCGGGGTCTCGCCGGTGGCGTTCCAGGCGTCGGCGTACTTCGCGACCATCCTCAGGGTCCGCTTCGGGCCGCTCCCGCCGATCCAGATGGGCGGGTGTGGACGCTGGATCGGCTTGGGCTCTGCGACGGCGTCGGTGAGCTGGTAGTGGGTGCCGGAGACGGTCGTGGTGGGTTCGGTCCACAGCGAACGGATGATCTGCAGCGCCTCCTCCAAGCGGTCGAATCGCTCGCGGAAGGTGCCGAACTCCAGGCCGTACATCGTGTGCTCCGGCTCCGCCCAGCCCGCGCCGATGCCAAACTCCAGTCGGCCGCCGGAGAGGTGGTCGACGGTGGTGGCGAGCTTGGCGAGCATCCCGGGGTGGCGGTAGGTGTTGCCGGTGACCATGCAGCCGATCCGCACCCGCTTGGTCGCGACCGCCATCGCCGCCTGCATCGCCCAGCCGTCGAAGATCGGCACACTCGGGTTGTCGCCCAGGTCGGCGATGTGGTCCATCACCCAGACGTGGTCGAAGCCCGCCTCGTCTGAGGTACGCCACACCCTCAGGTAGTCGTCGATCGGAGCTGCTTGGCTGAGCTTGATCCCGAACCGTGTCGTCATGACGTCGAGCCTAGGTCCCGCTATGACAGAGGGTCCGACCTTGTGAAACATTCACAAGGTCGGACCCTCTGTCATAGCGGCCGCAGGGTTGCAGGCCGGGTCGCCATGGTCACGGCGTGGATATGAACGCCGACCAGCAAGCGGCCCTTCGCACGGAGACCGCTGACCCGGATCAGGTCGGATAACGTCCGGAACCGGCTCTAGAGTCGGACTCGTGCCCCGTTCTCAGACACTCAGCCGCTCCCAGGCCCGCCGGATCGCGCTGGCCGCGCAGGGGTTCGCGGACAAGCCCCACAGTGCGCCCACGATGCGTACGTTCCAGCGGACGCTCGAGCGCACGGGAGTGCTCCAGGTGGACTCGGTCAACGTGCTGCAGCGCGCGCACTACATGCCGCTCTACAGCCGGATGGGGGCGTACGACACGGGGCTGCTGCACCGCGCCAGCAAGGGCCACCGGGACCGGCGGATGGTCGAGTATTGGGCCCATGTGCAGGCGTTCATGCCGGTCGAGCTGTGGCCGCACATGCAGTGGCGGATGGACGACTACCGCGCCACCAAGGGCTCGAAGTGGTGGGGGAGCGTGCCGGACGGGATGAAGGAGAAGGTGCTGGCGCTGGTGGCCGAGCAGGGGGCGCTCACCGCCCGCGAGGCGGCCAAGGCGCTCGACGACGCCGGTCCGCAGACCAAGGACCACTGGGGCTGGAACTGGTCCGACTCGCGCAAGACCCTCGACATCCTCTACATGTTCGGCGAGCTGGCCATCGCCGGCCGCAACGACCAGTTCGAGGTCGCCTACGACCTGCCCGAGCGCGTCATTCCGCGGCAACACCTCGACGCGCCGACGCCGTCGAGACAGGAGGCCCACCTCGAGCTCGTACGCCGCGCCGCCCGGTCCCACGGGGTCGGCACCGCCAAGGACATCGCCGACTACTTCCGGATGCGCGTGGACGACACGACACGCGCGCTGGGCCGGCTCATCGACGCCGGCGAGGTGGAGCCGGTCGCGGTCGAGGGCATCCGCAAGCAGGCGTACCTCTTCTCCGGGGCCCGCCTGCCGAGGCGGATCCCGGCCCGCGCGCTGCTGAGCCCGTTCGACCCGCTGGTCTGGGAGCGGGAGCGCACCGAGGCGCTCTTCGACTTCTTCTACCGGATCGAGATCTACACGCCGGCGCCCAAGCGGATCCACGGCTATTACGTGCTGCCGTTCCTCCTCGGCGAGCACATCGTCGGCCGGGTCGACCTGAAGGCCGACCGGAAGAGCGGAACCCTGCAGGTCAAGGGCGCTTTTGCCGAGCCAGGCGCCCCCGTGGAGACCGCCATCGAGCTGGCCGCCGAGCTCGAGCGGCTCGCCGGCTGGCTCGGCCTGAGCGCCGTCGAGGTCGGTCCCAAGGGCGACCTGGCACCCCTGCTTGCGCCGTTGGTGTGAGTGGGTGACCGGGAGGTGGGTAGAGTGAGCGTGCTATCCGTCTGCCGCTAGTAGGAGCCCGCCACCGTGGCTATTCTCGACAAGATCCTTCGCCTCGGCGAAGGCAAGATCCTTCGCGAGCTCGAGGCCATCTCGAAGGCCGTCAACGCGATCGAGGACGAGTTCGTCGCGATGAGCGATGACGAGCTGCGGGGGATGACCGACGAGTTCAAGCAACGCCTGGAGAACGGCGAGGACCTCGACGACATCATGGCCGAGGCGTTCGCCACGGTCCGCGAGGTCACCAAGCGCGTCCTGGGCCAGCGTCACTACGACGTGCAGATCCAGGGCGGCGCGGCGCTCCACCTCGGCAACATCGCCGAGATGAAGACCGGTGAGGGCAAGACCCAGACCGCGGTGCTCCCGGCCTACCTCAACGCCTTGGCCGGCAAGGGCGTCCATGTCGTCACGGTCAACGACTACCTGGCCAAGTTCCAGGCCGAGATGATGGGCCGCATCTTCGGCTTCCTCGGCCTCACCGTCGGCGTGATCCTGCCGCAGATGACCCCGGCGCAGCGCCGCGAGGCCTACAACTGCGACATCACCTACGGCACCAACAACGAGCTCGGCTTCGACTACCTGCGCGACAACATGGCCTCCTCCATGGCCGACCTGGTCCAGCGCAGCCACTTCTTCGCGATCGTCGACGAGGTCGACTCGATCCTCATCGACGAGGCCCGCACCCCGCTGATCATCTCGGGTCCGACCGAGGACGACGTGAAGTGGTACGACGAGTTCGCCACGATCGCCAAGACGATGACCAAGGACGTCGACTACGAGGTCGACGAGAAGAAGCGCACCATCGCCGTGCTCGAGCGGGGCATCACCGTGGTCGAGGACCACCTCGGCATCGAGAACCTCTACGAGGCGGTCAACACCCCGCTGATCTCGTTCATGAACAACTCGATCAAGGCCAAGGAGCTCTTCCGCCGCGACAAGGAGTACGTCGTCGCCAACGACGAGGTCCTGATCGTCGACGAGCACACCGGCCGCATGCTCGCCGGCCGCCGCTACAACGACGGTCTGCACCAGGCGATCGAGGCCAAGGAGGGTGTGAAGGTCCGCGAGGAGTACCAGACCCTGGCGAGCATCACCCTGCAGAACTACTTCCGCCTCTACGAGAAGCTCTCCGGCATGACCGGTACGGCGATGACCGAGGAGTCGGAGTTCGACAAGATCTACAAGCTCGGCGTGGTCCCGATCCCGACCAACAAGCCGATGATCCGCAAGGACCAGCCCGACCTCGTCTACCGCACCGAGGAGGCGAAGTACGAGGCCGTCGCCGACGACCTGGTCGAGCGCCACAAGAAGGGCCAGCCGGTGCTGGTCGGCACCGTCTCGGTCGAGAAGTCCGAATACCTCGGCAACATCCTCAAGAAGCGCGGCGTCCCGCACACCGTCCTCAACGCGAAGTACCACGCCGACGAGGCCAAGATCGTCGCGCTGGCCGGTCACAAGGGTGCCGTCACGGTCGCCACCAACATGGCCGGCCGAGGCACCGACATCATGCTCGGTGGCTCCGTCGACTTCCTCGCCGACCAGGAGCTGCGCAAGCAGGGCCTGGAGCCCGCGGGCGAGACCGCGGAGGCGTACGAGCAGGCCTGGGCGCCGACCGTCGAGCGGATCAAGGCGCAGGTCAAGGCCGAGCACGAGGAGGTCACCGAGCTGGGTGGTCTCTACGTCCTCGGCACCGAGCGCCACGAGTCCCGCCGCATCGACAACCAGCTCCGTGGTCGTTCCGGCCGTCAGGGTGACCCGGGCGAGTCCCGCTTCTACCTGTCGCTGGAGGACGACCTGATGCGCCTGTTCAAGGGCGAGTGGGTCGACCGCATCCTGACCACCCTGAAGATCCCCGACGACGTGCCGATCGAGGCCAAGTCGGTGACCAAGTCGATCGCCAACGCGCAGACCCAGGTCGAGGGCCAGAACTTCGAGTCCCGCAAGAACGTCCTCAAGTACGACGACGTCATGGACCGCCAGCGCAAGGTGATCTACGCCGAGCGCCGCGAGGTGCTCGAGGGCGCCGACCTCGAGGAGCAGATCCGCACCTTCATCGACGACGTCGTCACCGGCGTCGTCACCGGCGCGACCCAGGAGTACGCCGAGGAGTGGGACCTCGACCAGCTGTGGACCGACCTCAAGCAGATGTGGCCGGTCTCGGTCGAGCCCGAGAAGCTGATCGCGGAGGCCGGCGGCAGCAAGGACGACCTCGACCGCAGCGAGCTGATCGAGATCCTCAAGAAGGACGCCCAGGAGGCGTACGACCGCCGCGAGGACGAGATCGGCGAAGAGGGCATGCGCGAGGTCGAGCGTCAGGTCGTCCTCTCGGTGCTGGACCGCAAGTGGCGCGAGCACCTCTACGAGATGGACTACCTGCGCGAGGGCATCGGGCTGCGGGCGTACTCGCAGCGTGACCCGCTGGTGGAATACCAGCGCGAGGGCTACGACATGTTCACCGCGATGATGGACGGCATCAAGGAGGCCGCGGTCGGCTACCTGTTCAACCTGGAGGTCCAGGTCGAGCAGGCCGAGGCGGAGTTCCACTACCACCCCGACGGCACCCGTCACGCCGGTCCGATGCACGAGGGCGCGCTCGCCGAGCCGCCGGTCGGCGTCGGCCAGGCCGGGGGCCTCCAGGACATCTCCGCGGCTCTGCAGGCCGAGGCGGCGAAGGCGTCGGCCAATGCCCCGCAGATCACCGCGAAGGGCCTGCAGAAGCCCTCCACGCCCAAGCACCTGGCCTTCTCCGGCCCGGACGAGCAGGGTCAGGCCGAGGCACAGGGCAACACCGTCAGCAACGCCGACGACCCTTACGCCAAGGTCGGCCGCAACGAGCTGTGCCCCTGCGGCTCGGGCAAGAAGTTCAAGCAGTGCCACGGCCGCCCCGGCGGCCCGACCGGCCTCACCACCCGCGTCAACGGCTGAGGCCCCTCAGCACAGAACTCGACGGAGCGCTATACGTACCCGGTACGTATAGCGCTCCGTCGGCTCAGGTGTACGGCCCGAAGTTGAGGACCGTGCAGATCCAGCTCTCGCCGCTCTGCTCGAAGCGGAGGGCCATCGCGCGGTAGCCGTGGCCGTACTTGATCGTGGCGGTGGCCTCGACGATGGTGTCGGTGACCACGTGAAGGTGCCATCGATAGACGCGGGGACGGACCGGCTGGTGACGGCCCATGCCTGGCTCGTACGCCCCGCTACGGGCGGTGAGCGCAGCGCGGTAACGCAGGTCGGCGACGACCTCCTTGGTCGTCCAGCGGATCAGTTGGCTCGCTGGACGGTCTCCACCGACGACCTCGGCGATCTTCTGGGCGAACTGTGGGATCCATGCGTTCAGATGGCCACGAGCCGGGACGATCGGGATCGGCTCGGCCAGCAGCGCGTCGTCCGCTCCGCCCCTGTCCGGCTGCGGCGGGTCGAGGCGTGGCTGTAGGTCGAAGGCGAGCGTGCCCTGGACATCGGCCAGGGGTACTTCGGCAGGACGTGGTGGATCCGGCTCTGCTGCTGGATCGGGGTCCCGAGATGGTAGAGCGCTCATGGGCGCAAACTCCTTTCTACGCAGGCAACCTTCTCTTACCCGTTATTCGTGGTTCTAAACCGACGGGTAACAGAAGGTTCTGCTGCGACGAAGGAGACTGGAGGGACGGGCTACGTTGCCTGGTCGTCGTAGGGCGGCTTCTCGCCGGCCAGAAGAGGCCGGGGCGCCTTGGCGCGCGCCTCTTCCTCCTCGATGTCGGCGAGGGCTTCCTGGATCTGTCTGCTGACGATGCGACGCGGGTCGAGGTCGCGCAGCTCCAGGTCCTGGTAGGCGGGCCCGAGCTCTCCGCGCAGGTCGTCTCGCGCGTTGTTGGCCAGGTTGCGCACCTGGTGGAGGAGGCGGGCGACCTGCCGTGCCATGTCGGGGATCTTGTCCGGCCCGAAGACCAGGATGGCGATCACGACGATGACGGCAAGCTCCGCGAAGCCGATGCCGAACACGGAGGTGAACCTACAGGCTCAGAGCTTGGAGGTGGGAGTGAGGCCCAGTTGCATGCCCGCGAGCCCACGGCCGCGGCCCGAGATCGTACGCGCCACCTCGGCCAGCACCTTGGCCGACTCCGCGGTCGGGTCGGACTCGACGATCGGCTTCCCGGCGTCGCCGGCCTCGCGCAGGGTCTGCTCCAGCGGGATCTGGCCGAGCAGCGGGACCTTCGAGCCGAAGCGCTGGGAGAGGGTCTCGGCGACCCGCTGGCCGCCGCCGGAGCCGAAGACCTCCATCTTGGAGCCGTCGGGCAGCACGAGCCAGGACATGTTCTCCACGACGCCGACGACGCGCTGGTGCATCATCTCGGCCATCGTGCCGGCCCGCTCGGCCACCTCGGCGGCGGCCTCCTGCGGGGTGGTGACCACGACGATCTCGGCGTTGGGCAGGTGCTGGCCCAGCGAGATCGCCACGTCGCCGGTGCCCGGGGGCAGGTCGAGCAGCAGCGCGTCGAGGTCGCCCCAGTAGACGTCGGAGAGCATCTGGACCAGGGCCCGGTCGAGCATCGGCCCGCGCCAGGCGACGACCTGGTCACGGCGCGGCTTGAGCATCCCGATCGAGATCACCGAGACGCCCGAGGCGGTCGGGACCGGCATGATCAGGTCGTCGACCTGGGTCGGCCGGGAGTCGGCCACGCCCAGCATCGCGGGCACGCTGTGGCCGTAGATGTCGGCATCCACGATGCCGACCTTGAGGCCCTGCGCGGCCAGCGCGACGGCCAGGTTGACGGTGACCGACGACTTGCCGACACCGCCCTTGCCCGAGGCGATCGCGAAGACCTTGGTCAGCGAGCCCGGCTGGGCGAAGGGGATCTCCCGCTGCGCCTGGCCACCGGTGAGCCCGTTGCGCATCTCTGTGCGCTGCTCGTTGGTCATCACGCCCAGCTCGAGGTCGACGCCGGTGACACCGTCGACCTTCTCCAGGGCCGCGGTGGTGTCGCGGTTGATGGTGTCCTTGAGCGGGCAGCCGGCGACGGTCAGCAGCACCTTGACGCTGACCACACCTGCGTCGTCGATCGATACGGAGTCGACCATCCCCAGTTCGGTGATGGGTCGTTTGATCTCCGGGTCCTGAACGGTCGCCAGGGCTGCGTTGACACGGTCGAGAAGCGGGCTACTCACGGTATGCAAGCCTACGTCGTGCGTGGGGACTCTCCCGCATCGCCCGAGGGCTGGTCGATCGGACCTCGGTGACGGTCGCGCTCATCCAGCTCCTCGAGGAGCAGCCGGAGCTCGGAGCGGAGGTAGTCACGGGTGGCGACCTCGCCGAGGGCCATCCGCAGCGACGCGGTCTCGCGGGCGAGGAACTCCATGTCGGCCTTGGACTGGGAGGCGATCCGGCGGTCCTGCTCGGCGAGCGCGCGGTCGCGGTCCTCCTGGCGGTTCTGGGCGAGCAGGATGAGCGGGGCGGCGTACGAGGCCTGCAGGCTCAGCGCGAGGGTCAGGAAGATGAACGGGAACTGGTCGAAGCGCCACTCGCTGGGCGCGAGGGTGTTCCAGGCGACCCAGATCAGCACGACCATCGTCATCCAGCCGATGAACCGCGCCGTGCCCATGTAGCGGGCGAACGCCTCGGCGAAGGAGCCGAAGTCGGCGCGGAAGGCGGGCCGCTTGACGAGAGGGCGGCGCAGCTCGCGCGGGGTGTCGAGGCGGCCGCGGGCGGCGCGTGCGTCAGCCACGGCGCACCATCTCGGGGGTGATCACCTTGTTCGGGCGGGTGTCGGGTCGCGTGTCGGGACGAGGCTCGGTCGCCGACTCCTGGCGGGCGAGGTTCTCGCGCCAGTTCTCCGGGAGCAGATGGTCGAGCAGGTCGTCGACCGTGACCGCGCCGGCCAGATGGCCGTTCTCGTCGACGACGGGAGCGGCGACCAGGTTGTACGTCGCCAGGTGGGCCGCGACCTGCTCGGTGCTGTCCTCGGGGCGCAGCGGCTCCAGGGACTCGTCGAGCGCGCCCGCGACCAGTGTCGAGGGAGGCTCGCGCAGCAGTCGTTGGATGTGGGCGATGCCGAGGAACTTGCCGGTCGGCGTCTCCAGCGGCGGACGGCAGACGTAGACGACGGATGCCTCGGCCGGGGTGAGGTCGGGGTTGCGTACGAGTGCGAGGGCGTCGGCGATGGTCGCGTCCGGGCCGACGATGACCGGCTCGGGGGTCATCATCGAGCCGGCGGTGTCCTCCTCGTAGGACATCAGCCGCAGGACGTCCTTGGCGTCCTCGGGCTGCATCAGCTCGAGCAGCAGGGTCGCGGTCTCCTCCGGCAGCTCGGCGATGAGGTCGGCGGCGTCATCGGGTGACATCTCCTCGAGCACGTCGGCGGCACGCTCGGAGTCCAGGGCCCGCACGATGGCGACCTGGTCGTCCTCGGGGAGCTCCTCGAGCACCTCGGCGAGCCGTTCGTCGTCGAGGGCGGCGATCACCTGCCGCTGACGCTCGGGAGGCAGTTCGTGGATCATCGTCGCGGCATCGGCCGGGCGCATCTCCTGGATCGCCTGGACCAGGTGGGTCGCGGCCTGGGTGGGGGAGCGGCGGGCCAGGCCCTCGACGTCGTCCCACTCGACCACATGGGTCTGGCCGCGGCGGCGCAGGCCCTTGGAGGGCTCCTGCACGGCCACCCGGGAGAGCAGCCAGTCGCGGTTGCGGGCCTGCTCCATGCCGACGTCGTACACCGTCCCGGACACACCGGTGCTGCGGATCGTGACCTGCCGGTCGAACATCTGGCCGATGACCAGGGTCTCGGTCGACCGCTGCTGGAAGCGGCGCATGTTGAGCAGGCCGGTCGTGTAGATCTGCCCGGAGTCGATGCTGGTCACCCGGGTCATCGGCACGAAGATGCGCCGGCGCCCGAAGACCTCGACGACCAGGCCCAGCACGCGCGGCTGCCGCGCGTCGGATCTGACCGTGACCACGAGATCTCGCACCTTGCCGACCTGCTCACCGAGCGGGTCGAAGATCGGAAGGCCGACCAGGCGTGCCGCGTAGACGCGGTTGGGCGAGGTGCTCACGGACCAACGTTATGACATGGACCCCAGCAGATCGCTTCGGCGCTCACGCGGTGGCACGGAACCGGGATTCGATGGTCTATCCGAACTCCCTCCGGAATGGAGCCGCAGATCTGGCTGATACCTGTGTTACAAAAGGTATCTATGTGACCAGAGTGATCGGTCGCGACTGCTGCGAGGGGAGCCGAAGAGATGCGTACACGACCTCATGTCCCGTCTCACGGGGGTCGGGTGGTCAAGACCCTGCTCTCCGCGGGGCTCGTCATCGGGCTCTTCGGCGGCGCGCTCGTCGCCGTGCGCGACTCGTCCGCTCCGTCCGCGACGGACCTGGAGACCGTCGCCTACTCGCCGCCGCGCTACCGGATGGTCCAGGCCAACATCAGGGCCAGCATGGGCACGGCGAGGTTCAAGAAGGACGTACGCGAGGTCGTCGACACGGCGCCGGACTTCATCACCTACAACGAGGTGAACGGCCGCCGGAGCGCCAGTCTCGAGCCGGGGCGCTACCGCGTGTGGCGCAAGGGCGGCGACCCGTACAGGTCGGCGACGGCGGTGGCGTGGGACAACGACAAGTGGGCAGCGACCTCGAAGGGCATCCACCAGATCAGCAACAAGCGCGGCAAGTCGCCCGACCAGCGGCTGCACTGGGGCATCAGGTACGCCAACTGGGTCACCCTCGAGAACCGTGCGACCGGCCGGAACGTCTCGGTGGTCGCGGTGCACTTCGCGCCCAAGTCCAAGTACTACGGCGACCTGGTCCGTCCCTCCGCCCGTGCGCTGAACGTGCTCGTCAAGGCGCTGGCCAGGCGTGGCCCGGTGATGGTCGGAGGCGACCTGAACGTGCAGTACGGAGGCTCGCGCTACCCGAGTGACATCTTCGCCGCGCAGCACCTGACCCCCAGCTATGACGTCACCCAGCAAGCCCCGGTCACGCACGGCCGGGCCTCGACCATCGACTACGTGCTGGCTCGCGGGATCGCGCGGTTCGCCACGGGCAACCAGCGTGCCTTCGGGCTCGAGTCCGACCACCACGCGGTCCGCGTCGACTTCTCGCCGCTCCCGGTCACCTCCACCGACGGCTCCTCCCGGGTCAGGTTCGGGCCGGGTGTCGTGGTCACCGACCCGGGACTCAGCGCCACCGACGAGCAGAGCGTGCTGCGTACGGTCCTGAAGTCGATCAACAGCACCAAGCGCGGTCAGGTCGTCCACCTGGCCACCCGCGCGCTGAGCAACGGCAAGGTGCTCCGGGCGCTGAAGCGGGCCAAGTCGCGTGGCGCGCGGGTCCAGGTCGTGACCGCGGAGCGGACCACCACCGACGAGATGCGCTCGCTGCAGCGGGTCCTCGGCAAGGACGTGGACAAGGAGAGCTGGGCCGTGCGGCAACCGGACGGATACGACCGCGCCGGACTGCGAGCGACCGTGCTGTTGATCAGCAGGACCGGTGCCACCCCGGCGTTCGCGTTCAGCTCGAGCACCCAGATGTCCACCTCGGCCGGCAGCGGGAAGCGGTCGGGCTACGTGAGCGTCACCAAGGCGTCGTACGACAAGCTCTTCAGGCCCTTCTTCTCGGCAGTCGGACGGCGGGTCTGAGCGTCGTAGGATCGCGATGTGGCGGGAGTCACCTGTCCCTGATGGTTACTGATTGGTAACCTGCCGCAGTGACGTCGTGGTGGTCTCAACAGCCCACCGAGATTAGGAGTTGAGCATGGGTCGCCTTGCCGAGACCGAGGGTCTCACCGACATTCAGGAAGAGATCCTGAAGACCGTCCGTCAGTTCGTGGACGAGAAGGTCATCCCGGTG
Source organism: Nocardioides sp. NPDC101246 (assembly GCF_044767415.1). Lineage (NCBI taxonomy): Bacteria > Bacillati > Actinomycetota > Actinomycetes > Propionibacteriales > Nocardioidaceae > Nocardioides > Nocardioides sp. NPDC101246. The sequence goes on from NZ_JBIWNX010000008.1 coordinate 309,363, forward strand.
GCCCAGGAGCTGGAGCACGCCGATGAGTACCCGACCGAGATCGTGGAGGGTCTCAAGGAGCTGGGCATCTTCGGTCTGATGATCCCGGAGGAGTACGGCGGTCTGGGCGAGTCGCTGCTGACGTACGCGCTGTGCGTCGAGGAGATCGCGCGCGGGTGGATGAGTGTGAGCGGTGTCATCAACACCCACTTCATCGTGGCCTACATGCTGATGCAGCACGGCACCGAGGAGCAGAAGCAGAACTACCTGCCGCGGATGGCGACCGGCGAGGTACGCGGCGCGTTCTCGATGTCCGAGCCCGGTCTCGGCTCGGATGTGAGCGCGGTGTCGACCAAGGCGACCAAGCAGGCCGACGGTTCGTACGAGATCACCGGTCAGAAGATGTGGCTGACCAACGGTGGCTCCTCCACGCTGGTCGCGGTGCTGACCAAGACCGACGAGGGCGCCGAGAGCGTCTACAAGAACATGACCACCTTCTTGGTGGAGAAGACCCCGGGCTTCGGCGAGACCGCTCAGGGCGTCACGGTGCCCGGCAAGATCGACAAGATGGGCTACAAGGGCATCGACACGACCGAGATGATCTTCGAGGGTCACAAGATCTCGGCCGACCAGATCCTCGGTGGCACCCCGGGCAAGGGCTTCTTCCAGATGATGGACGGTGTCGAGGTCGGCCGGGTCAACGTCGCCGCCCGCGCCTGTGGTCTGGCGATCCGTGGCTTCGAGCTCGGTATCGCCTACTCCCAGCAGCGTCAGACCTTCGGCAAGAAGATCGCCGAGCACCAGGCGATCCTGTTCCGTCTCGCGGAGATGGGCACCAAGGTCGAGGTCTCCCACAACATGATGGTTCGTGCTGCGCGCCTGAAGGACACCGGCAAGCGGATGGACGTGGAGGCCGGGATGGCCAAGATGGTCGCCTCGGAGTACGCCAACGAGGTCGTCGAGGACTCCTTCCGGATCCACGGTGGCTACGGCTACTCCAAGGAGTACGAGATCGAGCGGATCATGCGCGAGGTCAAGTTCATGCTCATCGGTGAGGGCACCAGCGACATCCAGAAGATGATCATCGGGCGTTCGCTGCTCAAGGACTACAAGTCCTGAGCCTGTGACCCTGCGAGGGACGAGCAGGGTCACACCGCGAAGGGATCGAGCGAGCGCGCGGCTGAGCTTGCGAAGCCGCGACTGCGGGTCGAGATCCACGCCTTCGAGTTCGAGGTCGCCGCGACCACGCAGCGAATCTGTAGAAGTGGGGGGGGGGGGGGGGGGGGGGGGGGGGGCGCGGCCGGGCGCGGGGGGGGGGGGGCCCCCCCGCCCGGGGGGGGGGGGGGGGGGGGGGGGGGGGGGTGTGTGGGGGGGGAGGGAGGGAGGGG
>NZ_JBIWNX010000008.1:310737-312613 GCF_044767415.1 Nocardioides sp. NPDC101246
CGGGGGCGGCCCCCCCCCCCCCCCCCCCCCCCCCCCCCCCCCCCCCCGCCGCCCCCCCCCCCCCCCCCCCCCGCCGGCGGCGCGCGCCCCCCCCCCCCCCCCCCCCCCCCCCCCCCACTTCTGCTGTCTCGGCCGGTCGGTCAGCGGGCTGAGTCCGACGCGAGGGTCGCGTTGTGGCGGCGGTTCGTGGCGATCAGCTCGTCGAGCATGTCGCGGGTCCGGAGCAGGTCCTCGATGTGGGCGCTGAGCCGGTCGCGCTCGCCGACCATCATCTCGAAGGCGGCCTCGGAGGTGTCGGCGCTCGGCCGGTCGACGCAGGGGAGGACCTCGCCGATCGTACGGCTCGAGAGTCCGCCCGCGTAGAGCCGCTGGAGGAGGATCACCCGGTCGACGGCCGCCTCCGGATAGTGCCGCTGGCCGCTGCTGCTGCGCTCGGACTCGAGCAGCCCCTGCTCCTCGTAGTAGCGCAGCGAGCGGACGCTCACGCCTGCTCGCCTCGCGAGCTCGCCGATCCGCATCGAACTCCTCCTGGGTGATCTCCGGCACAAGACTTGCCTCTGACGTCAGTGTCAGGTTCTAGCGTACGTGGCGAACCACTGCCACTCCCAAGGAGCTCACCTGTGACCAGCCTCTTCGACCGCCACCACCTGGGCCCGCTGACGCTGCCGAACCGGATCGTGATGGCGCCGATGACCCGCGCCCGAGGCACCGCCGACGGACTGGCGACGCCTTCGATGGCGACGTACTTCGCTCAGCGGGCGACCGCCGGGCTGCTCGTCTCCGACGGGATCGCCCCCAACCGTGTCGGCACCTCGAACCCCAACACCGCGGGACTGCGCACCGAGGAGGAGGCCGCCTCCTGGCGGCAGGTCACCGACGCGGTCCACATCAACGGTGGCCGGATCTTCGCCCAGCTCATGCACGGCGGCCGGATCTCGCACGAGTCGATCTCCGGCCTCCGGCCGGTGGCTCCCTCAGCCGTCACCGCGGCCGCCGACGTCTTCACGCCGACCGGGCCCCAGCCCGCGCCGGTGCCGCGTGCCCTGGAGACCGCGGAGATCGCGGAGCAGGCGGGGTCGTACGCCGAAGCTGCCCGCCGTGCGGTGGGCGCCGGTTTCGACGGGGTCGAGCTGCACGGGGCCAACGGCTACCTGATCAGCCAGTTCCTCTCGACCAACGCCAACCTGCGAACCGATCGCTACGGCGGCTCGGTGGCCAACCGGATCCGGTTCGCCGTCGAGGCGGTCGCGGCGACGGTGGACGCCGTCGGCGGCGACCGCGTCGGCATCCGGCTCTCGCCCGGTGCAGGGCTCTGGGACGTCACCGAGCCCGATCATGCGGAGGTCTATGCGGCGTTGCTCGCCGAGCTCAACCGGCTCGGGCTGGCGTACGTCCACCTCGAGGCCACCACTGATGAGGCGACCTTGCTCGACCTGCGCAAGCGGTGGGACGGAACCATGATCGTCAACCCGAGCTCCTGGCTGACCCGCGGTGATGCGGCGTTCGGAGCCAGGCCGACCGATCTGGCCTCCGCGGACCGCTGGCTCGGCCTGGGTGCCGACCTGGTGAGCTTCGGCCGGGCGTACCTCGCCAATCCGGATCTCGTCGAGCGCCTTCGTCGCCGGCTTCCCCTCGCCGAGGCCGACCCGGCGACCTACTACGCCGGCGGCGATGCCGGCTTCCTCGACCTCCCGGCCCAGCACCAGGTCGCCTGACTCGTCTCGATCGAGACCGCAGGAGCGGATGCCGAATCCGTAGTTGTGGGGGGGGGGGGGGGGCCCAACTCCGCCCCCCACACACCCCGCGCCCGCAGAACAAGTGAGTGTGGGTTTTTGGTGGTGGTGGTGGTGGGGTTGGCCGCCCACCCCAAAGAAAA
>NZ_JBIWNX010000009.1:0-3102 GCF_044767415.1 Nocardioides sp. NPDC101246
TCGCCGGCCGCCTTCGGCGGTCCTGGACTCCGGACCAGATCGAGAAAAGATTTGGCTGGCTATCGGGGCGGCGGCCCGGGTGTGGCGCAGCGGAATCCTGCTGGGTCTAATGGGGCTTTGGGGGTGGAGGGGTGGCCCTTCGGGCCACTTACCATCCACAGGGACGATGCCGTTCGCTCACCGCGAAAATAGCCTCTGACCTGCACCTATAGGTGGCTAGGTATCCGTTCGAGGGCGTAGAATCAGACCCATCACGACACACCTATGAAGGGAGGGATCACGATGAGTCTCGAGCACGATGTCGCCCACTGGGGCACCAACCCCGGTGGTGCGATCGACGCCGCACTCGCTGCCATCGAGTCCTCCCTCCACGACCTCCTCGCGAGCGACCCTGCCTACTGGCGCACCGGCCAGAAGAAGGACCTGCTGGCCCGCCTGGAGACCATCCAGGCCCAGCAGGCCGCCCTGAAGCTCCGAGTGTTGGCCACGGCCGGTGATATCGCCGAGGAGACCGGCGACAAGGACGCCTCCGCCTGGATGCGCGCCGAACTCCTCCTCGACAAAGCCGTGGCCCGATCCCAGATCAAACTCGCCAGCAGTGTCGCGAAGTACCACCTCGTCGCCGAGGGTCTTGCTGCCGGTGTCGTCGCCCCGGACAAGGCCCGGGTCATCACGAAGGCCCTCGACAAGATCGAGGCCGACCCGGTCGCCAGCGCCGAAGACCTGGCCCTGGCCGAGAAGCTCCTGGTCGACTACGCCACCAGGCTCACCGCGAACGAACTGGCGATCGGCGGCCGAAAGATCCTGGCCGAGATCGACCCCGCCCGGTTCGAAGACGCCGAAGCCCAGGCCCTCCTCGCTGAGGAGGAACGGGCCCAGCAGAGGACCGCGTTGCGGGTGTGGGACAACCACGACGGGACCGTCGGGTTCGACGGTGTCTTGCCGGTCTCGATCGGGATGCGGTTCAAGCGGCTAGTTGAGGCCTACGCCCAACCCCGCAAACAGCAGCTCGTCGGCAAGGGTGCCTCGTTGCCGCCGTGGGAGCGGTTGATGGGGCAGGGGTTCTCGCGGCTCTTGGAGACCATCGACCCCACCACCCTGCCCCGCCACGGCGGCGACGCCACCGTGGTCAACGTGGTGATCTCCCTCGAGGAGCTTCGCAAGGACCTCGGCACCGCCACCCTGGGCTATGACGAGACCAACGGCACCACCATCACCGCCGCCGAAGCCCGACGGATGGCCTGCAACGCCACCATCATCCCCTGGGTGTTGGGCGGTGATGGTGAGGTCCTCGACGCCGGCCGGGCCAGCAGGTTCTTCCAACCCATCCAACGCAAAGCACTCCGACTGCAGGCCAAGTGCTGCCAAGCCGAAGGATGCGACATGCCACCCGAATGGTGCGACGCCCACCACCTCGACCCCTGGGCTGCGGGAGGCAAGACCGACCTCAAGGACGGGGCGTTGTTGTGCCAGCATCACCACCGCCTGGCCCACACCCCGGCGTACCTCCATGAACGACTACCGGACGGCACCATCCGGTTCACCCGCCGCCCCTAAACAGTCGGCAGAGCGGCGCGCTCCGCAGGCGGGGCCGTGGCAGCACGACCCCGCAGCGCCAGCCATCCCGCGAGCGCGACGACGAGAAGCATGACCACGTTGTGGGCGTACTTCGGGCCCGGCGCGACATCGCCGATGAGTGGGAAGTAGGTGAACGCCAACAAGCCCCGCTCGACAAGGTACGCAGCGCCGATCGTCGCCGCGTGCCGAACCGTCCACACCCTCGTCCGGGCGGCCAGCAGGATCAGGACGCCGAACACGGCTGTGGTGGTGGTCGCGATGGCCACGCCCAGCCAGGTCGCGGGGGTCATATCCGGGACGAGCGCGAAGACCAGTGCGGTGACGAAGAGAGCCCAGAGCGGCACTTCACCTGCCGCGGCCCGATGGCTGGCCGTCTGTGCTCGCCGGCCGAGGACGACGGCGAGGAGAAGCAGGACGACGATCACTCCGGCCGTGGCGAGCAGCTGGGCCGGGCTCCCGGAGCGCGACTCCGGGTCGGTGAGGATGAACAACGCCGCGATGACGTACGCGACCGCAGCGAGAGCGGTGCCGATGGGGCCCAGCCACGGCTTTCGGGCGCGGTTCGGCACCCAGGCCTCGGCCAGCGCGACGGGCGCGGCGAAGCTGAAGATCACGTGCCCGATGATGAAGGAGTAGGCGTTGTAGCCGCTGAATCCCAACGACGGGATCAGGGTCGGTTCCCGGTTCTCCTCCCATCCCGCGTAGCCGCCGTAGTCGGCGCTGAACAGCGACTGGTCGATGAGGCCCGCCTCCGCCACCCCCAGAGCCGCGAAGATGAGCAGCAGGCTCGGCCAGCCCCAGCCGAGGCGGCGCACCAGCTCCCGGGCCAGCAGCGCCGGAGCACCGTAGAGGGCCCCGAAGAAGACCAGCGCGAACGCGATTCCGCCGACGTTGCCCGTGCTGTCGCCGTACGCCGCCAGCAGCTCGGCCCCGATCCCGCACAGCACCAGGAGACCCGTGACCTGGAGGACCTTGCTCCGGTCGCGGCGAGGTCGCTCACCGGCTGTCCCCACCGGCGACCGTCGTGCCACCAGCCACTGGACCAAGGCGTACGTCGCGGCAGCCAGCCCCACCACCTGGACCCAGCGCGCCACGGCAACCGGCAGCCCGCGGTCACCGATCAGGTCCGGCCCGAGTCCTGCACCGAGCGACGCGACCGTCACGACGGCGACCGCGACCAGACCGAGGACCGCGCCGGTACTACCCCGCCACCACCAGCTCACCCCTGCCGCGACCAGCAGGATCGGCACCCCTGGCGTGATCCGGATGCCACCATCCGCCGTCGGCGGGCCGACGACACCCAGTCCGAGCAGACCGACTGCGGCGACCAGGAGCGCTACCGGGACCATCTGTTGCCGACGCATGAGTCCAGGCTAGAAACGAGCCGGCGTCGCGGCATCGTCCTTCCGTCGCGACCTCACTCGACTTTGGTCGCGCCGAGTCGGCTCATCCTGACCGACTCCCCCGCCGAGTCGGCTCATCCTGACCGACTCCCCCACCGAGTCGGCTCATCCTGACCGACTC